>NZ_CP031223.1:2963250-3292500 GCF_008973485.1 Psychrobacillus glaciei
CCAACTATGCCTTAACAGACAAATCATCGAATAAGAATGTACCATTAGCTCCCCATTGATACATGCCAACTTGTGTCTGCGAAAAGTAAGCGCTATCTATGGCATTTAGAATCTCCACATCGTCCAAATAAACTTTAATACTCGCCCCCCCACACACAACTTTAATAAGGTATTCTTGACCTGTAAGCAAAGTAATATTATGGTTACCAATCACCGTGTCCATATGTCTCATAAGTTCGATTTTATTTGCATCCTTAGCCATTACAACCGCAAAACAATCGCGCCATGACGGAGATAAAGCGTCTAACCCTCTAAACGTAAAGGTTCCTGATCCAGACGTTCCACAAGTAATTGTAATTTCAGCGGTAAAATTAGATGCTCCCGCGTTAGTAGTTGCATAGTTATTACCATCACCAGACCCTGCTTTTGCTTTACCACCAACGATATCGAATGTGTTATTCACAACCCATGCCTGACCAGTGTCTGCAACACCGAGACCCCCATTAACTCGATCAAACGTATCTGATAGAACCGTTGTCTGAACAGATGATGGAAGATCAGGAATATTCAACACCGCTTGCTCTAACGCAAAAGTTCTCGTTTCTAAGTCGTTTAGTTTAAGAAGTAAAGACGTTTTGCTTTCTTGTATATCCTTATCCGCTAATAGGTTCACCAACACATTAATATTAGGGGCTTTGATTAATCCGATATGCCAAATAGCACGATCCTTTTGTGCGCCGTAATAAAGCATAATGTAATTAGACATACGAACCAAGCAAGGTCGATATAGCTCCAAATCATCAAAAGAACCTTTATAGCCTGAGCCAAGAATCGTATCAGGCTTGGAATACGTAATGTTATCAGAAGACTTTGCATAACATAAATAGTTTATCTTGTCGAATTGACCTCCATCTTGATACGATCCTACAAACTCATATCCCACAGATGATTTAATAATGTCAAAATGCCACATAATATAACGACCACTCGGGTCGTCTATGCGTATATCTCTGATAAAAGTCCAAGCTTTCCCATCTGTGGATTCATAGTATTTTAAATATCGATTGGTTTGCGATACAGAGAAGATTATCCAAATTAAATACTTTTTAACTGAATTATCCCAAAGAACCACAGGAGAAATAAGACTTGCAGAATTCGCTGATTGAATCGAATACATGCTTTCAACTGATGTCCAATTGATTCCATCATTTGTTGTCCTTCTAAACAAATGCTCCACAACAGGACTACCATAAATCCCTCTATACCAACATTCAAGTGTGTTCGTATCTGGTCTATACACTAAGTGTGTGTCGCTAAGATATGCACCTTGTCCATATTTTGATCCAACATCAAGAGGATTTATAAGTCCACTCGGCGTAACCCAATTAGTACCATCGTTTGATGCGACGACGCATGGGTTTTCTAAATCTGAATTGTTGTTCGGATAAGGGGTGTACGCCATCCAATAATGAAAACCATTCCATTTATTTTCAAAGAATTTCACACTAGGATGTGTAGGTTGGTTGCTTCCATCATACGTTTCAATATCTAATGGATTTGCAGGGTTCGCAATGTATAGATTAGGCATAAGACTAAAATCACCAGTGCCACCTGACACATTTACATTTCCATTCACATTATGAGAAACACCATTAACTTTCTTAACAGTTTCCTCCAACTGTGTCTTAGTCTTTTCTACATCTCCATCGATTGTCTCAAAGTTTTCATTCCATTCGTCTAAAAATAATCGTTCTGTTGGTTCACATATATTTAATTTTAAATTCTCAGTTTTTTCCGTTGACAATTCATCACCTCATCATTTTTTTCTTCAGTTTTGCAGGTTATTTTAGAACGATTCTTCTAGTTCTTTGTAAGTATCCCAGATTATCGGCCACCCCACTTCTGAACATGTTAAGTACCTCTGCGCAAACTTTAGCCTGCTATAACCAGCTATATATAATGTCATCAGGTCTCCCTCACTGCCTTAAATTTGAATAACATAAATTACAATTCCCCCTCATGAATCCATAATTCTACAAAAGAGAAGCAAATTCTCTTTAAAGATGTAAATTTTTAATGACAATGTTCCAACAGCGATTTAGTTTGTAACCGTCAAGTTAAAACATATAGTTTTTGCTCGTTTAAAATGAACACTTTTGCTTAAAATACATGCTGCCTGTTTTTTATGCGATAGCTGTCGCCATCCATGTGAATAACCTCCACACTTTGAAAAATTCGATCTAATATGGCGGTAGTATTTCCTTCGTCGCCATTAACTTACTCCATTAATCGAGGCTTTTATTTGATGTTAAAATAATCGAACTTCGTTCATAAAGATGATTTACCAATTGGAAGAACAGATTCGCTTCACGCTGATCCATGGCCATATACATCAAATCATCAAAGATTACTAAATCGGATGACTGTATTCGCTTTATCTGCACTTGTGACTTAAGTGTATACTCCTGAGTTGTATTAATTATTCCATTGTCAAAAAATACACTTGAAAACCTCGGCCCTCTATTCCTAGCCCTAACCAACTAAACATCTGTAATTTAGTCAATAGACGATCTGTTAAGGCTTTCTGTTCCTCGCCATATTGAATTCCTGAAGCGTTTTATAGTAGGGAAAACGTGCCAATTTGCTACATCTCTCAATGCTTTTTGTTACGTGTCTATTTAACACAAATGATGTAATAACTTCTAAGAATTAGCTTCTCCAAGGAGCTGTGAAAGCTCTCAGAAGTTCCCGCTAAGCGTAGTTTGCGAAAAAGTTTTTGTAATCCTCCACTGTTTCATTCAGTTGTACATTCCCCCGCAAAATACTTGTATATGTACTTACAGAGCGGAGGATCACTTGAATTTTAGTTTTAGATTTTGATATTTTTTTGCTTCCTTAATTGCTACAACTGATTTCTCACTCGATTTCTTCAAATAACATACTACATCACTAAAGTCATTTATATTAAATAATTGGATACATAATAAGTTCACAAGCAAAACTAACTCAAAAGTAATATTATCTAAGGAATTTTATATTAAAAGACCAATAAGTTAATTCATCAAATAATCATCAGAATAGTACGGATTTATGTAAGTGTCTGTGGTCGCCCCCCTTATAATGGACATATAGAGTGTTATAATTGTGTAAATAAAATCATTCGAGAGGGGCATGATCAAGCATATTCGAAAGAAAACCAAAAACGTCAACTCACATTTGAACAAAAGCTATTTGCAGTTAATGAAGTACGTCTAAAAAAACTTAACAGATAAGATGTCGCGCACGAACTGAAAATTCATATTAATTCATTGGAAGGGTGGTTAAAACTATACTGAGGTGAACACGGTGAAGATGCACTTCACTCACGCTAAGAGAAATCAGATTTGATTGAACTCACGGAAGAACTAAATAGATTAAGCAATATAGAAAAGAAGTATAATGAGCAATTTATACAAAATGAAATCTTAAAAAAGTTCCTGGCCTTTCTCAAGGTGAACGAAAAAAGAAGCGCTTCGAAGCCATTACGGCTCCGAGAAAGGATTATCCTGTATCTACCCTTTGTAAAACACTAGAAGTATCAACCAGTGGATATTACAACTATATGGCACAACCTCAAAAGTCTCTTTCTGAACGGGATCAAATCGATATTACGGTCATTCAAAGCTTATATGATATCACTTGAGGTACAATTGGTGTGAAAAGAATTGCTGGTGAACTGCAAGCAAACCACGATCATATAATTAATCACAAACGGGTACAACGATTAATAAATGAGATGAACAAATCTAAAATTCTAGTGAAGATAGACGCACAATCTGAATGGGTTTATCCAAACCTTCTTAATCGCGATTTTGATGCTGCGCTTCAACAATTAAGCCACTCTGATGAGCACCTACTGGGATAAAAAAGCGCAGAATTGTAACAGCAAAATTTGGATTAACGTTTGCAATATCCGTTAATATTCGCTCACTCATTATCTTCGTTTCACCATAAGGATTCGTCGTTGACATTAAGTCCATCGTCTCAACAAACGGCACCTGATTATCCCCATATACCGTAGCAGAAGAACTAAAGACAAATCGGCCGACATTATATTTCAAACAAGCCACAGCCAGCACCATTGTACTCACCAAATTATTCATATAATACTTTAACGGTTTCTCAACCGATTCACCTACAGCTTTCAAACCAGCAAAATAAATAACGCCATCAATCTTATAACTTTGAAAAATACCTTCTACTGTGATTTTATCCGTTAAATCAATCTCATAAATGATAACTTCCTCACCTCCAAGTTGTTGTATTTTATCAATAGAATCACGCTTACTATTGTAAAGTTATCAGCGATAATTACTGAATGACCTGCTTCAAGAAGAGCCACACATGTATGGAAGCCTAAATATCCGGCACCAACTGTTACTAATATGTTCATAGTTTCAGAACTACCATTTCTATTGTATTTAAATATAGACAGTTATTAGTTCTCTATATAATAATCCACGTACTTAAATACAGATTCACCATCGGATTATTATGATAGACTCTTATACTCTCCAGTTGCGGATAGCAGCTAGTATAAAGTAACATGTATGACATATTTTTGAGCCACTAAAGATAGCAAAAGACCACTTGTGATTGCATGTTAAGCTTCTCACTCTTTGGATTTTAGTTAATTGTCAGAATAACGTAGAATTGTATCTGACATAGTGGTCGACCCCCTTATAATGGACACTTAGAGTGTTATAATTGTGCAAATACAACCATTTGAGAGGGGTCTGTTTATGAACATTCGAAAGAAAACCAGAAAACGTCAAAACTCATATGAACAAAAGTTGTTTGCTGTGAATGAAGTGCGTCTAAAAAACCGTCACAAACAAGATGTCGCAGAAGAACTCGACATTCATATTAATTCATTGACAAAGTGGTTAAAATTGTACAGAGAACACGGCGAAGATGCGCTTCTTTCAAACTATGAAAAACCAGATTTAATGGAACATACCGAAGAACTAAATAGATTAAGAGATATAGAAAAGAAGTACAAGGAACAATTGATACAAAATGAAATTCTAAAAAAGTTCCAGGCCTTTCTCAAGGTGAACGAAAAAAGAAATGCTTCGAAGCCATAACGGCCCTGAGAAAGGATTATCCTGTATCTACCCTTTGCAAAACACTAAAAGTATCAACCAGTGGATATTACAACTATATTGCGCAGCCTCAAAAGTCTCTTTCTGAACGGGATCAAATTGATAGTAAGGTCATTCAAAGCTTATATGATTATACCGGCGGCACCATTGGTGTGAAACGAATTGCCGGTAAACTGAAAGAGAATCATAATCATATAATTAATCATAAACGTGTATCACGTTTAATGTATGAGATGAATATCAAATCTAAAATTCGTGTTAAGAAATACTTCCGGTCTAAGAAAGATGCACAATCTAACTGGATATATCCAAACCTTCTTAATCGCTATTTTGATGCTCCACTGCCCAATCGTAAATGGGTTACCGATCTATCTGAGATTACAGTGGAAGAAGAAAAATTTTACGTTTCTGCAATCATGTATCTTTGCAATCGAGAAATTATTGCATTTAAAATGAGCGATAGTCCAACTGCAGCCCTGGTAGAAGCTACTGTTAAACAAGCAATGAAAACGAGAGAGCTGCCCGACTTAACAAACATCATCATTCACTCTGATCAAGGGAGTGTCTATAAGTCTTTTAAGTATAAAAATCTTGCCAAGAAACTCCAATTTTCACCAAGTATGTTTCGGAAGGCGAACTGCTGGGATAAAGCTGTAATTGAGAGCTTTTTTTCGCATTTAAAGACCGAATTCCCGCACTTGTATGCCACAGACAATGCGAAACAGGTAAGGAAAGATTTACTCTTATACATTGCATATTTTAACGAAAACCGTGGTCAAAAAAGACTGGGTTATTTAAGTCCAACTGCTTATTTAAAGTTAAAACATTCAGCTAGCTAATGCACAATTCTACACTGTCCATAAAATAGGGGCTAGACTATAGGGACGCGATTTTAAAGAAATTTTATAATCTTTTTTAAAGATTTTTTTTCAAGAGTATTCAAACAAAGTGAATATATAGTAATGATATATAAAATCATATAGAGGAACATAGAAACAAAAAGTCCTACTGTTTCCAAATTAAAGTTAAATTTGATTTTATAGAATAATATTACCAAAACTAATAAAGGAAGCATTATTCTTATAATATTTTTCCAGTATAATTTAATATCTAGACCAATCTTATAATAATAGTAATAATTTAGTAAAATTACATTTCCTACCGCTATAAAGATAGCTGTCACAATTGCTGTTCCAGTACTTCCATATTGTTCTATAAGGGGAATCGAAATAATAATATTTAATATTGAACAAATAACTAAGGAAATGGTTCTAAATAAATAAAGTCCCTTAGCTTGTAAAATGACAAGTCCAGTATTTTGAACTAAATCAAAGAAAAAAGGAATCATTAGTATAATAACAATTGTAAATGCCTGTTCATATGATGAACCTGCCCACAAAATAATGAACTCTTTTCCAAAGATTATAAAACCACTAAATGCTAATGCTAGTACAAAAAATTGAAACCTACTAATACTTATAAATAACTCATTCAACTTGGTTATATGATTTTTTTCAGTAACGATTTTAGAAAGTTTAGGTAAAAATAAACTACTGAGAGCCACTGATAAAGTCATAAATATCATAACAAATTGTATTGCAACAGCATATACAGCGACAACTTCAGGATTTTTTAAGATACCCAAAAGAACTTGATCCGTCTGCCAATAAATTTTATCTGCAATAGATGTTAATAAGATTAAAAATGCATATATGAATATTTCCTTCTTTAAATCTTGTTCAATTGGAGAAAATGTCACTTTAATTCCTATTATCTTTTTACAATATAAATATCCAATAATCAAAATAATAATATTCACAGACGTTGTAATGACTGTCATCGATATTAAACTTCCACCTGTTGCTAATGCAATTATTGTAATAATAGGTACTAGTACTATTCTAATAATTGAACTTAACTTTAAAAAAGCAAAACGCTCATATGCTTGCAAAACGGCACTATAAACATTTAGAATGAATGACAATGCAAAACTAATTGTCAAAATTATTATCATAATCTGTGCAGTCCTTATATCTGAATTTTCTAAACTATTTCGGAAAATATCAGGTACTTTTATACAAATAATGAAACCTACAATTAGTGTTAGAACGCTGATACCTAGGAAAAATCTCAAAAATTGACCAATCAAATCTGATTCTGTTTTTGAATCCCCTATTGCTCTATTACGAGCTATATAGCGTACAATTGCATTTCCTACCCCCATATCCATTAGGCTCAAATAAGAGGTAAAAGCTAAGACAAGTGAATATAATCCATAGTCTGACTGTCCCAGCCACCTGATCAAAATTGGGGTATAAATTAAACCAACAATAAATGTCAAAAATATTGAGAAATAAGATAGTATTGCTCCAATGCGTATTTGATTCATGACATACATTCCTCGTATATTAGTAGTAAGATCTCTTTCTTACAGAATTTCCAGTTGATCCAGACAGCTGGGGGACCCGTTGGATTTCCTATAGGAAACGTTCGCCTTTTGGCTCCCTCACTCTTTTCATGTTTTACCTGTTTAACCCCTGCTTTACCGAGGGAGCCAAAAGGAAAAATCTATGTTTATCATGTCTAAATAAAATTGACAGGTGCTTACCTGCTTATTTGAATTGTCTAATTTCATATCGTTTGGGCGAAGAATGGAGGAGACTCCATTTAAATACTTCGTCCTTTTTTATTTCAATCTACTTTTCTCTCAGACCGTGCCCATGAGATAATGGAACGGACAAGGTTGACACAGGAAATAGCTTTCACTCCTTGCGTACACTTAGTGCAGTTCTTAATAAGCCTGCTACCCATCGTTCATTATGGAAGGTCTAACCACTGGCTGCGACGTTGGTGAAGAAGAGAGTGTAGCAGTCAAGGTCGTTAGCCATTCTACTATCACACTAATAGAGATATCCTCCAACAACCATGATCGAACAAGCATGAATAATTCAGGTATATTAATATAGTGGTGTTTATTTTAATAGATTTGTAATTTCTTGAACCCTATAGTTGTAAACGTTGAATTCGTTGTTCGTTAATTTTGCCGACTTACTAAACCTTTTAAAGATGTCTGAATCAATTAGTACCTTTTTCATCCCCCAATAAATACCATCCTTAGAATTTTCTACTATAAGCCCATGGACACTTTCATCAAACAGTTCAATTGCCCCGGGACATTTTGTTGTAATAACAGGAATATTCAATGCTATGGACTCATAAATAGCCAATGAAAAACTCTCCGATCTAGATGGTGAAATATACCAACTAGCCATTTTAACATACTTATATGGATTTTTTTTTTCCCCCAATAAAATTATATTTGTTAGTTTGTTATATTTTATATATCTTTCTAAATTTCCTTTTTCTATACCATCACCAATTATCCATAACCGAAAATTAAAGCCCTCATTTTTCAAACGTAAACATGCTTCCAATAATCTATCAAAACCCTTTTGTATATCTAATCTACCCACCGAAATAAATAATGTTGTGTCAATGTCTTTCATTTCATCTGTTTTGGTTGCTGTCTCTTGTGACAGATGAATGATATTTTTTATATTAATTGGATTGTATCTTATAATCAAATTACCTGGGTCCCCAACTTTTTCCATGACACCTTTCTCCACAGCACTAGACACACATATAACTTTTTCGTACTTTTTCATACAATTTAATTCATTATTTTTTTTAAATACGCCTTTGGTCCAATGAAAAAAATTAAAGTCCGTATGGACCCATGAAAATTTTCTTCGTGAATTAATATTCGAAATAAATTTCATGCATGGTCCTTCTTTCATAGCGATAGCAATATCATAATTGTATTTATTAATAATTCTTCTTTTATAATTTAATTTGATTTGATAAATTATTTTATTATATATCTTTCCTAAAATGTTACTGTTGCGAAACATTCTTTTAGTTATATAAATATAGCTTATTTCGGAATTCCCATATTGTTTATTAAAATGTTCGTTATAATCATTGGTTAATACAGTAATGCTATAACCCTCTAATCTAAGTTCTTCAATGAGTATATGCATGACCTTTTCAACACCACCACCATAGGCTATGTCATTCATTAGTAATATCTTTTTCATATAAATCAAATCCTTTATTAAATTTTACAATTCTTCTAAAACTCCTCGGATTCCTCCCACATACCTCTTCAATTTGGAGAGTCCCCCCTATTGCCAGTGTCAATTGAGTAGTCCTACCTACATTTTGAGCGAGTTTATCTAACTAAACCCACTGCAGGGCTGTGCGTGCATTATCTGTTTTTTACCAATCTTTTTTGAACCATCTATACATACTTTGAACTCTGATATCTTTATAGCACACCAGGCTGTGACACTGGATTTCTCACCGCTTTAAATGCTTCAATCAGCGCCTGACACATGGCTCGCTGTTCTTCTCTTGTCATGAAAAAACCTCCTAACCATTGATATTAATGTGATTATCACATAACACTAAAGAGGTTAGAAGGTGGGGTGTATTTAACACTTACATAGAGAAAGTGTTGGAGAAATACCCACGTTACCGTCGGGATCATTTAGAAGTTTTCCGTTCAGTCTCGACAAATAATTCAAAATGGATAGATAAGGCACTGGAGAAATGTATCCAAGAAAACTTGTATAGCGCGAATGATTTTAAAGACGTTGTACTTTGTGAAGGTAGCACACATAAATGGAGATAGTTATCGGATGAAAAACATACAGTATTTGTATTAAGCAAAAAAAGTTCAATTATACTTGACGGTTACATCATTCATAAAGTGAAATATTAGGGCACTTCTACGACGACACTCCAAAGATTAAACAACTATTTATAGAATGAAGATATATTTGTCAATAAAAATCTTAAGGTGTCTCTACATGGGGCTGGAATCTATTCCAGTCATCACCAAGAAATATCGAGCTGCATCTTTCTATGATCAGGTAGAGATACAGGAAAATATATTAGAACAATACAACGGCTATTCATTTCATCTCAGTTTAAGCTTTTATATCTTTAAATCGTAAATTATCAGAATAGTATAGAATAGTTTCAAACACAGCATTTTTAAAATCCCAATGATTTTTGAATTTCTTGTGTTGCATAGATCATAATATATTTCCATTCTTTACTTTAATTTTTAATGGATCATTAAATTTACTATATAAACCTTTATTTAAAATATCTTTAATTTTTCATTATTATATGGTCATTCAACTATATTTAAGCTTAATATATTTATACAGAGGAATACTTAGTACATAAATCAAAGATTCTATTTTTGTTTTTATAAAATAAGAATTTCTTAATGGAAATTTTTTATCAACTATATTGATATAAAAATTTCCGTCATATTTACCAAATGTACAAGTATTTATATAAAGTCTTGCCAAATAATCTTTCAATATCCTTTTATTCGATTCAGAAATATCTCGTTTATTATATTCTTCCTCTAATTCTTTGCAAGTATTTAGTACATCCGCAATATGTTTTTTTCTATTTTCCATTTGAGTAATAGAATTATTGCGAATAACATAATGATAAAATGGAATGCTTATATACCCCACTCTTTTGGCTACTAACAAAACTTTCGGTGTCCAGTTTTCATCTTCATGTAATATACCTTCTTTAAAATATAAAACGTTTTCCTTTATTAGATTTGTACGATACATCCTTGTCCAAACAGCTACAGAAAATCTTTTTTTTTTATACAATCAACAAGATATTCTTCCCCTGTAATTATCTTATTTTCTAAAGTCCCACCGCAAAGCTTTGTTCTACTAAATATGGGCTCTGAATCATTTAATATAGTTCTATAAGTATCACCACATACAATATCCAATCTATGTTCTTTAGCATATAAAATCATTTTTTCTATAGCATCTAATTCAATAAAATCATCGCTGTCAACGAAAAGTATATATTCTCCTTTTGCAGCATCTATACCATGATTTCTCGCATCAGATAAACCACCATTTTCTTTATGAATTACACTTATTCTTTGATATTTTAGAGAATATTCATCGCATATTATTCCACAGTTATCTGGCGATCCATCTTCTATTAAAATAATCTCCATATTCTCGTAGGTTTGATTTACTAAACTATCCACACATCTGTTTAGATAATCTTCAACTTTATAAACCGGCACTATTACAGACACATCAATTTGTTTCTTGATATTCATAAATATTAATCACCTCTTTAAAAATCTTTCAATAACTCTTTTGTAAAAAAAACCAAATTTTATTAATATAAATAAAATAGGAGTTGATATATTTATATTTTTTGCAAGAGTTTTGTAAGGTTGATTAATTAATCTTCCTCTGTACCCGTATGCCATAATTGCACGCCATTTTACTTTTAGAATTATTTTATATTTAAGAAGCTCATTAATATAAAGAGTGTAGCCAATAAAATTACTACAGAAAAGTTCATCTCTTTTCTTAGTTAACCCATCTTCTCTATATTCACAAATATAATTAATTTTATTAAAATACCTAATTAGATAACCTTCATTTGCTATTCTATTCCACACGATATCCTCCGTCATTAAATTTTCTCCATTAATTTCGGGAAACTTATATTTTTTTAAAACACTGGTTTTAACAACTTCAGACTTATCACCGAGAATGTTATACTTCTGTCTATCTAGAGCTGAACAATCTAAGTAATATCCTTTAAAAGTCTTTCCTACCATGTCATTTTGATTGTATCCTTTAAGACCTGATACCCCAGCAAAGTTTTGCTTCGTTTCTGAAATCGATTTAATCCAAATATAAATTAAGTCAATACTATCCTTTGTTAAATAATCATCAGAATCCACTATAAAGAAATATTCCCCAACAGCCATATCTAAACCGATATTTATTGCACGATGTTTGCCACCATTCAAAACCTTTGTATACTTTATATTAAAACCTTTTTCATTTTTTAATATCTCTTCAAAATACTCCTTTGTATCATCAGATGATCCATCATCCACCACTACCCATTCAAATAAATAACATGTTTGGCTTATTAATGACTCATACAACTTTTCTATTGTATGTCTCCTGTTATAACAAGGTGTAAAAACAGTAACCTTTATCATCTCTGTGGACTCCTTAAAAATATCCAAATATTAAACCGTAAATTTGGTTTAAATACATCCCAATTGACAAAATCAAGATAAATATTATATGTATTATTTTGATTTTTTGAGATATAAACTTACTATGAAAAGTATTAAAGAATAGTGGCATGCACATTAAAGCGATAAAAAAAATATTGCGCTGAAAAAATACACTTTGGAAAATGGAACCTATCGTAAAATATAAAAGTAATTCCATATAGTTATAGTATTTAATATTCTTCATGTAATTTTTTTGATCTCTTCTCTTTAACATCCAAAACATTATCAAGATTAATAAAAGTATAGCGAGCCTTGCGATTGTAAGCCTTAAACTAATTGTTCTATCTTCTTCAATATATGATATTAGCAAGTTAGCTGTAGTGTTGGTAAAACCGAAACCAATATTTTGTAGTATTTTCGCTAATTCAAGATAAAAGAAAGTCCATGACAATAAGAGAAACCTAACTAAGTAACGAAACTTTCTAATATTTAAAAATCCTATTGCTAAAAACATACTAGATGATGTATGTATTAATATAGGAACAAAAAGCAACATTTTATTTATTAGTTTCTTTTTAAAAAAAAATTCATTTAATAACGCATAAGCCAAAACCGTAATTGCAAAATAATACCGTATACCAGATATTGATTCAATTAATGGAAAGAAAGCAAAATAAAAAAAAATAAACAATTTAGTATAGTAACTTTCAATCTTATACGTTTTAATATATTTATATAAAAGAAAAAAGAACAGACTATAACGAATTATTGTGATTAGAAAAGGTAACAATTCATTGTAATTTGTTCTAGCAACCATACTAAATAAAAATGATGTGATTATTTCATTCGAGTAATAAAAGGAAGTTCCATAAGATCGCATCAAATTAAGGATTTCATAATGCCTATATAAATCTGTATATAGTGTTGGTTCATAATTAAAAGCAAAAATAGAAAATGAAATGATGGTAATAAATATACTTACCTTAAAGTTACTTTTATTATTTTTCACCCGGAATACTAAACTAACAAGAATCCAAAAAAAGGCGATAAAAATCCAACTAATTGCAAAATAATTTAGTATATACATGATATCCTTAAGCACTCTAATTTCCTCTTTTAATTATTTTTTAAGCTTTTTTATATAAGTTATTCCAAATAGATTTCGAATCCTCACCTTGATTTTACCAGGAAAATTTAGCCATGAACCAATATAGTGGTGAATGCAATATGAATTTTCAGTAATTTTATTGTTCTTTTGTTTCATACTATCTCCATAATCACTTGGACTGAAAAAGTCTTTGGGGTATATATATAAATCTTCTTTTAACTTTTGGTACTTATTCTCTAAATTCAATCCATACTGATCTATTGTTGTTCTTGTAATATGAGTTACATTAGGGCTTAAGTCAAAACTACCATCACTATGAATAAAAGATCTATTGTTATAATATTGTAATAGTTCTCTCGTCCATGGATGACCCTTTTGTGCGCCAATTATTGCGGTAGAAATATACGCAGTACTTTCAAAACCACAAAAAGCACTATGTTCTAGAAATTTATCAATTGGTTTAAGAATCTCCACATCAGTATCTAAGTAAACTCCTCCAAAATTATATAAAACATATATTCTTATATAATCGGATACAAATGCCCATTTTTTATTTTCGTATGCTTCTTTAACATATAAATTAGAATTAATATTAAAGTTTTCTTCATTCCACTCAATTATTTCATAATCTATTAAATTTTCTTTCCAACTTTTTATACAATTCAATATTAATTCCGATTTTTGTCCTTTACCCATCCATACATAATGAATTTTTTTAGGAATCATTGTTTACTCCTTAGTATTCTCAAATAGAAAAATTTTCTCATCTTATTTGTTAACAAAACACGTGTTACGAAGCAAATGATGATGTTGAATAAATATTCAAATACATTTATCAAATCACTTTTTAACATATAACCAAACAAATCTTTTTGGGTGGCAAAATATTTCCATCCTCCTCTTCTCAAATAGGTTTCATTATTAATTCTCATTTTTACTAATGGCTCATTAATATTTTTGAAAATAAAACCATGCTGAACCATCCTTATCCACAAATAATAATCTTCATTTAACAACCAATGTTGATAATTTCCTGCTTTAAGCACATCGGATTTTTTTAACATAACGCTTGGGTGAGACATCGGATTTCTATATTTAATCTGCTTCCTAATTTCCCTATTTTCAATTTTCACTTTTCTATAACTAACTGGATTACTTGGGTAATCAATAAACTCTTCTATTACTGTTCCAACTACACTTATTTTTTTATCTTTATTAAATAAATCAAGTTGTCTTTCACATCTATTTTTATCAGCAATATCATCTGTGTCCATACGAGCAATTAGTTCATTCCTGCAGTTAGATAACCCAATATTTAAAGCTTTCCCTAATCCCACATTTTCATCTAACGAAATAACCTTAATAATGTCATTATCTTTAAACTCATCTATCATTATCTCAAGTTGATCAGTTAATGGGCCATCTTTTATTAAAACAATTTCATCTGGTATAATACTTTGCTGTAACATACTTGATATACTTTCTCTTAGATACTCGGGTTTTTCTTTATAGTAAACAGACATTAAAACGGAGTATTTTAAACTAACCATAATGGTATCTTTGCTCTCCCGTTAATTATTTCCATACTTTCCCCTACAATAAATTATTAAAGTTTACATGGGAACTTTATAACTATAATTAGATACCCTAAAAGCCGATTCTATTAATTTATACGCTTGAGCAATCTGTATTATTCTACGCAATATCAATTGAACCTAAAAAAGTTAATAATAGACTTTTTTGTCTTAGTAATATCATTTTTATTTATTGTGAGTTGTCAGAGCGCTCCCAGTTATCCACGGTTTACGGTTTTTCAAATTTTCTTTTAGATAGTCTCGTAGATAAACTCCATTCCTTTGTCCATAAAAAATTGCGATGCATTTTTGCATTTACAGTATTTGTAGAAAAGATTATTATTCTAGTGTTTTCAAATTCAAAAGAAGGTGATTCTATTCGATAATCACGAAATTTCAAATTTCGAGCTATTAGATATTCAGATAAGCTATCTATAGTACTAGAACTTTCTAATAACCCATGTAAGGAAACCACGATACTTTTTTTCAATCTAATTAATTCATCCAATGTGAACATAATAGTTCTTTTCAGATCTACTTTCTTTACAATAAAATCCATATAATCGGCATCACTGTGACCTATAAAATGGAATACATAAGTAGATCGCTTTTTTTTAACCTGAAATGGAAAAAACGCTATAATTCGGTTATGTTCCTTAACCGCATATATCTCTACTTTTTCTTGAAGTTCTTTTAATCTCCACCAATTACTAATAAAAACGTATTCAATAAATGGATTATCATTTTTATTCTCTTCCAAAATAGCATTCCATTCTTTCTTGAATACTTCTAAATGCTTAAGTGTTTTAATCTGGATAAGCTCCAAACCATTCCCCTTTCTAATTTGGTTACTTTTGATGTGTGTAATACTGAATGGTTTCTTTCAAACCTTCAGCAAAACTATAAGCTGGGGCCCACTCAAGTGATGCAATTGCTTTATCATTAGAGAGAACACTCCGCTCAATCTCTCCTTCTCTAAGTGATTCATAAACTGGTTCTACCTTCATACCCGTTAATTTAGCTATCTCTTTATATAATTTATGAATAGAGATTTCTATACCGGAACTAATATTACATACCCCTGTGAAATCAGACTGTATAGATTGTACACACGCCGCAGCTACATCCTTAACATAGATAAAATCTCTTGTTTGATTGCCATCATAAATAACTGGATTTTCTCCTTGTATTAATCGATGGATAAGATTTGTAATAACTCCATTTGGCTGCTTCGCGCCAAAAACATTAGAAAATCGTAATATACTGCTTTTTACTTCAAATAGTTTCTCGTAAAGCTGAGCATATTTTTCAGCAGTTAGTTTAGAAAGAGCATAAAAAGAGAGTGGAGAAAGTTTACTGTCTTCAAATACTGGAAATATAGTTGGATTACCATAGACTGCCGCTGTGGAAGCTATCACGCATTTTTTCACTTCATATTGTCTTGCATATCGTAAAATATTCAAAGTACCGAATAAATTTGCTTGGCAATCTTCTACCGGATTACTCATCGATTCGATAACTGATGATTGTGCAGCCAAATGAATGACATAGTCTGGTTGTTCCATTTGAAAAACCGCCTCAATATCCTCTTGCGTAATATCTATTTCATAGAAGATAACGTTTTCTGGTAGATTACTTAACTTTCCAGTAGATAAATTATCTACTGCTATAACGGAAATTTGTTGTTCTAATAATGCTTGTACGACGTAAGAACCGATAAAACCAGCTGCTCCTGTCACCATTACCTTCAATGGATATCCTCCGATTCAATTAAATTTCGATACCTATAAATCATTTTTGCTTACATTATCTAAATACCAATGAATTGTCTCTACAATACCTTCTTCAAAAGAGTAAGAAGGGAACCAGCTCAATTCTTTACTTATTTTAGAATTATCTACAGCATACCTCCTATCATGTCCAAGACGGTCTTGTACAAATTCAATTAAACTCTCACTCTTATTTAAAGCATTTAGAATTAGTTTAACGATTTCAATATTTTCTTTTTCATTGTTTCCACCGACGTTGGACACTTCCCCAATACTTCCATTATGGAGGACGGTTTCTATAGCTGAGCAGTGGTCTTCCACATGCAACCAATCCCTAACCTGTTTACCATCCCCGTATACCGGTAGGGGGATATCATTTATTGCATGATGGATCATTAGTGGTATTAACTTTTCAGAATGTTGGTACGGACCATAATTATTGGAACATCTTGTCGTAACTACTGGTAGCTTAAATGTTTCATAATAAGCTCTAACCATCATGTCTGCAGAAGCTTTAGATGCAGAATAAGGACTATTTGGAGAGAGGTTTGTCTCTTCTGTAAAATATCCATCTTTCCCTAAAGTACCGTATACTTCATCCGTAGAAATGTGAACAAATTTAACATTTTCTTTATATTCGGTGCAATACTTGTCTGTTTGATCGACCTTCCAATACTGTTTTGCTGTATCCAACAAAGCTTGCGTTCCTAAAACATTTGTATTCAAAAAGATTTCGGGATCATCAATGCTTTTGTCCACATGGGATTCAGCTGCAAAATGGGTAACGATTTGAATATCGTATTGATGAAAGAGTTTATTTAATAGTTCTCGATCTCGAATATCTCCTTTAATAAAACGATATTTTTCTGAGTGTTCAATACCGTTTAAATTTTGGACACTTCCAGCATATGTCAATAGATCTAGATTAACTATGGTATAATTGTATTTTGATAACATATATCGAATAAAATTTGATCCGATAAATCCTGCTCCACCTGTAACTAAAATATTCATCATAATCTCCTTTATCCTCTCTTGGAATTCGCAACATCAACCAAATACTTGCCGTAATTTGTCTTCATTAACGGTACAGCCAGTTGTAGTAATTGTTGCCTAGATATATAATTCCTACGAAATGCAATTTCCTCAATACACGAAACGTATAATCCTTGGCGATTTTGAATAGCTTCCACAAAATTGGATGCTTTAAGTAGTGACTCATGAGTACCTGTATCGAGCCACGCTAAGCCCCTCCCCATAATTTTCACTTTCAATTCTCCTTTACGAAGATATTCGTCAATTACAGAAGTAATTTCTACTTCCCCTCTATCAGAAGGTTTTACTTTTTTTGCGATTTTCGTAACTTCATTATCAAAAAAATATAAACCAGGTATTGCATAGGAAGACTTTGGATCACTTGGTTTTTCTTCAATGGAAATTGCATTTTTCTTCTCGTCCACTTCTACAACGCCATATGCTCTTGGGTCTTTCACGAAACAACCAAAAATCATTGCACCTTTTGATAAGTTCGCTGCTTCCTGCACTGTGTTACCAAAATCTGAACCATAGAAGATATTGTCTCCTAACACTAAAGCAACCGAAGATTCAGCTATAAATTCCTCTCCGATTAGAAAAGCTTCAGCCAAACCCCTAGGACTTTCCTGAATAGCATATTGCAATTTCATGCCAAGCTTACTTCCATCTCCTAATAATTCTTCAAAACTTTCAATATCTCTATTAGTTGATATGATTAATATTTCTCTAATTCCTGCAAGCATTAATACTGATAGTGGGTAATAAATCATTGGTTTATCATAAATTGGTAGCATTTGCTTTGAAATTGCTTTTGTGAGTGGATATAACCTTGTACCTAATCCTCCTGCTAAAATTATTCCTTTCATATAAAGTTCCGAATCACTTTACAGATTTTCTCCACTGACTCTATTTCTAAATCTCCATAGAATGGCATAACCAATACTTGTGTAACTGCTTTTGTGCTTGCGGAAGATTTTCTTTTCGAGCAGATTCCAAATGCTCGTACCATTGAAAATCACTACATAGAGGATAGAAATACTTACGTGTAAACACGTTATACTTTTTTAGTTCCTCATGTAGCCAATCTCGTGATTTGCCGTATATTTCTTCATCTATTTGGATGACTAAATACTGATAGCTGCTATTATCCAATTCTAATTTCGTCAGCACGTTTATCCCGGGTGTGCTTGCCATATTCTGTTCGTATGCTCGTTTAATTTCATGTCTTTTCCTACATTCCGTTTCAACCAATTTCAACACTTCTATACCGATTACGGATTGAACTTCATTCAGCTTTGCATTTAGTCCAGACAATACAACCTCTTCTGGGTTTGCTATTCCAAAATTTTTAAGCAAGTTTAATTTCTCTACTAAACTTTCATCTTTGAAAGCTAATGCCCCGCCTTCTACCGTATTAAAAAGTTTAGTGGCATGAAAACTAAACATCGTCATATCTCCAAACTTTCCGATTGGCTGATTGTTAATGGTAGTTCCAAAAGTATGAGCACCGTCATAAATTACTTTCAATTTATATTTATTTGCTATTAATTGAATTTGATCCACATCACATGGATTTCCGAATGTGTGAACTCCTAAAATAGCAGAAGTTTTATCTGTGATGAGTGATTCGATTTTTGCGGCATTTAGAGTAAGTGTAGTGGGATCTATATCACAAAATACAGGGGTTAAGTTATTCCAGTCGAGCGCCTGAACCGTTGCAGGGAAAGTAAATGGAGTCGTAATGACTTCGCCTGTAAGATTTAAAGCTTTTATTCCTAAAAGTATTGCGGATGTTCCATTATTAAATAAGGATAAATTTTAGACTTGTAAGTACTTTTTTAATTGTTCCTCTAACCTAAATTGCTGTGGACTATTATTCGTGAGCCATTTACTTTCCCATACTTCAGGCAATCCGTTATAGACATTTTGAAGATTTGGAAGCAGTGGTCTTGTTATATAAATAGGTTCTTTAAACATAATTTCGATGATTAATAGCCTCCTCCAGATGATAATTTATCTATTTATCACTTTATTACTCGTAATATTGGTAATAGTAATGATCCTTCTCAAGTTTATAGTTGTTAAGAATTGTCCCGATTATGTTTGCCTTCGAAGCTTGGAGTACTTCTTTAGCTTTTACCAGGTTCCTTTTCTCCGCTTTACCTGAACTAATGACAAGTATAGTACCATCACATTTATTTGAAAGAATCTGTGCATCCGAAACGGAAAGAACTGGAGGAGCATCGAAAATAATCATGTCATATTTCTCTCTTATTTCTTTCACAAAAATATCCATTAAACTCGTTCCAAGAATTTCTGCAGGATTGGATGGTATTGGTCCACATGTAATTAGATCTAGTCCATTTAATCCAGATTCTTTTACTATCTGTTCAAAATTCCAACGACTCGTTAGTAAGTTGGTCAATCCTGGAGAGATTGATTTGTGAAATGTATAATGCATTGTCGGCTTTCTTAGATCTGCATCAATGAGTAACACCTTTTTTCCTTCTTGCGCGAAAACAATTGCAACGTTTGCTGCGATTGTGGACTTACCTTCTCCTATGGATGAAGAAGTAAAGAGAAGCGTTTTGAGTTCCCTATCTGGCATGGAGAAATTGATATTTGTCCGAACTGTTCGAAACTGTTCTGAAATAATTGATTTGGGATTAGCGATTGTCACAAGCTTTCGTACAGCTACTTGTTTCATTTTCTTTCTCTTTTTTTTAAACACGCTTGGATCCCCTCTTTCTATTGGTGCTAGTCAATTCTTTTGTTCTTTCCTATTTTTTTATAAGAAATCGGACTAATGAGTCCTAGAAGAGGTAATCCTAGCAGTTCTTCAATATCCTCTTCTGTTTTAACTGCCGTGTCTAAAAACTCTAAGAGAAATGTTATCCCGATACCAAGCATTAATCCAATGACTGCTGCTATTGCAAGATTAAGGATAGGTTTAGGTTTAATAGGAGATATATTCTTTGTGAAAACTGCTTGTGAGAGAATATTGACGTTATCCACATTCATCAGTGTTCGTATTTCTTCTTGAAACACTACGGCCGTCATATTCGCGATATCAATTGCTTTTTGCAACTCTGGATCTTCAACTCTAACGTTAATAACTTGTGAGTTTTGCTCACTATTAACAGTTATTTTGGTATTAAGTAAAGCCGGTGTTGAATTTAAATTCAATTTATCGATTACCTTTGAAAGTATAACTGGGCTTTTTATTATGACATTATATGTGTTGATTAATTGAAGATTTGTTTCAATGTCTTGACTGTTAAACTTATTTTGAATAAATTCCTTCTGATTTATGAGAATTTGTGTTGAAGCTTGATAAATCGGTGTCAGAAAGAAGTAGCTAGTTGTTCCTGCAATTGTTAATGCTATGAAGAGTGTACTAAAAATGAGGACAATCCGTTTCTTAACTATCTTAAAAATTTCATGTAAACTAATTGTTTCCTCCATAATAGTTTCCCCCTAGCGCTCGTCCATTATAATAGTTCAACTTTTCATTCATAAATGACGGCTTTTTTTGAAACCGACTGGTGGCAAAGGTAGAAACTCTGTACCAAATAGGACGTGTTTTGCATTTTCACTAAAGTAAGTCACATGACTTTCAGAAAATTTTTTCTCTACATATTGGTATGCTTTTTTTAACAAAAATGGTCTTTTTACATAATGATGTGCATCAGAGGAAATAAAATGCACTAAATTGTGTTTGATTAATTTCTTGGTGTACATTTTTAAACTTCTCCCATTTGCTCCAATTAAACTCGAAGCTGTAATTTGGATAAGAGCTCCTTTATTTACAAACTCATATAGCAATTGTTTGTTTCTTCTTAGTTCAGAATTTCTTTCTGGATGTGCAATAATTGGAATGTATCCTTTCAGTTGGATCTGATAAAAGGATTCTAAAGTTTGAGCAGGAATATGGTTGTAAGGTAATTCTATTAATATATATTTGCCACTGTTTGCCAAGGTTAATAAATTATTATCTAAATCTTCAAGAATATTCGGAGTTAAATGGATTTCTTGCCCAGGAAGAATTTTCACAGGAATATTTTTGTTGGATAGCTCTCTAAATATACTTGCTACTGCTTCTTTCACTACTATAGAAGAGTTCATATATTTTCCATTCAAATGATGCGGAGTAGCAATTATATGTGTTACCCCATTTGCAACTGCATTTGCAGCTAGTAATATTGCTTCCTCCATGGACTGTGCTCCGTCATCTAGTCCTGGTAAAATGTGATTATGGATATCTACAAGCACTTCTACTACTCCTTTTGAAAAATTATTAAAATATATAACTTGTCCATGTAGCCCATCCTCAATGGGCCCCCTTTCCTGTAATAACGATTAGAATAGTTCTTATTACAATCTTTATATCTAGCAAAAATGAACAATGATGCACATAATACAAATCATGCACTACTTTTTCTCCATGAGTAATTTGAGATCTACCATGAACTTGGGCATATCCCGTAATTCCTGGCTTGACGAGAAGTCGTTTCTTTTGTTCGTTAGAGTAGCAATTTGTTATTTCTACCATTTCAGGTCGAGGTCCTATAAAACTCATATCCCCTTTAAGTACATTCCATAATTGAGGAATTTCATCTATGCTGAACTTCCTATATATTTTTCCTAAGGTTGTAATGTTTAAATGATCCGGTTTAGCAAATGAAAAGTCCTTTGGTACTTCATCTAGCCATTCATATTGATGACTGCTTGATTCCTCTGATTCTGTATCCATTGTTCGAAATTTCCAAATGGTAAAAGAAGCATTGTTTATACCAGCTCTTGCTTGTTTAAATAAGATAGGTCTTCCAGAAAACAGGAGCAGAATAATAGAAAAAAGAAATAGTAGTGGAGTACAAACAATCAGCAACAACATGCTCCCTAAGATATCCAGGCATCTTTTTCCAATACGTTGATACAAGTAATGGTTAGTTTGCTGAAACATCATGTTTTTAATATTTACCAAAGCACAGTCTCCTTTATTATTCATAAAAAATATGGTATTAAGAGAGTATATTCACCTCCTCTATCAAAAAAGAACCAATAAAAATAACTTCGGGACAAGTTTGTAGAAACAAAAATAAGCTGTCTCAAGGGATTACCCTTAGGACAGCTTAAAATATTATTTTAAAGTATTATAAACGGAATTATTAGATTATTTTATAATGCTTTTTGCAATTGGCAATAGCTCTTTCTTTTCATCAAAATTTTCGTCAGTGAGATTAGCTATTATTTGTACAAGCATTGTTTTTGAGTCGGCTTCTTTAACAAAAAGGATTGTTTGTTCTTTCTTGTTAACTATGAAGTCTACTCCTTCTTCTGTTATCATTGTGTAGCCTTCCAAAATTTTTGTTGTCATCATTCCAGCTGAGGGTTGCAAAATTATTTGAATTCCTCCAAAATCATTTTCATTTTCCTTATACATAAGTGTTACATAATCTACGTTGTTAGAAAATTCACCTTCCTTCGTTATATATTTTAAATTATTTTCTTTAGCTTCCTTATACATTTCTTCCGCAACTACTTCTGGATCATGATCAGCAATTTCATAATATACTGTACCTTCTGTAAAAGTATAATTATTTATTAAGCTCTCCGGGAATACAAGAGACCCTTTATAAAAATCTGGTATTTTTTCTCGCGTCAGAATTTTTTCACCATTACTTCTCCATGTTAATATGGTAGCTCCTAGTTCTTCATATTCATCAACTGATAAAAAATATTGGAATTTTCCATCTGGCACTGCCTTATTTAGCTTATCTTGTATATTAATATTTTTACTTTGGTATTCTACCCTTTTTTTCTCATCGTCTTCCATCGTTTTTACGACAAAAATTTCTTCACCTTCGGAATTAAAAAGCTTCCATCCGGTATATTGCATGGCTGTAGCTATAGATGCAGTTAAAAATATCGAAAGCAAAATAGCGATAAATGACGCTCTCAAACAAAGTGGTTTATACGTTTTTTTACGTTCAATTAGTTTATTCTTTAGCGAATCTCTATGCTCTATCTGTGGGACGGCTTGGCTTTTCAAACGTATTTCAAACTCTTCATACGTTTTGATTTTATTGTCCATTATCTGATCTCCTTTCTATTATTTTTTGGATTTTCGCTTTTATTCGTTCAAATCGTTTTCTAGCATTAGGAATACTAATTTCTAAAATAGACGCTATTTCTGTAAAATCTTTATCTTCTATTATTCTTAAAACGATTAATGCTCTCTCTTTTGGTTTCAATTGGGCCAATATGTAACTTAATTCGAAGTCACTATAATCACCGCTACTGTCAGTTTCTTTTTGTAATCTTCCCTTTTCAGCAAATGGAATAAATTCAATCATCTTTTTTCTCTTAATCTTATTTAGACAATAGTTGTACGCAATTCTATATAACCAAGCACTGCTATTACTAATTTCCATCAGTTTCTTACTCTGAAATGCTTTAATGAATACTTCCTGTGCAGCGTCTTCCGCATCGTGCGCATTTCTCAAGATGTTATAACAATACACATAGATTTTTTGATGGTATTCCTTTAGCAATTCCTCCACCTTCGTCTCATGCGACTCCTCGATTACATATTCCGTTACATTTGTATACATTGTCTATGCACCTCCTTTTCTCGTCTCTATATGTAAGACAAACAACTACATTAGAATGTGACAATTAAAAAACACCGGATATTATAAACCGGTGTTTTTCCTTTTATATTTTTTAGGTTTTTTCGATATTCCCTCTGCAATCAGATTAAAACAATAGATTAAGAGCATGAAAATCAATAAAGGTGGAATAATCATCCAAAACTGCTTTGTTACAAAGACATCTCTCGAAATTGCTATCATCCCAGAAATCTCGGATATATCAGGCTTTAATCGATAAGGTGTATCTTCGTAATAAGCCGCTCCCCCTACAAAAATCGAAAGTATTCCTAAATGAACAAACATTTGAAGCACTTGTACAATATGCTGAGTCCAAAATAAAACTAGCTTTGTCCATAACTGTGGGTTAATATGCTTCCATATGACCCAAGTTAATGACCCCCCCATAATTACAGAGTTTTGAACATACTCTTTTTTTAAGGTTTCATTCATTTCATTTCCAATTGAACTCGTTGTGACGGGTAAGACAATGATTGACATGATTAGAACTTGTAACACTAATCGCTCCGTTAATGTAGTATTCCAAACCCCTGTAGAATTAATAAGTACTGGAACTAATAAGATAAATACAAGCAAAGTTAATGGTAGAAAATGCATGCCATCTGCTATCGCATTTATCACTTTTCGGCTTTTATTATTCATATAAAATACATACACAATCGCCATTATATATCCAACAACTATTCGAATCGTTGCAATTATTAATGTGAGCAGTATAGTATATTTCACACCGACTAATAACTGTTGCAAAATAGAATAACCATAAGAATCTGTCCCAAAGAATACACTTTTAGATGGGGGATGTGGTGCTTTGCTTATTAACTTTCCATCTTCATTATAAATATAATTAATTTGATCGATTTGATCATGAAATAAAATGTTGTATAAAAAACTAATAGATAACAGCCCAAACACGATTAAAATTGGGAGGATTATGTCCCAGCGCTTAAATCGAATTCTAAATGTTGATAAGCTGATTCTTTTATTGCTAATTTTAAATAGTGAATTTAGTTGTTGACTATGTAAAAACGGCAAATTATATTTCTCAAAAATGACGTTTCTCTCTACATTTCCTTTATATACAAAATTCTCTACGAATGAATAAAAGATAAAAAATGGTGTAAACACCGATAAAAGAATAAATGTTATACCTGTGGGGCTAAAGTCCGCTCTTAAATAATAAAGAATTCCCTTCATCCCAAATAGATATTCAATTATAACTAAAGAGGATAAAGTGAGCCAAATAATTGACTTAGACTGAAAAAATGCACTTTTCAAGACGTTGGAACTACAATGCCTTATTAATATTTCTACCTTATTCAAACCTTTAGATTTTGCCAATTCCACATATGGCTGGTTCAACTCTTCTTTATATATCAAAAGGAAAAGTTTGAAAAACAATAATGTCGGAATAACTGATAAGCATACAATAGGGGCAACATATACCAAATTACCACCTAAACTATAAAAAGATAAAATCCGGTACCCAGTTGCTAAATATACTTGAACTACAACCATTTGAATCAGAAAGACGTATGAAAAATCGGGAAATGACTCTAGAATTTTGGTTATTTGTAGAACAATTTTTTTTAACGTTCTATTCGATAACATCGTTAGAAATGCCAATAGAAGCGCAGTAATAAAAGACAACAATATAGATGAAATTAAAACAGACATAGAGTATAGATAAGGACCTTTAAAATATTCGAGGAAAGATACTTTTCCTCTCTCAATCATGGAAGTATTAAAATAGCTCAAATACCATTTAGATGGATTTGCTATATCCTTTAATAACCCAACAAAAGTCTTGAAATACACGTGAAAATCAAAAGCATCATTTATTGTAAATAGCGTAGGTGTGCAGCTAATTAACATAATCCCTAGTAGGCCGAGCAAAAATTTAAATAAAACGCTTACAATTCTACTCATATTAATACCCTCCTATCTAACTACCAACATATCAGTTGATAAAATATTCCCTATAAATGAAGAAAGAAACTGCAAGTGTAAGTAGAAAATAAATAAGAGATCCTATAAAAACGAAAGATACACTGTTTACTCGTTGAGTAAAGTCCATTTTTATACCTGTTTGACCTTGTATTAGCATATCCATTTGCCGACTCTTTGTTCCACTTTTATTTGTGACGATATAAATTATAAATATCGCTACAATTCCAAAAGGAATCGCAATATCTATAAAACTAGCATTAAATAAAAATGTAATAATCCAATTTACAATTCCTAAACTTGCTACAGTAATTAGTAATGTAATTATTTTTCTCATAATATCCCTCCGTTTAATCAAACTAGGTTTCTTTATTTCCTAAATTCCCCTTCTTTAATTCATTTACGTTTTTATATTGAATTAGTTTCATAAATAAAAAAATTAACACTACACCCTATATTATCGAGCTGAAATGATAGCATTTTATTCTTTTTAAAAAAGACTTAAGTCCCAGTTAGTCTATGCTCATATTCCACTAAAACCGGCAAAAATTCTGATCTTCTACAGAATACAGCTACCATTTTGTTGTTAAACGGAAAAATGGAGCTTATACCATGAATCGATTTAGAACTTTTTGGCACCTCTATTGATTAGCTAATTATTCCCAAAAACATATGTGAATTAACTAAAGTTAACCAACGAATTATATTTTAGAAATAGTGCGCAGTATGCCCCCTCGTGTTGCACCCGAGTGGATCTCATTCTTCGGCTCATGCAGCCCGACGCGCTCCGGCAATAAGTATCTTCATTTTCTGAAAAAATCCAATAAATGGCTGAATGAGACATATCAGGTTATGAACGCGACATACTACCCTTTGAGAGCGACAAAACCTATTCCGAGCTCAACATACATCTCTAAGCAAAGCCTTTACTTGGCATGAGGTGTGTCTATTAATGGTGCACTATTTTAATGTTGAGCATATGCCTTAATATTGTAGGATAATCGCACTGATTAGCTAGCAAACTTCCTTGGATTGGAGCGTCAGGCAGCTATTCCAGACGGAGGTCAACAGGATGTTGGTTACGAAGGCGTTGCCACACGATGTGACGCTCTAAGCCTTCGTTCCTCGGAGACAGATGAGCTATCACAAACGGCGCGCATGCGAGGGTGCTGGCTCATCACTCCCCCCGAGGAAAGTGTCCGCCTAGAGCGGAAATATTAGCGGCTACTAAGTCGTACTATTTCTGAAGTGTACCAAGTAAACCGATAATGTGTTTATGCAAATGGATTCTATGGACCCTTTTTTGCTGAAATGTAAGAAAATAGTTAATCGACAGACGTGCTTTTTGGTATTTATTCTTACTCGTGTTAGCATACTGGGACTGGCTATCAGCGATTGATTATACAAAATTTTTGAAGGAAGATTATGAATTGTATGTATGATGTTGTTATTATTGGTGGGGGGCCATGTGGGTTATCAACGGGGCTTGCTCTTCAAGAAAAAGGTCTTTCTTATGTAATTATTGAAAAAGAGGCGATTGGCAATTCTATAGTCAATTGTCCATTACATATGACTTTCTATAGTACATCCGATCGTTTAGAAATTGGCAATATACCTTTTCTCTCTCAAGATGTACGTCCTTCTCGAAATGAGTTACTAAAATATTATCGCTTAGTATCAGAGAGGCAAGATATTAATATTAGATGCTATCAAAAAGTAAATTCTATTACTAAAAATACAGCATCCTTTACTATCCACTCTGAAGATCGTGTAGGCAATGCCATTCCATACGAGGCGCGGATAATTGTTCTTGCAACTGGTATTTTCGATACCCCTAGAAAGTTAGAGGTAGCTGGAGAAAGTTTATCCAAGGTATCACATTATAATAAAGAGGGTCACAATTATTTTGGATAACTTGTTACAGTCGTAGGTGGTAAAAATTCAGCGATTGAAGCTGCGATTGATCTTTATCGTAACGGTTCCTATGTTACACTTGTACACCGTGGAGAAACTGTCCTAGAAGGCATTAAACCATCCTTGCTCTTGGATATGCGTAACCTCCTAAAGAAAGAACAAATAAACTTTTATCCGAATTCAACCATTGCAAATATAGATGAAACAACCATTAGTATAATATCTTCCAATGGAACAGTTTCCATACAAAATGACTTTTTTTTTCCCCTCATGGGGTATCAGCCTAATACTTCATTGCTCCAAAGTATCGGTATTCAAACCGACTTTTCTACGCTAGTTCCTTCATTTAATCCTAAAACACACGAATCCAATGTCAAAAACATTTTTCTTTCTGGAGTTGTAACTGGTGGTATTACCAATAGTGTGTACATTGGAGATGTACTATTTCACGGTTTGAAAATTGCAGAAGAAATTGCGCAACGCCTTTCCTATGTATAATTCATTAAAGGCTCTACCAATCACATTCATGTAATTGGTAGAACCTTTATCCTAGAAAATACTTAAATCCCATGTATCTGCAATCTTTTTCAACAACATAACACCCGCTACACTGCTTCCATATTCGTCAATAGCTGGTCCGTAAATGCCAATTCCGCATCCTTCTTGGAAAGGAAATTCTTCATTTCTAACACGTGGAGGAACGGCTGACATTATCCCACCGGATACTCCCGTTTTTGCTGGTATTCCAATATAAGCAGCAAATTTACCAGAAGCATTATAAACCCCACAAGTCAGCATTAAACTTTTAGCTAATCTGGCTACTTCTTTAGGAAGAACTTGTTCCTTTCGGATTGGATGATATCCATCCTGTGCCAAGATTAATCCTATTATAGCGATGTCTTCCGTAGTTACTTCAAGCGAACATTGTTTCAAATATACTTCTAAAGCTTCCTCAACCTCTATTTCTAAATAGCCTGTTTCTTTTAAATAATAGGCTAAAGCTCTATTTCGATTTGCTGTTTGCCATTCTGAGACAAATACTTCCTCATTTAATGAAGGTCGTTTCCCAACCATTTTCTCCATTAATAAATAGATAGATTCTAATTTTTCTTGTGGAGTTTGTCCTGGAAGAATGGCAGAAACTGTAATTGCTCCCGCATTAATCATCGGGTTAAATGGCTTTCCTGGCTTATGCATTTCTAAACGAATAATGGAGTTAAATGGATCACCAGTTGGTTCTAAATCCACTCTATCTAATACATAAGGAATACCATGGTGCATGCATGCGGCGATAAAACTGATAACTTTGGAAATACTTTGTAAAGTAAAAGGAACATTCCAATCACCAGACTTTATCATAGTACCATCTGGCCCTATAATGGAGATACCTAAATTGGAAGAGTTGACCTTCTCTAAAGCTGGGATGTAAGAAGCATTTTTACCTTCCTTAGAAAAGGTACGATAATGCGCCACCCAGTCATCTATATTATTCATATTTTGATTTTCTTTTTGAATACTCGAATCATCAATCATTTTTTCCATATTATCCATCCCTCTACCATGAAGTTGCTGCGTTACTGTTCATAAATTGATTCTGTTTTCTTAATATAGAATAGAACAACATTCAAAAAATTACTATCAATATTATTAAATAAAAGAAAATGCTTGAAAATCAGTCTTCGTCTTACATGCAAAGTGCAATATCAAAAAAAAAAGTTACAATGACCACTAATTGCGGTGATTGTAACTTTTTACTCCCGATAATCGCATGCACTCATTTGAATGTCACTAAAAAGGGAAGAGACAGTGCCATTTGAAACCGAATGAAAATATTCTAATACGTTAAAATTCATGTCTTCCTATCCTATTCTCCATCGCTATCATCTTCTTCTGTTTCTCTTGATGGTAATATTCCCATTTTCTCCACAAGTCTTGGTAGGTTCATCGCAATAAACATTAATATTGCAGTAATAATAGCTAAATCATATGCCCCATAACCTATTGTTAAACCAACACAAGCCGTTATCCAAAGATTCGCAGCGGTGGTAAGACCACGTTTTACATTATCCTTATCTAACCAAATAACACCTGCACCAAGAAATCCAATCCCGCTTATTACTTGAGCGGCTAACCGCATAGGATCATTACCTTCTCCTTGATTTAATGTCGAAAGAATCATTGCAAGTGTTGATCCCAAACAGACTAATATATGCGTTCTAATCCCCGCAGGCTTATTCTTAATAGCCCTTTCCAAGCCAATTAAAAATCCTATAAACGTCGCGACAATTAGTCTAATATATAAGTCAATATGTGAATCGAATAATGATGTAATAAAATTCATTGTGCATTACTCCTTTCATTAATTTCATTGCTTCACCAATACCTTTTTTAATAAGATTTACTTCTATTAACAAAATTAATCTATATACTTTTATTTCTATAAAAGATTTCTAAAACATTTTATAATGCCATGAACATTTATATGCTTCATTAAAACGAAAAAACTGCCGAAATACATTTTCGACAGCTCTATCTATACATGTATTAAAGCACTGAAACAATTCAAAACGGAGATAGATACTTTCTATAAATTCACAAAATTTAACGAGACGGCCTAGGTGCTAAACAATCTGTACATTTTTTCTGATTGTTACCTTTAAATTTAGTGAAAGTTTTTTCAAAATTATTTCCGCAAGAGCATTTAAATAGAAGTTTTTGCGAGTATCCTATATATTCTTTTGACAGTAATACACTATCTGAATTCTTCGTGACATACTCACGGATACTTTCTATAGTCCATTTTTTATTCATATTGACACCTCCGACAGCGTTTCCGAATACGACAAAAGGAGAGGTTTCGGAAACCTTTATTTCAATTAGGTCCATAACTTTCTAATCTACCTAAGTTCACTATTATACCATTATTTCAATAAATTTTTAAACCTTGTTCTATTTGTTTGCCACACTACAACGAAAATACTTACTCTTCTACCGGTAGCCAACCTTTTACATTCACTAGACGCTCCCATAATAGGTCTGGAATTACTAATTCCTTCTGATCATTTTTTGAAAGTGTTGTGCGTATATGATCTTCCTGTCCAGCTTCCACTTTTTCTATCCATTTTGGCTCCATAAGCAACTCTCGGCCTAATGCGATTAACGGGACACCTGTTTCTAATGCCCCTATTACTTCATCTGGTGTATGAAGCGAACCAACGCCTACAATCGGGACACGACTACCAACTTTTTCATAAATTTTGATAATCCTTGAGTGGGATTCATTTTTCTCACGGAATGAACCATTCCAGAAATGCATGACAGATATATGCAAGTAATCGATTGCTTGATCTGCTAGCTTTTCAACAAATTGAAGCGTATCCTCCAACGTAATGCCAGGATTTGTTCCTTCTTCAGGTGATATACGATACCCTATTATAAATGGTGTTTTAGCATGTTCTGCAACCGCTCTTTTTACAGAATCCACAACAGCTAAAGGAAACTGCATTCTTTTTTCAAGAGTTCCACCCCAACGATCTTCTCTTCGATTGGAATGTGGAGAAAAAAATTGTTGTAATAGATATGTATTTGCACCGTGAATTTCCACTCCGTCAAATCCTGCTTCAATAGCTCTTCTTGTAGCCTCACCAAAAGCTTTAATAGTATTTTGTATTTCTACTTCTGTCATTTCTCGAGGAACTGGTGAGCCTTCCCGTTCTGCTGCAATAGCACTAGGGGATATAGGCTGATGATCTGGCAATAATGTTGGTGGTGATTGTCTACCCCCGTGATAAATCTGCAGAATTGCTTTTGTTCCATTCGATTGAATTGTTTTCGCTAGTTTATTAAGTCCTGGGATAAAAATATCATCATCGACACTGAATTGACCAGGAAATCCTTTTCCATCTAAACTGACATATGCACACGCTGTAATAAATGCCCCAACTCCGCCTGATCTTTCTTTATAATAAGCTAGCTCTTGTTCGGATAATTCTCCATTATCTTGTGATGAATAAGTTGTCATTGGTGCAATCATTATTCGATTCTTAACCTCTACCCCTGAAGGAAAAGTAAAAGATTGAAAGATTTTTTCGTATTTAGTATTCATATGTAGTCCTCCTATATTTTTCATATACACAATTACTACGATACACTTTTTCATTCCTTCCTGTCTTGTGGAAAGGTTCAGCCATACTTACATTAATAGACGGAATTGCTGCTTCTTATTTTCTAGCCACATGCCCACAACCAATTGTCCTCTCAAACATAATCTATTTCATGAATAGCATTTATAAAAGGAGGATTAAAAATGACCTTTGGAAATGACAATGTCCCAAAGGAGAATAACGATCAGCTCGTTAGAATGTCTGATATGGATTTTAAACCTTTCTCACTATTGAATTTGATAAATGGGATGGACTCTTATTTCAATCAATTCTTTAAGCATATAAACACTCATCTTAGCGTTAATCCGCACTGGATTAACACGTATGAAACCGACTCAGAAGTGATTATTGAAGCAATATTACCAGGTTGTACGAAGAATCAAATTCAATTAGAAATCATCGGTAATCAGTTAAGAATTGGTGTGGAGAGTTCCGTTCTAGAAGAAGTCAATTATGAGACCCACACGGGAAGAAGACAATTTTATCAACGACGAGAGCACGTTATCCCCCTTCCATATTCAATTTCCGAAAAAGAAACAATTACCTCTTTTCACAATGAAACACTAAAAATCACTTTCCCAAAAAAAGATATTATGCGAAGATACCTTGAAATAGGTGACAATACGCTTAACTAAATAATTTACTTCAGTCGACTTTTTCTTTGCTTCTATATATTAAAAAAAGCTACAATGACTGGTAATTGCAATCATTGTAGCTTTTTATTATTTTAATTGGCTATGCCCATTTTTCTGAATGAGTGAAATCTGTCCTGCATGAATACCCGTATGGTACATTAGTCTTCCAACGGTAAATCTGGTAAACCGCCAAATTTTGAATGTCCTAACGGAACATCTATCTCCTCAGCGCTCTCTTTTAGTAATCCAATAGAAGGAACCGCTACATCTACTAGCTCTTCCTTTTTATCTTGAAGATCATACTTTTCTAGTAGCTCATCTAAATATTTCATGAGTGTTCATCCTTTCTAGTGGTGGAAGCCAATTACGTCATACTATCTCTCATGTATTATCCAAATAGTATATTATATAATATACTCTATCAACCAGCAATCTTGATATTTTCCTTCATGAAGTTCGTTTTTTGGTAGAAGTTTAACCTTATTAAATCCACATTTTTCATAGCAGTGAATCGCTCTTTCGTTTTGCGTTTGTGGATCCATCACTACTCTGTCTGCTTGTTTTTGTTCTACTAAAAACTCCACCATAGATTTGACTAATAGTGTACCAATACCTCTGTTCCAAAAATCAACTTCCCCTATAAATTGGTCCGTCCCATAAATAACATCAGGTACATCTCCATAACCATATAATTCTCTCCCATCAGTATCTATTTCATAATATTGTATATATCCAATTGGATGTTTTTCAAACTCAACTATACATCTCACTACACCCTCTTCACGGTTGTAAAACTTCTCCTTTACTTTACCTATGTCAAAAGCATTGTCTCTTCCCTCATAAAATTCTAGAACAGCAGGATCAGAAAGCCATTTGGCTAACAAAGAACTATCCTTCTGTTCTAATCGACGAACAACTAACTTCTCATTTTGTAATAACATCTATATCTCTCCTAATCCTTTTACTTATCAATTTATTTCGTCATTAAAATGCAAAATCCTCTATTTAGAGTTGTCCAATATTGCATTGACATACCTACTAATAAAGCTGATTATTTAATCTAGTAATAACTTTCTAGAATTTCATGCATAATTCTTATGAAACATGAAATATACTTATATTTTTGATTGGAGATTAAAATATGATCATTACTTCAAAAGCTCCTCAATCACCGTATTATGCAGTCATCTTTTCTTCACAACGGACTGAAGGTGATAAAGGATATGGTAGAATGGCACAAAAAATGGATGAGTTAGCTTCTGGGCAACCAGGTTTTTTAGGTATGGAAAGCGCCAGAGACGATGAACTCGGGATTACCGTTTCCTATTGGGAATCATTAGACGCAATAAAGACATGGAAAGAAAACTCTGCTCACAAAGTAGCTCAAAATAAAGGAAAAGAAGAATGGTATAAAAACTACTCCGTTAAAATTTGTAAAGTAGAGAGAGCCTACTCTTTCGAAATGGAATGATTCTTTTACTTTAATGTGCGTTTCTATTATAGGAGGAGACGCACATTAAATAACTCTCCCACTCCCTAACTAACCAATTAGTTCACCTACCAGATTCATTCCCAATAACAAATTTGCAATTTGTTTTCATCCTGATCATAAAAGCTAATAAAAGTATTTAATCCATCCTTTTGTATCCCCATTACTCTGACTCCCTTTTCAGTCAGAACGTTGAAAGTGTGCTCTATATTCGAAGAAAAGAATATGGGATACGCTGTGTTTTCATTCGATCCAATTCTGCCTTTTTCTAATGTCAGTGGTACCCCACTAAAATAACATAATGATTTTCTTTATACTGCTCCTGCATTCCCAACATTTCTTGATACCATAGGCTCGCTCGCTCAACATCACTCACTTTTAAACAAACTGTATCTATTCTTTCGCTTAAGTTCATTTTTTAGTCCCCCTTTACATATGTTCTTACTTTGATTATACAAAAAATGTCTAATCCCTTTTTTCCATTCCATAACAAATCAATCTCAACAGTTCTCAAGCTAATAGTACGTCTTAGGTCTTAGATAAATTTAATTCTAAGGTTCAATGCGGAAAATGATACCATTTCTTACAATGAAGAGGGAACACAAACATTGAAAGGAAGGGAGTATATAATTCTTGATTGAAAGATAGTAAGTGTTTCATTTCGCATTTATCTTCGTAATTTTTATCAAACTATTGAATTTTTAGGAGGAGTTTTACTATGTCGAGCTTTACCAAATGGGCTTTTGGAAACAAAGCCGCTGTTTCTGTATTGACCATTTTAATATTAGTGATAGGGGTCGTTAGTTATTTTAAACTACCGATGGAGTTCTTACCCTCTGCTGACAACCCGCAAGTAACCATCATTTCCATGGGGCAGGGAACAGATTCCAAAACGATGGAATCAGAAGTGACTATGCCAATTGAAAGAGCCGTTCGTGGATTGAATGGAAAAACATCCGTCTATTCTACAACTGGCGACGGATTTTCAAAAGTGGACCTGTTCTTTGAGGCAGGTTACGATATGAAGCAAGCAAAACAGGATGTACAAGATGCATTAAACAAGGTGGCTTTGCCTGTCTATATAACCAAACCAATAATTTCTCAGCTTAATACGTCCATGATTCCAATAGCTAACATTGCCGTTACCTTTGAAGATGGCATGACTACAGAAAATATGGATTTTGCTCGTGAAGAGCTTCTATCTCGTTATCAAGAAATCAAAGGGATATCCAATGTAGATGTATATGGAATCACAGATTCAATCATTATCATCAAAATCGATAATGCAAAATTGGCTGAAAATCAAATTCCTTTTCAATCGGTTATGGGAATTCTGCATGGTCAAAATACCGCAGTAGCTATCGGCGAGAAAATAATAGATGGAAAAACTAGCAATATTAAAGTAATTGGTGATTTAACAAGCATTGAAAAATTGAAGGGATTAAATGTAGCACCTGGCGTAAAACTCGAAGATATTGCATCCATTAAAGAAACAAAAGATGCGAATTTCATCAGCCGATTCAACGGAAAGGATAGCCTAGATATAAGCATCACAAAAGACAGCAAATCCAATGCTGTAACGATTAGCAAAGAAATTGAAAAAGTAACAAAGGAAATCAATAAAAAATATGATCAACAGGAATCTGTTGTTTATGTTTCTTCTGCTGATCTGGTTCAAAACTCCGTTCATACGATGATCAAGGAAGTGCTTCTTGGTGCACTATTTGCGACGATTGTCATTATGCTCTTTTTACGAAATATCCGCTCTACTTTTATAACTATCGTATCGATTCCTTTGTCACTATGTTTAACGTTATTCCTACTGTCATTGTCTGGGGTGACGCTGAATATATTAACGCTTGGCGGAGTGGCTGTTGCAGTTGGTCGTCTAGTGGATGACAGCATTGTCGTAATCGAAAATATTTTCCGCAAAATGCAAACAGAGAAACTCTCCGTCCAAATGGTGATTGCCGCAACGAAACAAGTAGGAGTCGCAATTACTGCCTCTACACTAGCAACGGTAGCTGTGTTTTTACCGATGAGCTTATTAAATGGAGGATTACAGGAATTCCTTTTACCTTTTGCTTTGACCGTTACTTATTCTTTGCTTGCATCCTTGCTCGTCGCGTTAACTGTAGTTCCTTTAATGAGTGCGAGATTATTGAAGAATACAAAGATGCCCGAACATAAACCAGCTGTTCGTTTTCCAAAGATAGTTACATGGTCTTTGAATCATAAATGGATTATCTTTTCGCTATCCATCATCCTTTTCATCGGTTCCATAGGTACTTACTTTGCCATACCAAAAGGAGCAGTTGACAACTCTTCTGCTGACTATGTTGTAGCCACGCTAAGTTACCCAAATGACACTCCAATAGATGAAGTAAAGACCAAAACGTTAGAATTGGAATCTTCTATTTTAGCACTGGATGAAGTTCAATATGTATTTTCTCAGGTAGGTTCTCCAGCTGAAGCTGCTCAATATGGCTGGGTCGGATCATCGACAGAAGCCTCCTTCAGTATTTTATTGCATGATAAAAAAGACACAGAACATATTGTAAAAGTAGTAGAAAAGAAAAAAGACCAATATCCAGATGCACTATTAGAAGTAACTGCATCCTCGTTTATGATGGGTGGCTCAAGTACTAATATCACGATCGATGTAGTAGGTGAAAATTTAGAGAACCTTGAAGAAGTGGCCACAACCATTAAAGAAAAAGTCATGAAAATCGAAGGCGTAGAAGAAGTTGCGACCAATCAGGATGAAAAGAAAACCGTATATTCCCTTAAGGTCGATCCAACAAAAGGAAACACAGAACAGATTGCGCAGCAGTTAGGCGTAATGTTAAGTAAAACACCGATAGGAACGATAAGTTTATACGACAAACAAAAAACTGTATTCTTGGAACCGCTTTTTGATACGAAAACACCAAAAGACTTGGAAAATATACAAGTTATGACCGATACAGGTCTTGTACCAGTATCGTCCATTGCTAAGCTGCAAAGTGAAGAGCGTTCAACGAATCAGTTCCATAAAGATGGAGATGCTTACCTTCGAGTTACAGCAACCGTAGATCCTGGGAAACTCTCCGAAATCTCAAGTAAAATAAATTTAGAGATATTCGGCGATAAAAAAGACAAGAAAGCAATGGATATTCCTGATAATGTGGAGGTTCTAGTAGGAGGATCAAGTAGCCAACAAGCAGAAGATTTTACAGACTTATTTCTCATTATGCTTGTCTCTATTGGAATAGTTTTTTTAATAATGGTCATCACATTTAAGTCGATCAAAGCACCAATCGCGATTCTTTGTTCCCTACCATTAGCTGCAATTGGCGCCATTTTAGGAGTTCTTATCAGTGGAATTCCAGTTGATATCACCGCTCTTTTAGGAGCATTAATGCTAATCGGCATCGTTGTAACAAATGCAATTGTACTTCTAGACCGAGTAAAACAAAATGAACAAAAAATGATTATTCGGGACGCACTTGTAGAAGCAACGGCTACAAGAATGAGACCAATATTCATGACTGCAATCGCAACCATTTGTGCGATGCTTCCATTACTAATGAAGCAGGCTGAAACAGGAAGCTTAGTATCACAAAGCCTGGCTATTGTTGTTATTGGTGGGTTAGCTATGGCAACCTTGCTGACGCTCATTGTGATTCCATGTATTTATGAATTGCTTTATTTTAGGAAGTCTAAGAAACAACGAGTTAGTCAAGTAGCTGAGCAAGATGCTTCAGTTTAAAAAAATAATAAAAGACCAGACCTTAGCTTAAACGCTTAGATCTGGTTTTTACTGTTCGTTCTTGTTTCTTTGAAAATTCATTGCGAAGGTCCCTTTTTTAAGTAAATGATTCATTAGTTGACTGGGTGAAGTTAACTCAATTTCATAATTCAAAGTTAGAGCATATAACACGAACTATATTAAAGTGAAATGTGAGAATATGTATCATATTACTCTTCATAAATCAGCATGATTTCCGCTATCGGTGGACGCTTTCCGCGGGGTGAGCGATGAGCCATCACCCGTGTCGTTTGTGATGGCTCATCTGTTTCACTCATCCCGCTGGAGTCGATTTGCCGCGGGCTCACAGGATGTGAATCATGCAGCCGTTGCCGCAGGACGGGGCGCACTTAGGCTGCCCTGTCGCTCCAATCAATAAAATAATGATGGTTCGTATTTTAATAATTAAATGCTATTTATAAAATTAGCTTAACTATGAAATAATATAAATACAACACAGAACTACCATTTACATACACAGCTTAAGTGGAAACTTTTTCTTTCTTAGCTTCCTCTTCCAGTCCTCATTCTCTTCTATTGCAGATTAGGAGTCGTGTATTTTTACTACGAATCAGCACTCTTTTTTTCTAATAATTCAATAATCCTATCTAATTTTTGCTCAATCTGCTGGTAAGAATTCATAGAAGTTTGAGGGTTTTGCCTATGTGAAGTATTTATTAGTATTCTACGTATAAAGAGCGTAAATGATAGTACTCCTATCAATATTAAACTAAATATAACAGTTAGAAATAAAATTTCCATAACACACCTCCTGTTTTGTTAGATTACACCCCTTTAAAATTGGATTTCTAAAATTTATTTCATTTTCCAAAACAAGAAAGTTCCTATGATGAGAAAGTACTCTCAACAATTTTATTTGAGAAATGTTATTTCCATTGTATACGGATTAAACATTAACTTGATTTTTTTGGAATCTTCAATTGCAGTCATATGGTAGACTTCAGTATCAGTATTTGTATCAGGGTCTATTTCAATAGTGGTTGTAAAATGACTGTCTATAACTTCTATTTCGTATCTTTGTTCTACCATTGCTTTCGCTTCTGCATAAGTATAACTCGGTTTGACGAATTCATATAACAAAGTGGTACTCCCGATTCCAATTATGAACAAAACGATCATTTTATAGAGTACCTCTTTATCTTTTTTATCGCCAAAAGCCATAAACAAAATATAGCACCACGTTGCAATAAACAATGATAGTGTTATTGGGAAGAAATTAGAAAGGGAGTTTATACGTTCGTATTCTTTCGTATCATAAAAAAAGTAGAACAGGCAGATGCTCGTCACTATGAAGTAAATGATCAATGCGACTACAATTTTCTTCTCAATTTATATCTCCCCCTTTTCAAATACCATGGAAATTCGGAACCATATAATAACAACCTCTTAAATCTTTCCATATAACGGTGCAGTTGATAAGCTACATCGGCTATCTGTGAATCTATTCTGTATTATACCTAAAACATAACCATAAGTGGAATATAATGTAGGTGTTTTTTCCATTATAAACAAATACCTCCTACACTTTTTACGTTCCAGTGTAGGAGGTATTATCAGTTCTCAAGTATCTTTAAAAATGGAACGTATATTTTTTTCTAACACGCTTCACTAAATATTGGCTTTTATAATTTGAGATGATTTGGAGCAAAAAATAGATTTGATTCTCCAAAAGCTAACAGGAATGGAATCTGAACTATCACTAGATAAAACAGATCTATCGCAAGTCAAATCACAGCTAGATGAAAATACACTACTTACTCGGGCAATTCATGCTCGTCAGGAAAAATCTGATGCCAAAATTGAATTACTTAGTATGGATTTAAACAAACTGCATGGTTCAGTAAATGCACTTAAAAGAGAAATTGAGTTCAAATTCAAAAAAAATCCAAAAACGAATTGGAATCCTATCGACTTCCAAATGGAAACGAAAAAGAGGTAAACCCTTGAAACTACAAGGCTTTACTTCTTTTATATTTCTGTTAGCTTTTTCCCAGCGCCAGAAACAAGCATTTCTTTTTTAATAAATAATTTTCCTTTACTTAATTAAGAAACTGTATATATATCCATAAGTTTAGCGCCTTGCATCTAGAAGTAATTTTATCTCTTTTATTTGTTCTATGTGCCGCTGCTCATGCAAATATATCTGTTCAATCCATTGATCCAGAGGTAATTCACCTAAAGCAGGATGCTTCATTGATTTTTCTGCCAATATGGATTTATCGTCTATCGTACTAAGAAAAGTCATCAATTTTTTTCTCGAATCATTTAACAAATCTATTATTTGCTGGACTTCAAACGGTTCTACATCCGGTTCTACGATTTTCGGAGCTTGAAGCTTTTTCGTTCTATCCAATAATATAGGCTGAATTTTTTTTCGTTCTATTAGAGTGATACCCGTCTCTTTTAATCCCCATGCAATAGCCTTTATTGATGCCTCTTCCACTAAAACTAAGTGGTGGCAAACTTGTGCTATGCTCCACATATTCTTATCTAATTTACTATTAAACTGAACATCGCTTAATAAAGTTAACTCCTTTACTAGGTTATTTCTTGTTTCATACAGATTGTCACTTGCAAATTGATCCACAAAGATTTCTCCCTTCACCAGAAAGTGTGTACTTTGATTCCTATTAAGTATATATTCCCTTAAATGAAAAGTATTCTCCTTATACTAAATACATAAACCAATATTTTGCAAGAACCGAGATATCTGTTCTTTATTCTTAATTTTTTTTTGAATAGGTACTTCTGCGATAGAAATCTAGACCTAAATGTTTTAATAAAACTCCTGTCGTTGTAAAGTTACCAAGAGTTTTCCTAGCTTACTTAAGTAAAAGTTCTTAAATTCACTCATGTGTAATTTTATAGGTATTTTGTAACCATTATTTTTCTAATAAAAATATATTGCACAACAAATGAATATAATTTACAATAAGTTGTATAAAAATTCACTAATACAATTAAAAGGAGCTTATGGAATGAAGAAAAACATCGAAGTTACACACCAGGATCATTCTCAAGGTAAAGACAAGAAAGCTCTGAATATTAATGCATTTGTATTACTTTTCTTTGTGATTGTCATTTCGGCTATTTTGACATACATTATGCCAGCTGGGGAATATGATCGAGTAGAAAAAGACGGACGGACGATTGTCAATCCTGATTCTTTTCATTTTACAGATTCGTCTCCAGTCGGTTTTTTTGATATTTTTACTAGTATTCATACTGGTTTGGTCAATGGTGCTGGCATTATCTTTTTCATTTTAATTATTGGCGGGGCTTTTGGAATTTTAAAAACAACAGGCGCTCTCGATGCATTGATACTAAATCTAACATCAAAACTTGCTAACCGAGAATTACTGCTTATACCAGTACTTATGTTGTTTTTTGGAGCGGGCGGCACATTAATGGGGATGGCTGAAGAGACTATTGTATACATTGCGATTATCACCCCACTCGCCATTGCTTTAGGGCTAGATGCAATGGTTGGTTTTGCCATTGTTTCAATCGGAGCAAATATCGGATTTATGAGTGCTATCTTGAATCCATTTAATGTCGGAGTCGCACAAAGTATTGCCGAATTGCCTACATTCTCAGGGATTGGCCTCCGAATTGTATTATTCGCTACGTTATACCTTGCAGGAGTAATCTACGTTTACCGTTACGCAAAAAAAATTAAAACCAATCCTGAAATGAAGTTTATCGGGACCGTTCAAGCAGAAAATCAAGTGAACGTCGATTCTACTGTTAAACTAACGACTCGCCATAAATGGATTTTATCCATCTTTTTACTAAACTTTATCGTATTGATTTTTGGAGTTATCAAATTAGGGTGGTATATAACTGAGATCGCCTCTTTGTTCCTACTTTTTGGCATTATTATCGGAGTTGTTGGTAAACTAAGTCCGAACAAAATGGCAGATAGTTTCATAGACGGCGCAAAAGACCTTATTGGTGGTGCATTAATCATTGGATTTGCACAAGCAATTCTCGTTGTAATCCAAGATGGGAAACTTATTGACTCTGTTTTATTTTACGCATCCACTTTTTTAAGTCAGCTATCACCTATTCTGAACGCAATTGGCATGTTCTTTTTACAGCTCTTTCTCAATTTCTTTGTACCTTCTGGAAGTGGACAAGCTGCACTTACAATGCCAATCATGGCACCTTTATCTGACCTTGTAGGCGTGACAAGACAAACTGCGGTACTTGCTTTCCAGCTTGGGGATGGTATTTCTAATTCTATTTTCCCAACTTCAGGCGTATTACTTGCTGGACTTGCTGTTGCAGGAATCCCCTATACTAGATGGGTCAAATGGGTTCTCCCTTTACTATTGATTCAAATAGTCATCACCATTCTTTTCTTAATTGTTGCTCAACTAATTCATTACGGACCATTTTAACTTCATCAGCACTTATATAAGTGCTGATGAAGTTAAAGCCTCCGGCGGATGCCACAGATTTTGAAAGGAGTTAATTGAGGCAGTCTAAGTTCACGACGTCCTGTCGCAACGACTGCATAACCTACATCCTATAGGCCTCAAGCTCAATTCAAATTTTAGGCGCAATCACGCCGAGACGTGAATGATCTATTATTCAGCAAGAGGTCAATCTCTTGCTGATTTTAATTTTTCTCGGCATAATTGAAAAAGACTAATGGAGGTTATATTATGTACAAAACAAAACTAGTAGATTCAGATTTAATCGCTTGGACAATTGAGCAACGCAGACATTTTCATATGTACCCTGAACTTTCAGGTCAAGAATATGAAACAGCTGCATATGTAAAAGGGAAATTAGATGAATTTGGAATCCCGATCAATCCTAAATTTTCTGCCCCAAATATTGTGGCGTATTTTAAAGGCACTGAAGGGAAAAAGACGATTGCACTTCGAGCGGATATGGACGCTCTTCCACTATATGAAGAAGGAGATAAACCTTATATTTCAACGGTTCCTGGTGTTATGCATGGTTGTGGTCATGATGGACACACGGCAACTTTACTCGCAGTTGCGAAATGGATGAGTATGAACCCGCATTTAGTAAAAAATAATATTGTGTTGATCTTCCAAAGCTCTGAAGAAGCTTCACCGAGCGGGGCGAAACAGCTTGTCGAAGAAGGCGTATTAGACGGTGTCGATGTCATTTACGGCATTCATTATATGTCGAATATGCCACTTGGGAAAATTGGTTTTGCGACAGGCCCTGCAATGGCATCCAGCGATGACTTTGACATTGTCATTGAAGGAAAAGGGGGACACGGGGGTAGTCCACACGAAACAGTAGACCCTATCTACATCGCAACTCATCTTATACAAGCATTCCAATCCATTATTAGTAGAAATTTAAATCCTTTACATGCCGGTGTCATTTCATTTGGAGGAATGCAGGCTGGAAATTCATACAACGTCATTCCAGATAAAGTACAATTAAAGGGTACAATTCGTGCTTTAACGTATGAGGGCGCGGAATTAATGCATACAAAAACAGCGCAACTAACAAAATCTATTTGTGAAAGCTTTGGCGCAACAGGCCATTATCATTTCATCGAAGGCACGCCTCCAGTATACAATCATCCTGAAGCGTGTGAAGTTGCAACTGAAATCATCCAAAAGACATTTGGTGATGACGTGTTTTTACCATTTGATCCTGTACTTGGAGCGGAAGATTATGCGTACTACTTAAAAGAAAAAGTAGGTGCCTTTATTAACGTAGGGATGCAAAGTGAAAAAAGCCAGTATCCTCACCATCATCCGAAATTTGATATTGATGAGGCAGCCATACCAGCTGGAATTGAACTAATGATTCATTTAGCTTTATATGCTTAAGTAAACAAAAGGCGATTTATCCACTTTACGTTGGATGAATCGCCTTTTCGGTTATTGCTAAAGAGTAGATGTGTAGTAAATTTTCAGTTGTACCAACATTTGGATTAGAACGGTAAATATAAATGTATGAAATCATTAATGCCCATTCTCTACAAGTTTCTAGTCAATTAAAAGAAAAAGAATAACACGTTTACTCATCTTTCTTAAACCCAATAATTATTTTAATTATGCGACGTTTATGAGAGGAAGTTTTGATACTAGAAATCAACAATAGTACCTAAAAAAAGTATCTAACCCATTGATTTTTTTACCTCTTTAGGATCTTATAAGTATATTTTTACTACTTCTCGTTCTCAGAAAAAATTCTAGGTGTTCTTTTAGAAATCCAACATAACGATCGACCTCTTCTATTGTTGTGTATGGTGAGATCGCAAAAAATTTATGCGCATATACTGATATCCGCTTGTTTGAGTTTGTTACTTTCACGAGACGCTGCTTTTTGGTATTTCCAAAGAAGACGGTATCTCGTTCGACACCAATTATCTCTGCAAACTCGTCATTAAATTGATTAATTTCCGTCATTTCTTCTATGGTTAAAAGTCCGTTCAGTTCCTCATTCCATTTTGTCTTTTCAGGATAAAAACGGAATGTTGTAATTGGCGAAACCTCATTGGTGATCACCACATTCGAAACTTCTTTTATTAACTTCTCTCTAAATGCAATATTGACATGAATATAGTTGGCTAAAAGCTCTTGATAGCCTTCAATTCCAAATGCTAATAAAGAAGCATAAATAGACAAAGCACTTCCCATTCGCGAGCATTCGAGTGTGTAGCCTGTATGATAGCTACCGTAACCGCGATTCCCAACATACGGCGTTTCCGCTGCATCTATATCAACATACTTAAGCAACTCTTTGTTTTTGATTAAAAATAAACTCGTGATATATGGCGTTTGTCCAAGCTTATGGAAATCAAAGACCATACTATCTGCAAGCTTGATATGTTTAAACTTCTGTTGGTAGGATTTCAATACCTCATTAACGTTGTCTTCAAATTGCAGAGGATTGCTTTCAAAGTCGTAATTATTAAAGAATGTATACATGCCACCCATAGCAGAGTCAGCATGGATATAGATTGGATATATATAATGTGTGCCTTCCAAGTCTTCCGCTATCCGCTTAATGCCCTCTATGTCATCAACCCCAAATGTATCAGTAGTTCCCATTGTGGCAAGGACATAAAGAGGAACGCCGCCTTTTGCAATAACATGCTCCATTTTTTCTTTTAGATCTTCTAGATTCATCGAATGATCGGCATTAACTTTCACTCGAATCATGTTTTCTACGCCAATCCCAGTTGCTTCTACAGATTTATATAGACTGTAGTGTGATAGTTCCGAACAAAAGCAATAGAGATTTTGCGGTACACCATTTCGATTAGAGGACGGCGCGTAACGTGCGATAGCAAGACGTAAAGAGTTGAAGACAGCCCCTTGTCCTCCCCAAGTTGTATATCCTGCACTGATGTTTTCATCGTATCCGATAAGTTTGGATAGCATACTAGTTACTTCAATTTCTGCTGTAGCCGCTGCTGGACCTTCCACATCCCAAAGATTGTTCCCATTGACTAGCACCATTACTAAATTCCCAATTACACTGGCAATATTCGGAAGTGGCGCTGCATTGGCTACATAATTTCGATTGACGTACCGGTGTCCTTCTACCAATTTTAGAAGCTTCTGAATTACTTCCTCCATCGACACACCAGTTTTCGGAACATCAGCCTTTTGAATGACACGATTATAGTAATCCTCTGTGTACTCAGGCATTTCTCCTAGTGTTAGTTTGTTAGGATCCTTTAGTTCATCTATTTTCGTTAGTATCGTCCTAAAGTAGGACAATATTTCCTCTCTTTGAAAGTCATTCCCGTCCATACTAGGAAACAATTTTTGTACTTCCTTCATTGTTTTACCCCCTTGATGTTTTTTCTAGAAGTAGTTTCATTTTCAAGATATTGGAATTCAATCACCAAACAAATCTTTCATTGAATTTTTCCGTAAATTAAACTCTTTCAGTTTTTTTCCGCATAAAAAGATGCTTCCCACAAGTTGGATCAACCTAGAAGAAGCACTCTTATATTTATTAGTCAGCATGGTGAATATCTTTATACTGCTACACTGACCTTATTTCAAACATTTTGACCCACTTTAGCTTCCGCAGTTTCAAAACCGTGATTTCATGTAAGTGGTAATTTATTTACATCATTTTTTAACTCTACAAGACTCTTTGCTTCCTGAACAAGTTTTTGCATTGTATGAAGTTCATCATCACTAATTTCTATTAATTCCTCAAACATTTCTACAGATTCTCGAGAGATAGAAGCTATCTCAACAATTGTTGTCATTATCTGCTGAGAAGTAGCAGATAGTTCTTCTGTACTTGCAGAAGAATGTTCATTATTTTCAGCAATGATCTTTGTAGTAGATAGAATCTTTTCGAACATGGTTCCAACCTCTACAATAGTCGTATTTGTATCTTTAAATTCTTCTGTTCCTTGTTGCATTGAGTTGACAACTATATCAGTTTCTTCTTGTATGTTCTTTACAATATTTGATACTTCAATAGAAGACTGGCGCGATTGTTCGGCCAATTTTCGAACCTCATCAGCAACAACCGCAAATCCTTTACCATGTTCGCCAGCACGGGCAGCCTCGATTGCCGCATTCAGTGCCAATAAATTAATTTGTTCTGCAATCCCTGAAATCACCTTCACAATAGTGCCGATTTCGTGAGATTTTTCTCCGAGTTTATTTATTGCACCAAATGTTGTATTTACCGTTTGATTAAACTGCTCCATTTTTTCTAAAGAATCCTTTAGCTTCTCGTTTCCTTCTTGCGTCAATTCTAAGGTAGTATTCGATTGTTCTGAAATTTGATTTGATCTCACTGATAGATCTTCGATAGCCTGCGACATTTCCTCCATAGATTCGGCACTTTCTTCTGTAGCTACTAATTGTTTCTGTAATCCTCTACCTACCTCATCAATTGCCGCTCTAACTATATCCGCTTTCTCAGAAGCATATTCACCGATTTCAGCAAGATTTTCTCCTTTTTCATGTACATTTTTTGAATATGAAACAAACTTTTCCCTTACACGGCTGAAAAACTCAATTAGTTGATTAAATGCAGCATGATCAGAACTTCTTTCATCAACTATACTTGTGATATTACCCGCTGATATTTCTTTCATTCCATTTATTATTTCTTTATGAATATGAGAACGATGTTTTAGTGAAAAATATCGGTACGCAAAATACACCGATACCCCAAATAAGATAACAATTATTCCTAGCATAATAGCCTCCATGATAAAAATATCCCCTAACTCCTATTAATTATTGAATTAGCCTTACTAACAAATATTTTAAAGCTCTTTTATAAGGATATAAGTTCCATCCGCTAAATTCTCAGGAATACCATTTAACTTACTATTATCCTGATATTTATGAACAATATAATTTCCTTCTAAATCTTTGTATTTTTTCATATTATGATATTTTTCCATTACACGTATCGACTTCGGGTTTGTTGCTTCACCTAAAACAGCTTTCACCCCTTGTGATGATGCCTTTGTTATCAATGTATTACCTAATTGCTGAATAATTTCGTGACGGTCATGTTCAGCTATTATTCCTAACATGAATAGGTGTAATAACTCTCCATCTTTGATTTCTTTTCCGTTTCGTTTTTTATAATCTTCCATGAAACGTTTATCCACATCCTCCAGAACACGAAGAATTACATTCATATCATAAAAAGAACCTTCAAATATATCTTCTCCGATAATCTCTGGTGCATTTGTATCTCCAGCAAGCACACCAACAACATGATTATTAATATCCTGAGCCACTGCGCAATATCCTTGCTCTATAGTAGAATCTAAATAATCCTTGGTAAACGCATAGAAATCTTCATAATTTATATTTAATTGACCTACCATCGGTTCCTGAACCCATTTCCCTGAAACATCCATTCCAATAAATGAACGAGCTAGACACTCCGCTGCTTTCTGAATTACATCTGTTTGTTCCTTCGTTAAAATTTCATACTTATACAACTCTTGCATTGTTTGCACTTATTGATCTTCCTCTCAAATTATAAAATAGATATTCCCTTTCTATAGGGCAAAACGTCACATAGAATGATTTACTTTATCAATAAATGTACCTGTGAACTTAATTCTTTCAAGTGCATTCCTAACTTGCACTTGTGCAATTTTAGATGAAGGTTTTACTACTAGGATATCCTTAAATCCTAAGCTAGAATAAAATTGCATCGTTTGCTCCAACTGCGGTACAACCTTTGATGGCACTGGTGTTTGGTGCGTACCATCGACAACAAACGTATATTGTTGTCTTGATACTTTATTAATCGTTTCCTGTAAATCTATCATGTAACCTTCTACATCTTCCTCTTTCATTAATCCATGCACCTGTACATGAACTTCCTTCGCGACCTCATTAATTGCCATTTTATATTTCTTTTTATCTACCACTATCATGTTTTAATCTCCTTTTCTCTATAGTCTGCTTTACTTTATTGTTGATATTTGCACGTTCTTTTCGTAGAAGTGTAATAAATAAAAGCTATCCCAGATATAGATAGGATAGCCAAATAATCGTAATTATCTTTGGCAACCCGACTGTCGTTATCCAAGTGGATTTTAGACTCGTAGCTTTGCGTCCTTACCTTTCGATAAGTTTGCCCTTTTCAATTTCAGACAAAATAGTACTAATCTCATGCTCATATATTACTATCACATTATATATTACTTGTCATTTTTTGTCGAACTAAATTGTCGCCATTTTGGAAACAAACACGAAAAATAAAACATTCACGTTTTTTTGAATTAAAACGAATGTTTCTGGTGTAGGGAATTTATTTACTTATCTTCTTCTATGCTCAAAACATTGCACTATAAACTCTTTTAAATCTTTCATTTTTTCCTTTGTTTCCACTACTTCTTGAGGCACAAATACTTCATTATTTTTCAATTTAAACTTTCTTAGTGCAGTAAATTCAATTTCTAACTACCCTTGATTTTGCTGTTGGAGTTGTTCACCTAAATCTGCATTTTTCTCCTCTGGCGCTACATGAAGAATTAAACATTGATAATTTTTACTTCCATCTAATATTAAAGCTCATTAAATATTGATGCAATTCACTAAATACTACTAAATTATTCACCTTTCATCTCTCCCACAAAATATTTCTACTTGACCAGCCTTGCTTGTTCAATTCCCGCTTCGAATGAATAAACAGAATTTGATTTTATACTACCAAGTATGTAATGCTGGTCTGTCAATGAATAAGCGCATCAAATGAATGTCCACTCCAGCTTCTTCGCATGTTTTCCGGAATATCTTCTTCCTTCCATGACGATAAATAAAATAGATGTAATTTTAACTGATAAAAAGTATACTGAACTGTTTATGACATCTATTGTACAGTTATGCTAAGGTGTCACTTCAGAAGTCATTCCGCACCTATTTTAAGCGATATTTTGCACATAAATAAAAATAAAAAATCCAATTCCTCAACATTAAAATTAAGAAATTGGACTTTAATCGTTACTTCAGGAAAGTCCATTTAATGGGGTATTACCAGCACGCTACTCGAAATAAGAGAACCTCAAGATAAAATAAATAAGTATGTTAATTATTCAAACAAGTATCCAGTAATTCTTTTAAATCGATGTTTCTTCCTACTGGTAAATTTCTTTTTATCCAATAGCAAATAGAATTCAAGTATTACTCCGTAATCAACTTAATCTTATCTACTATGTTTTCTATTACTAAATTTATATCCGCATAACCATAATAACGAACATATATGACAGCTTTTCCTTTCGAAGCAAATACTTCTTTAATTTCATCTTCCTCATGAACTATCAAAAGATCGAGGTCTGCATGCTTTGCTTCAACAAAATCATCATCGCTATATTCATAATTAAATCTTTTTATTAAATCAGCAATTAGATTATCTGCTAAAGCTGGTACTCTTAACAGATAAACTCTTGTATTAATACTTGGGGAATATTCTCCACTCCCGTCGCCCCACATTTTTCCGGGAACAACCCCATTTTCATCTGATTCATATTGGATTGGTGCTATCGGACTCCAATTATACCTATATCGGTTGCCCCAATCAACATCGTCAATCATATAAGATTCTCCCCGAACCAAAGCAGGATTCTGCTCTACATCTGCTAATCTGACAATCGGTAAGTCAAGATTTCCTTCTGGTAATGTTTGTGTATCACTTTTTATAAGTTGTCCGAATGGAACTATGGCACTCAGTCCAGCAACGATTGTAAATAGGAATGCGAGAACTGAATTTAATCGATAATGCTTCTTCCATGGGGCATGATGATTAATCGGTTTTCCCTCAATCAGATCTTTACGTAAAGCACGAATGGATATGGCTGCTTGCAGTGAAATATAGGCCAGATATACAATTAGAATAGATACAATCGTTTGTTGAACAACAAACCCATCAACTAAAACAAAGGTTGGTGTTCCATCAAGAAACCAAATTGCAGACATCATGCCAATAATAAAAAGTAACGCGACAACAACTATAACAACAATAAAGACTAATTTTTTGTCCAGTGCCCTTAATGTAAAAGATTGCTCGGCAGGGTCTGTATGCAGCTCCGGTGCTTCACGTTCAACAGGTGATGAGTATACTTGAAAATATTGATAGCCTGTCACATAATCCCATCCACTATCCTCATACATCTCGATCTTTTCTGGTGTAATCTTCTTTTTCATTGTTACATCTATTCTGTACCTCATTTTTTTCGGTTCACCTTTAACAAAATGAGCAAAACGTAACCCCATCTTTTTCAGATGGAATCCCTTTGCCGCCATGTCTTGAAACCAGCTTTCATGTTCACCGATTCTCCAATAATCACTTGGACGAAGTTTACGAACCGTCTTATCCATTCTCATCACCTATCTCTAAAATATTTCCATCTTGGATTAGGGATTTCAATCGACTATACTCTGTTCTTAATGCATGTTCACCTTCTGATGTAATTTGATAGGTCTTTCTTCTACCATCATCTTCTGACAATGAAATAAGGCCATCTTTTTGCATCCGTGAGAGTACTCCGTAAAGTGTACCCGGTCCCATTTTTAATCTGCCATTCGAAACTTCTGTAATTGCATGCATCAGCTGATATCCATGGTTGGGATGCATTAATGCCAGTAGTACATAATACATTGCTTCAGTCATCGGTCCCCCATTATATGCCATTACTTACATTCCTTCTTTCGCATTTTAGATATTATGTCACACGCTACTATGCTTCGCGGTATATCGTATAGCATAATAATACTGAATGAAATGTCTTTTGTAAATATAAAATAAGGATTATCTTGAAACTTATTCCATGCGTTAGAAACAAACATGAAAATCACGACATTCACGTTTGTTTCTAACGCATGGAAATTATTGACTCCCTTACAACCCAAATAGGAAGAATACACTGCCCTCATCTCGAAACAAAAGAAAGTAGCTATACGACTTATCCAGAAATATGTGCTGAATCATAGCTTTTCGTGAAAACTCACTTACTTATTTATATGTCGTATAATCCATTTGATAGATTGTCAATTTACATACTTTGTCATAGATCCATTAAAATTTTCTTTAATCTATTGGAAATAGGAACTGGTTACCATCCTTCTGAATATTCATCTTCACATGTTTAACCAATACAAGTAGATTTGTTCCCAACATGGATTTTCCTATTACCGGGAAACTGTTCATATGACTCACAAGCATTTTGATTTGTAGTAAGTTGTCAGAATAGCTTGGAGTCGTTTCTGACACAGGGACACGACAAAAAAGAGGACCCTCTAACCTATCACCGAGTAATCCTCTTCAAACATCTATTAATTACTTTCGTAAAACTCTTTTGGTATTCCTTGAATTAATGGTGACGCTTCACCAGAATAGAAAATACGTAAATCGTGGAGAGATCTAGTACAGCCTACATATAATAATTTGGCATCATACTTTGAATCTTTATAGTGACTTGCATCCACATCAATAAGTAACACTGCATCAAATTCCAATCCTTTGGCTAAATACACCGGTACGACAGAAATACCACCTTCGTATTTCCTTTGATTTGCTTCAATAACGTTCACATTAATCCCTGCAGTTAGTAACTTTTCATGTATTGAACGGCATTCAGCATCTGTTCTACCTATAATCGCAATCGTCTTGAGATTTTCTTTTTGTAACTCTTGTAGTACCTTAACTATTTCGGCAACTTGATCATCTGTAGCAATCACTTTTACTTTTTCACCGCTACGAAAAACCGGTGTTGCTAGACCTACAGGAACTTCGGCATGCTTAATAACCTCATTTGCAAATTCGATAATTTCCTTTGTAGAACGGTAACTTCTCGTAAGTTCATAATAACCCGTTTCTTGAAACACTTCTTTAAAATCATTCCAGTCCTCTATACCTTGATAATTATAGATTGCCTGAGATAAATCACCTAAAATAGTAAAAGAATTACCTACTGTAATCTCTTTTAATATATAAATTTGAAACGGCGAAAAGTCTTGTGCTTCATCGATGACAACATGATGAAATTTTTGTTTGCCTTCTATTCCCGTTAACTGATGATGAATATATAGGAGTGGTGCTAAATCTTCTACATTTACTTCTTTTTTTAGGCAATTCTTTTCTGTTTCTCGAACAAGTGCTTCAGGCAATAATTCTGCTATTTCTTTGCTTTTCATCAACGAGGTATAAAATGATAAAGCGCTCATTTTCGGCCAAAACTTCATACATGCATTTAATCTATTGATAGCCTCTTTTTTCAGTAGTTTTTTCTCATTGGTATCTTCGAACTTTTTAAGCTCAATCTCAATCCAACGCTTGATACGTGCAACTAATCGTTCCCTGCGCTTTGTTAATGGATAATGCTTATATTCCAATAACCACTTTTTAATTTCATCTACTGTTATCACAGCCTGATCCCATAGTTCTAAATTAGATGATGGTACTAGACTTTCTTCAAATTGAATGAGACTTCTTTCAATAAATGACTTAAACTTGATTGATCCCTTTAATTTATTGAGCATAACTTTATTATTGTCACGATTAATAGAAAAAGCTTCTTTCAACTTTTCTTCTGGATTTTTTAATTTCACCGCATTATCTAAGAGACGTAACGCCCACTCTGGAAAAGTAGTTTGTTTAATATTACCTACTCCCAGTTCAGGAAGTACACCAGAAATATAGTCTAAAAACAAACTGTTTGGAGCGAAAATGATCATTCTATCTGCTTGTAGCTGTTCACGATATTCATAAATTAAAAAAGCAAGGCGATGTAAAGCGACAGTTGTTTTCCCACTCCCTGCAACCCCTTGGATCAATAATGGCATATTTTTCTCAGCTCGGATAATTTCATTTTGCTCAGATTGTATCGTTGAAACGATATCTTTTAATTTATTATCTTTATTTTCACCTAGTCGGTATAAGAGAAATTCGTCTGTTAGGGATACATCTTCACTTCCTTTTACATACGTATCAACAACACGCTCTAGCTCTCTTTTACGAATGGCTATGTTTCTTTTTAAATAGACTTCTCCCTCTATCAATCCATCGGGCGATTGATAAAAAGCCAGTTCTTCTCCACCATTAAAGGAATAAAACAAACTCGCAACTGGTGCACGCCAATCAATAACTATTGGTCTCTTCGCTTCCTCATCAGAAACACCGACTTTCCCAATATATAATGGATTGGGCTCTAAATGGCCATCCTCCTGAAAATCTAACCGTCCAAAGTATGGCTCCTGTACACCAATTCGTAAGTTTTGCCGATTTAACTCCCTCATACTTTCAAGAATTTGCTCGGTATAGTTATCTCCATGATAAACTGGAATACTTTCTAACTTGTGTATTTGCTCATCTAGTGTAGATAAAACTTCTTGCAATCTCTTTGATTCCGCTTCATATATAGTGCTCATTATGATACTACCTCCTAACCTTTCTAAAATTTCAGTCGAGTTACAATTGTATAAAATATGTATAGACAAAGTCAATAATTTATTCGTATTAAACATATTTCCTGGAAAACCATCATTCTCCGGCTATTTAAAGATTCAATGAAACTTCAGAGGATTTGCTTCGTGATTTAATGGGGTATAAGTTAACTGCACTACTCATGCTGCTGGAGATGTTTTGGTTACATATAGTGGATGATCACAAAAGGACAATGTGGTCCTAATTTTAAAATGTGATGATTAACCTGTTCCTATGTCACTCTCGTCATCCTTTTTCCTCTAAATTATTGTAAAATTTAAATATACTGACTGTATAGGATTTTACTAAAGGGGGATATTAGACTGTCAAGAATAGCAATTATTTCAGATATACATGGGAATTTAACTGCATTAGAAGCGGTGCTAAAGGATATTGAACAACGCGGTGTGGACCGGATATTTTGTTTGGGAGATTTGGTTGGGAAGGGTCCGCGTGGTTCAGAATGTATTGAACTTGTTAGAAAGCATTGTGATAAAGTCATTCATGGGAATTGGGATGTGTTTATCCGGGATGAGACAGATAATGAAATTCTTAATTGGGCACAATCTCAGCTAACAGATGAGGACTTTAACTACTTGGCTTCCTTACCTTTTCATATTGAATTTGAGTTAAACGGGAAGCTAATTCGTTGTTTTCATGCATCACCGAGGAGTGTTTTTGAGCGAATTGCACCTGATTATCATCCAATAGAAAAGTGTTTGTCACTTTTTGAGAATACGGAAGAAACCGAATCTCATCTCTCGAAACGTACTCCAGATATTGTGTTTTATGGAGACATTCACATCACATTATTAAGAAGTTATGAAATCGGTATACTTTGCAATGTAGGAAGTGTGGGTTTAGATTTAATTGATGCTACGTATGTTATTGTGGATGGTTCGTATGGAACTAATTCGATCAACTTTGTACGTGTTCCTTATGATAGAGAAACAGAGCTTAGGGCTGCAAGGGAACTAGGAATGGTAGGTTATGAGCAATATTATAAAGAGATTATGTACGATCAATTTATGGAAATGAAAAAGTAATGAAGGAATAGTGGTTGAAAGAATGTAATTGAACTATAAATAGTCACTGTTTAGGAAAGGGTCTAAGTATTAGGAAAAAATTGAATTCGTTCCCTGTGTCAAAACAAACATGAAATTCGTAACATTCATGTTTGTTTGAATTAAAGTGAATGTTTCTGACACAGGGACACGATTTTAGTCTTAGACTTTTACTTTTGGGCATTAAGAATAAACATCGATGCATCTTGACCCATGAATATTTTACTTCCAGTATAAAAAGTTTTGGATTGAATATTTTTATACCCAATTTTCGCCACACTATCGGATAGCTCATATTGATGAAATCCGTTATGAACGAAATCTGAAACTACTTTTTCATTTTTATCAAAATCTACAATTAACAAGTGTCCTCCTTCATTAAGAACATCAAATAACCTTGATAAAACGAATTCATAATCCTGAATATGAAGTAGAACCTGAGCCATAATAATATAGTCGGCACGTAAATCCTCTAATCCCTCCATTTCAAAATCAAAGCATAATGTATCTGCATGCCGAATATTGAAATCAGAAATTTTTTGCTTGATTTGATTAATCATATTTGGTGATGAATCCAGAAAAAGCATGGAATTAAACTCGTTTAACAAGTTCATGCCGACAAGACCGGTTCCGCACCCAAAGTCGATAGCACTCTTACTTTTAGCATCAACTACATATTCACCAATGGCATCTGATGATACCTTGGCGATTTGAATTCTTTCAGGTGTGTCATATATGTTCGCTATCATTTCAAACTTATCCGTATTTCCCATGTTCACCTCTCCAATCATTCTTAATAAAAATATTGAGTACAATAAAACTTGCCCTTACTTTGGTACGTTTCCCCGTGATGTGGCTAAGTGCGATTTTATTGAAAACTCGTCGAACAAATATCTTAAAAACTATCTTTTAATGATTTTGATTGAGATTTCCAGTCTTTGAAGTGAACGATAAGTTCATACTGATAAACCTCATTTACACTTATCATTTCACAGCCACAATCGACATATAAATTTCGGTTAAAGCGAAAAAAACGCTTCATTCATGACCAATTGGAGAAAATGTCATCGCAGCGAATTGGGTAGTATACGAAAAGAGCCCAATCGTTAATGTACATACCTAAATGGGATATACCTAATCGCTATATCCCTTTTACTACTATTCTTCTAACATTTTAATCATTTTTGTATAGCCCTTCTCCTTAGCATAATCAAGTGCTGTCATACCCGATTCGTCACGAAGTTCTTTATTCGCATTATATGCTAATAATTCCTGTACAATTTGCTGATACACCTCTGAACCGTCTCGTAATGCCACTGCTTCAATTAATGCCGTATAGCCAAAATTATTTTGGTGATCAATATTTACATTACCATCTACTAAAAGTAACTTCACATTGTTTAAATGTCCTTTTTCAGCAGCTGGTATTAAAGCATTGCCACCATAGCGATTAACAATATTTTGATTTGGCTCTGCATGCTCGATCATATACTTTAAAATCTCTGTTTTTCCTTGCGCACCTGCATACAGATAGGCGCTATCCTGAATACTATCTTGTTGATTAATGTCTGCTCCTGCTTCAATTAATCGTTTCGCCACCTCAATATAATTTTCATGAGTAGCGATTAATAGAGGCGTTTCCTCTTTATCATTCGTTTCATTAATTGGATATGACGTATCCTGTATAATTCCATGTACTTCTTCTAAATCGTTGTTTTCAACTGCTTGAATAAGATCGCCTGACTGTTGCTTCATATGCTTTTCCCCTTCCTCATTGCATCCTGTTAGTATTAATAATACGCTTACTACAATACCTATAAAATGTTTCATGTAAAACCTTCCTTTCACAGGGAGATTTTCAACTATTAAAGCGATACCCACTGCCCCAAATTGTCTCAATTGGCAGCTCTGATAATTTACCCTTTTTTAATTTATCTCGAATGCGTCCTACATGAACAACAACCGTAAAAACATCCCCATTTAAATCATCCATATACCATAATTGACGGAAAAGCTGCTCCTTTGTCCAAACGCGATTTGGACGCTCCATAAAGAACACGAGTAGATCAAATTCCTTCGTCGTAAAAATAACTTCCTGACCTAAAACAAATACTTTGCGTGCAGCTTTATCAACTATAATGTTTTTCATCTCTAAATTATCCTGTGTTACAGTACCTGTTAACTGCTTAAAACGTTTAATATGAGCTTGTACACGTGCGACGAGCTAACTCGGACTAAATGGCTTCGTCATATAATCATCTGCACCTAAGCCAAGCCCTCTTATCTTATCGATATCTTCTTTTTTTGCAGATACAATCATCAATGGAATATTTTTCTTTTCACGAATGTGTCGACAAATTTCAAAACCGTTCATTGAAGGGAGCATTAAATCAATGACAATTAAATCAAAAGGCTCATTTAATGCTCGATTCATCCCTTCAAACCCATCCGTTACAATTTCTGCCTCTATTTGATGAATTTCTAAATAATCTCTCTGTAATTCTGCAATGCTAATATCGTCTTCAATGATTAATATACGCGAGGGCACCATTTCGTTGACACTTCCTTTAAGCCTTTTCCAATATTATTTTCACCGTCGTACCATAATGTAACTTACTTTGAATTTTTACGTGACCATTATGCTTTTCGACGATTTGCTTCACTATTGCAAGCCCTAAGCCGCTACCACCTGCCGTCGATGTACGCGCTTCTTCACCACGATAAAAATGGTCGAATATGTATGGGAGTTGTAGCTCTGAAATTCCTTGTCCGTTATCCTTCACAACAATTTCAACTGTATGATCAACGACTACTACTTCTACTATCATACACAATGGTTCAATTTTCTTTTTAAACTTCATACTATTTTCTATTAAATTAGTTATTGCTCGATTCATCTGCATACGATCAATATGAACGTACACATCCTCAGCTACATTCAATACGAACTGAACTTCTCGGTTGTATAACTGAAATTCCTCCACCATATGTGCGAGGAACTTTGCAAGCTGTAAACGTTCAAAATAGAATGGAACAGCCTCTGCATCAAGCTTAGAATAGAGGAAGAGTTCTTCAATTAATTTATTCAATGCGAGTGATTTAGAATGAATAGTCCTCAGATACTTTTCCTGCTTTTCGGGTGTTTCGGCAACTCCCTCCTGTAATCCTTCAACATAGCCAATAATAGATGTAATCGGTGTTTTTAAATCATGAGAAATACTGGCTATTAGTTCCTTACGATTATTTTCAAGATTTTGTTGCTCCTGAATAGAAACTAAAAGTGCTGCTCGCATACTCTGAAAATTAGCTGTCAGCTCATGGACTTCCCTTGCTGTATTATTAGGTATGGTAGATGCCTCGATCATTAAATCTCCATCTCGCATTTCAGACATGACCTGCCCTAAATTTTCTAAAGGCTTAATAATCGTCTTACGCAAAAATTGATTTAAAAAAAGCATTGCTACGATGGATACAATAAGGATAAGGATAATAATTATTATTCCCCATTTTGTAAGAAAATCTAAAAAACTGTTTTCCTTTTTCAGCACGAGGACACTTCCCTTCGACTTATCGCTATAATAAAAATCAAACTTAATATAACGATACAGTCTACCCGCATTATCGATCGTACCTTTCGTTTCAATATTATTCGTATCAAAAGTTGGAAAATGTACGATAAGCGACTTTTCCACTAATTCCTTCGAATAATACAAAATCTCATCACTTTGGCGAATAACAACTCCAAGTGACTTCTGCTCTATTTGTTGCAAATTCTTATGCATATCCTCTACTAGAAACTTATCAGGATTTGTCTTCGCAATATTACGTAACTCTACGTAAGCAAGCTCCTCTTCTGGACTCAAGGAACTTTGCTTTGTAAAAGATTGATACAATGTTTTAGGTGTCGGAACAGACCCTGTCGTCACATAAAAAGCAATGCACAAAATTGTGAGAATGGAAACACTTGCAATGACGATACCACCAATATAGGAAGTTAAAAATCGATTTTTGATTGTCATATTAATCCCCTTTGTTCAATTTATAAAGGAGATTCCTTACATTTTCAAGTATTGGGCTTTCATATTAATCAAAAGCTAAATAATGGCTTAACATCTCCCTTATATGGCTCATGCTCAACAAAGATTACGATATCTTTGCCATCCGCATTCTTCCCGACACGTTTATAAGTGAACTTTTCATCATTTAATTCTGTAAGCTCCAACGCTGCACCGTATTTATTATTACCGATTGATACATGTGCGCGGATTTTATTGTCGTGAGTCACATCAAAGTAACCGTAATCTCCACGACTCTCACCAGTTTCTATATTAAAAAATTCATATTGATTCGTGCCTTCTTCAAACTTTGCAATGCTCAAAAAATTATCGTTATACTTTGTGACATCATTGCCTTCTTCATCAAATGCCTTCGTACCTTGCCATAACGTTTTACCAAGAATTTTATCCCCGTCTACATCAGTATGAATATCTCCTGTCGAAGCAGTTAACTTTTTATCTGGATTTGTGAAGGCTAAATCATTTGTATCATATGGTATATGCTCAACAAATACTTCGACATCTTTACCATTCGCATCTTTCCCCATACGTTTATAAGTAAAAATCACATCTTCTAATTCCGCCATCTCGACAACGGCTTGATATTTCATCGTATCTGAAATTAAAATGCGCTTCTTTCCATCATTGGTTATAAAAAATGTACCCTCATCGCCACGTGTCTTACCTGTTTTCGCGTCAAAAAATTCATACCGACCTGTCACTGAATCATATTTTGCTAAACCGATAAAGCCTGCATTTTCCTTAGTTAAATCATTTTTATCTTTGTCGTAAACACGAGTACCTTGCCAATTTGTACTGCTTAATACATTCGCCATTTCTTGGCCTTTTGTAAACTGCTGCTCCACTTTTTCAGCTTCCACCTGTTGACTTTGCCCGGTTGCATTGTTCGCCTCATTTTTTGTTGTTTCACCGCATGCTGCTAATAATGTGATTGAACTGAAAATAACTAGTGTTGCGAATCTCAAATTCTTCTTCATAATATTTTCTCTCCTTTACTATTTGCTTAAACTTTATTATGACGTTCAGTTCTAAACTCTATATATCGCAAATATAAACAAAATATAAATTCGAGAAAAAACGCATAATGCACTAAACATTATGCGTCGGTATATTAAAATTTAGCGGTAAATATTATAAAAAAAGCATACGAAATATTCCATATAACTTTCAACACTATTATAAATTGATTGACGACAATAAACCGTACTTACTTATAGTACGGTTCACCGTATCATCCATAGAACGAGAATGAAAGGCAACTGTAAGGTGCCTTTTAGAAATCAAACCATTCAATCCATGAGAGTTTGATTGGATCATTGATTTTCTTATTTGCGAAATGAAGTGCAGATACCACCTTACCTGCGGAATATCCTGTTGCTTGGACATAGTCTTTGGTGCTTTGACGTTGATATATATTATTATCCCGAAATAGTGCATAATCATGTTTATAGGTATTTCTATTTGTGCTATCGAATTGAGTATTCCACGCATTATTATACCAGACCTACTCTTGTTTGGTAGGGTAAGTATGATATCAAAAATTGTGCTTATTGAAATATCATTTCCAAAAAAGTATTGACACGTGCACATGTATGCATATAATAAATTTAGGAGGTAGTGTTATGGGATTAAGTCATGATTCAAATAAATGTAAAAAATTATTAGAAGACAATATTGATATTGATTTTTTCCGGGCAGTATTTGATCCAGTGCGGAGTGAATTGTTGATTTTTATTTCTATAAATGGTGAAATGACAATCGGTGGTATTGCAGAAAATTTTCCGCAGAATCGTTCAGTTATTTCTCGTCATCTTGATTTCATGAGTCGTTTTGGTATAGTTCAAAGGAGAAAAGAAGGGCGAGAAGTTTATTACAAAGCTAATAATAATTTCATTGTTGATAAATTTGAACAAACAGCTAACAATATGAAAGCACTCATGAATTTGAAATAATGTAGTGCTTTTTATTTTAATATATATATGCACTTGTACACACATATACATGAGAGGGGTTTTTATTTTGGATCAAACAAAAAGAAAATGGTGGGTTTTAGCCATAGTTAGTTTAGCAGTATTTATGGCAATGTTAGATATTACGATTGTTAATGTTGCACTACCAGATATACAAAATGATTTTTCGTCAGACTTTTCAAATCTGCAATGGGTGTTAAATGCCTATACTTTAGTTTATGCTGCTACGTTGTTACCAGTTTCAAAATTAGGAGACATTATTGGACGTAAAAAAGTCTTTTTATTAGGATTGGGTGTCTTTGTGATTGGCTCTTTAGCTAGCGGATTAGCAAACAGTGACACTTGGTTAAATATTTTCCGAGGATTTCAAGGAATCGGTGGAGCAGCTATGATGGCTTTATCGCTGACGATCGTTACCACTTCATTCCCTGAAAAACAAAGAGGGCTTGCTTTAGGTATTTGGAGTAGTGCTGTTGGGCTTGCTATTTCCGGTGGTCCTTTGATTGGTGGGGCACTAGTTGACAGTTTAGGTTGGCGATTTATTTTTCTTGTTAACATTCCTGTTGGGATTGTAGCAATCTTATTGGGAATGTTTGTTATTAAAGAAAGTGAAACAAACAAAAATGGAAAAATAGATATTTTAGGACTGATTTTCAGCACTGCCATGATTTTTACGATGATTTTCGCCTTAATTCAAAAGCAAATGAATGTAGATTACGCATGGACTGACTGGCATATTTTAAGTCTATTTGGATTATCATTCGTATTACTTTTAGCTTTTATCATTACCGAAAGAAAAGTAAAACAACCAATGATTGAATTATCCATTTTTAGAAATTGGTCATTTAATGGAGCTAATATCGCAGCTTTTGTATTAGGTGCAGGACTATACGGCGGTTTTACTTACTTAATTATTCTTATGCAAAATTACATGGGTTATTCAGCTTTTGAAACAGGTGTAAAAATGTTACTCATTACTGGTTTTACGATAGTTCTTGGACCAATTGCAGGAATTATCTCAGGAAAGGTTGGTAATCGTTGGTTAATTAGTGGAGCACTATTTATCAGTGCTATCGGAATACTCGTTCTTCGTTATATGATCGAAGCTCCGTTTGAATGGGGCTATCTAATGCCCGGTTTTATTCTTTTAGGTATTAGCAATGCACTAGTCAATCCTCCTATTTCAAATGCTGCTATGAGTTCAGTTGATAAAGAGCACGTGGGTATGGCTTCTGGTATTATAAATGTCTTTAGACAAGTAGGGATTTCTTTTGGCGTTGTGATGCTAGGAATTAAATTAACGGAAGGATATAACGAATCTCTGAACACTAGTATCAAGAATTTAACTAATATTCCTACCGAGTTTGGAAATCAAATGCTAGATGTTTTTCATAAAGCTGGAGCTTTTGCAGGTTCACAAATTTTTGATAGCAAGCAAGCTGAAACATTTAAAGCTATGCCAGCTTTTAATGAAATGAAGAAGCTCGTTTTTAATGCTTTTAATTCAGGTATGCAAGATGTAACACTAATGATTGGTATCTTCTTATTAATTGGTACATTCGCAAGTGCAATTTTGATTAAAAACAAAAAGAATACACAGAACGGGAATTAATCTTCTTTCACCAGAGTTTTTGCTGCCTGTGTTACTAAGAATAATATGTGAGTACAATTAGAAAAACCGAGCAAAAAGATGCCCGGTCCTTTTAACAAAAGTAACCATAGAAATAGCCTTGATTTCCGCTACGGCGGACGCTTTTCGCGGGCATGGCTTCAATCTCCTCGTCGCTACACTCCTGCGGGGCTTTCAGCTCACGCTTTTCCCGCAGAAGTCGCCGCCTCCGCTCCAATCAACTAGTATGTATTGGGCAAATTATAATTACTTCGTAAGATAGATGACATTTATAATCTATGAACATTAGATAGAGAACTACATTTTATCAGATGTTCAAAATTTTAAAAAGCAATAGCATCTCTTATTCAACTAAGATCACAGGATTTATGATCACTACGTTTACTTAAAATAATTTTATCCTTTTAGAGCCAGCTTGGCTAAATTTTCTTGTTAGATACTACTCACTTAATGGATTGGGCGACTACAGCGGAAGACCAACAGAATGTTGGTCACGAAGGCGTTGCCACACGATGTGGCGATCTTAGCCTTTGTTCCTCTGTGAGACAAATGAGCCATCACAACGAACGCGTGAGCGGTGCCCCCTTGGAAAGCGTCCACCTGAAACGGAAATTTTCGGTATTATTTAATTCTTTAAAGTGCTTTGAACACTGGTTTCGCAGGACGATAAACCATATACTTTCTTATCTTTTTAAAAAGACCGTTTGATGCTTGTGCATCAAACGGTCCATTTTTTTGTTGCCTGTGTCAGAAACAAACATGAAATTCATAACATTCATGTTTGTTTGAATTAACGTAAATGTTTCTCAATCAGGGACACGATTTTTAGTTAGATTTTTCATTCGCATCTTTGTTGTAATTGAACTGAGAAGGATCAACTGGAGTATATCCTTTTGGCGTATTGAATCTTAATAAGTCACCATTCACGACTTTATCAGAAAGCTCCAATTTACGATCCACTTCTTCTTTGATAGTATCTGCTAACTTTAATTGACTATCATCTAGTGGTAAACCTGTTTTATTATCATAAAATTTTTCTTTAATTGAATCAATCGTAGGACTGACAAAATCACCATTTCTAAATGGAACAACTTCATTATGCTCCTCTGATAATAAATCTGATCCAAATTGAACAAACTGTTCCGTATCAATTCCTAATAAATGTAATAGCGTTGGAAGAAGGTCTGTTTGGCCACCATAAGTGTGGTTAGTTCCACCTTCCATCCCTGGAACATGTATGAATAATGGTACGCGTTGTAAATTAGCACTATCATATGGTGTAATTTCTTTTCCCATGACTTTTCCCATCGCTTTATTATGATTATCCGATATTCCATAATGGTCACCATAAAGAACAATCATCGAATTATCATATAAGCCTAATTTTTTTAATTGATCGAAGGCCTGTTTGATTGCTTCATCTGTATAACGCGCAGTTTGGAAATAATCATCAACACTTGCATCTCCAGTATTGCCTTTATCAATTGTTACTAGGTCTTGATTCATATCATATGGAAAGTGGTTTCCTACCGTAATAAATTTCGCATAAAAAGGTTGTGGTAACGCACTTAAAAGACTTTCAGATTGTTCATAGAATGGTTTATCTAACAAACCATATTCAGCCATGTCTGTTGAAGAACTTGTGTCATAATAACTAGCATCATAGAAATGATCGAATCCAAATGATTTATAAATTTCATTTCGATTCCAGAAGCTACCGTTATTACCGTGGAATACAGCTGATGAATAACCATAATCTTTTAAAATACTAGGAGCTGCTTGGAACGTATTTTGTGCTTTTGTAATAAAAGCAGACCCTTGTGGTAACCCAAATATTGAATTTTCCAACATAAATTCTGCATCAGATGTTTTACCCTGACCAGTTTGATGGAAGAAATTATCGAAATACATTGTATTCCTATCTTTTGTTAATGAATTTAAAAATGGTGTAACTTCTTCACCATTTAATTTGTAGTTGATAAGAAAGTTTTGGAATGATTCTAAATGTAAATAGATGACGTTCATTCCTTTTGCTTTACCAAAATAGTTTGGATTAGGGTTGGCATAGTTGGATTGTATATAGTTATTCACTTCTGTAATATCACTACTATCCGCCAAAGCTCTAAGTGATGATGCTTTCATCGTTTCTACTGAGTCATAAATAGAATAGTTATACATTCCTAGATATTTCACAATATAGTTTCTATCAAAACCCCGAGTTAATAGTTGCGGACGACTAATTTCAGCTAGTCCTAAATTTATAATTGATATTACTAATGCAAAAGCAATAATTGCTATTCCTTTTTTATACCCAAAACGAGTTGTTTCTTTTTGTACTTTTCTTGAGAATCGTAGATAAAACATGACAAATACATCCACAAAGAACAAGATATCATAAGGTTTTATTAAAGTAAGAACACTTCCACCTAAATCCCCAAAGTTCTGCGTTTGGAAAAGTGTAGGTAATGTAATGAAGTCTGTAAAAAATCGGTAATAAACAACATTGGCATATAAAAGAATAGACATAAGCGTGTAAACTATAACTAGTGATGTGTATTTTTTCTTGCCTCTAAATAAAAATGAAATCCCTAGAAATAGTAATGCTGAACCTAGTGGATTTAATATTAAAAGAAATTGTTGAAGAGGTCCTTCTACACCTAGTTTAAATTGTGATGTTTGCGTGATATATGTTTTAATCCATAACATCAAAACAGCTAATACATATATCCCAAAAAAGTTGTTTAAACGATTATCTTTTTTACTTAATAGATTTTTCATTTTCGCACCAACCTTTTATTTATTTTAATTCAAATCTTAATTTATAGTAATTTAAATTATTGACAGTAAACTTAATAAATGTTACTTTACTACAGCTTTTTTTCGCAACTAATGTAGAATACTCCCATTTTACACTTCCGTCAAGTTATTAAGATTAAATAACATGACATTAAAAAAACGTCAAAGCCTTGTTGTATCAAGGCTTTGACGTTCATCAAAATCATATTACTCCATAAAATGGAAGCGACTTGTGACAGTGCATGTGTGAGAAACTTTCATAATAATTCAACCCGATCCTAACTGTTTATAACGGGAAATGTTGATTCACAATAACCACTAGCCGTTCTTCCAGTTCCTGTTCCGCAATTCGTTCCAAATCTTGTTCTATCGCTAATCAAAATACTACTTCATTCACCGATAGTACCCTCTACAAAATACAGATTGATTTGATTTTATTAAGATCAAAATTGAATTAACAATATCGGATGCAGAGATGATCAAATTGAACCAACTGATAAATAACAGGAGTGCTTTCAGATCCCCCGATACAAAGGACGAAGTAATTGCCGGGAATATCGATAATCCGATAAATGGTAAGCTCATGAAGACCAAATATCTCTTTTTAGAAAGAATTGCATTTGTATGGATCCAAAAATAGATTCCTCTGAACGTTAAGCTCATGTCGCCTTTCTTGTGTATGACAAGCATATGAAGCGCTTCATGTATGACAAATACTAGAAGAATGATTAGCAGAAGGGGGAAGTTTGTCAATTGAGCGAGGCTTACCCAGAACCAAATAGGTGCTAGAAAAAAAGCAGCCATTAATAAGTAAACAAACTTCATGAAATGCTTTCGAAACCATGCATGTTGAATGAAAGGTTTCCATTCTTCTACATCCATACTTATCTGGGGCAAATGTCGAAACCACGCGATCATAACCGTTCCTGCCTTTCCTATAATCTACACCTAACAATTATATGAACTTAGCTATTTTCATTTTTTATTTACTCCACCTGCTTTGTGGAATGAAAAGCGCCTAGCTCTACTCCCTTCCTTACAGTATCTATTTCGTTGTCATTTCCTGAATTCCTTTATTCCTGTTTTGGCAAAATAAAAGGCGTCATTTCTTTCTTGTTTTAATAATGTTTCTGAAATGGGGGACACAATTCAAAACTTTCGAATCCCTTGTCCACTTTTCGCCCACTCCATTCTATATAGAAGGTAAAGGGGGAATTTTAATGACTCACTACTTACAAAAATACGCTCGTTTCAATTCAATAGAAGAGATGGATGATGCTGCTGCAAAACATTGCGCATTCCATCGATACGAGCTAAACAATTCAGACCAACTTGTGCTCGATGTAATCCGAAGATATTCGGTGAAATATGGGGCTGCCCATTTAAAACATGCAACGATTGAAACAGCAATCGGCAAGTCGAATGCGACTGTTCGTCGGGCAATTCGGAAGCTCGAACAGCTTTGCATTATTCAGCGCCTTCACTACGTACGTCCTGTCATGAGCGGGCTTGGTGCTAACATTTATATTATTTTACCATTCGATGACCAGGGGAAAATGAACAGTCGAGAGGATGCGGACAAACCGCATGACGACGAGGAAAATGAGCCGATTTCTCAGAATGAACCGTTATTCTTAAAATCTTCTATTAAAGATCTTACTAACACGTCTCCTATGGATTCGAAAAAGTTATCCACAAGTCTATTTAGCAGAATGAAAGAATTACTTTCAAATACAATTGGTGAAACAAAAACAGCACGCAATTTTTTCGGCATCCACCTGTCTTTATCAAGTGAAATGTTGCGTTTTGATATTTATAAAGATGATGGTAAAGTTTTTGATGACCTGGCATATCGTGCGCTGAAAATTGCGGTGATGGCAACAAAGCGAAAAAATATTCGCAACTTGCCTGGTTATTACAAAGGTGTGCTTCGAAAATTGATTGATGAGACGTATTTTAAGGATATGTTTTTGTATTTTGACGCCCCACCAGGAAATTTTTATTTTCCGGAGAATTATGAGCCATCATAAACTAAGGGTGTCGGGTTTTGATACCATTCGAGTTCTCCAACGAATTGTGGCCGCACCTGACACCCTTGCAAAGCAACTTGAATTTGTTCCCTGAGTAAGAATCAAACATGAAATTCATAACATTTACGTTTGTTTGAATTAGTATAAACATTTCTAGCACGGGAAGTTATTTTAATCTTTAATTTCGATTTGCTCTACTTGATCCTAACCAAGATAATCAATAATGTATCCTATAACTTAGCTGAATTCCCTTCTAGCCATTGTGTATCATTACCATGCTATAAATTGATTATCCACTTTTTATAATTTTTCTCGTTACTTCTTTGACTACTTTCTAAGCTACAAAAGCTCTGCAATGATAGATGTGATTTACAATCCTTGCAATAACGTTTTCAATACTATCACTACTAGTAACATCAAATAGCAACATTTCTTTTGGGAAGCTTAAAGGAGAAACAATAGAACGATAGTCTATTATGTTTACTCCTTTTATGCCATTACATTGTTTACAAAGGGTTTGTAGATTAGGCGGAACGTTTTACCCTCCCATAGCAATAGGTGGAATATGATCTATTTCCACTGTGACCACTCGTCTTTTTTCTTTCCCGCAGCAAAGACATTGATAGTTATCACGTTTTAGAACTTGTTGTCTAATTTCCTCTGTTAGTACATTCGCCGTCACCTTGGGACCATCTGGTATTGGAATTAACTCTGTTTCCAGCCCAATCAAAAGTCGATTAATCGTATGATCGAACGCTTTTTTAAAGTGAATAAAATCCCTGTGTAGTGTCTTCTATAGCAATCCCTCATTATTAAACAGATTTTTTAAATAGACAAGACATTCAAGTGGTGAGAGTTGATAAGAGTCTTACTGCACTTAATTTGGAAAATCGGATATAAGCAGGATGTGGAGGAAGCATATAGAAGTAGACTGACATGCATCTCAGTCCTTATATTATAAATGGTTATTTTTTAAAATTGTTCATTGTTTCATCTAGTAATTTATGCTATACTATATTAGCTAACAATAACTTTACCATAAAATTTTGACATCCAACAATACCGATTGTTATTCACTGGGTTGAGCCAATCGCTATCTTTGGGTGCCAAACCCGCAAGAGTTCTTTAGGAACAAGGAATTCTTAAGAAAAAAAGCATCATCTCTTTTGAGATAATGCTTTTTTTATATACATTTTCCAGAACCTCCCTAATCTCATTTTTTTCATAAATTCAGGAATATTATAATTTTTCACACAGACTATGACAAAACAAAAATCCACGATTATCGATTATTATCTTTAATATTTCATAATGTGACGTAAACCATATCTTTTCCATTAAATAAATCATAAGTTCCCCACACTTAGAACCACCTAATCTCATGAGATTTTAAGGCAGATTTTCTACTTACTTTTCATTAATTTTTACATGAAATTAAGTAAAACATCTTTATTTAAATGTTTTTAGGAAAACTTATACTTTATTTTTTTGCTTTAGGAAGTTTTATCATTTATTCATTTTTCACTAGAAATCCCACTACTTTTTAACCGATTTTGTCTACAGACTGAAAGTACCTAAACAGTTCTTTCAGTTTATTTGTAAGCAGAGCCAAAAATAAAAAGACTTCGTAGTCTACCCTTCCATTAGTGTAAATTTTCTTACATTAGGAGACTTATTAAAGAATTGATTTTTTAGTGTTACAGAGCTCTAACATACTCGTATTGAACTAACTTTACCCATTCCAAAAAATCAGGTACTAAATGGTCTTCACTATAAAAGGAATACAAGGAATTCGTCCTTTCTCTTCCAAAGAACAACGTGTAGTTGCACCTTTCGGTTAGGCTACTATGGTAGCAAACACCATCATAGAGAAGAGTAAGATATTCAACTCCGCTAATCATTTTTCCAAGTCCATTTCCTTCGGACAATACCAAGTTCATTACATAGTTCATTTAATAACACTCTATTGGTACTTACCCAAAAGAAAGAGGGGTTATTGATTTCTGCTAAAATTTTTCTCTCAGAAGGATATATTCCATCATTTAGTAATTTTATAATAACCGCTTTTAATTCATGTTTCTTCTTATCTTTGATATCATTTAATTCTCTCTGATATTCATTTTGTTTCCTTTTTATTATTTTTATGTCTTCTGGGAATTTTTCTCGTATTGTTGTTGGACGAGTATATCCTAATCTTCTGGAAATTTGCAATAAATTAAGGATAGGACTACTGATTTCTTCATATTCATTTATTATTTTTCTTAGTTCTTCCTTTAACTTCACTCTCTCATTTTTATCAGGTTTTGAATAAAAAGGATTTTCATTAATAAGTAAAGGTAAACTTCGAATTTCCAAACCCATGTTAAAATCTTTTGAAAAATAATTCTTAAGTGTTGCGTTTGTTATATAACCAAATTTTAACAATGAATAAAGGGAAGCTTTTCGTTTCCCACTCACCCAATTATAAAATGTTTTCCGTGAAATGTTTGACAGACTACAGATATCATTCATTTTTAGTTTATATTTTTGTTTACTCATCTCTATGATTTCTTTAATATTTTCACCATAATCAATCCATCTTATATTATTTTCAATTCGTTCTTGTGTATTTATTTTTAGTAACTCTTGAATATTTTCTACAACCCATTTTTGCCAGCAAAAATATTCATCCGGTATTTTTTCTTTAGCCACTGTATTCTCAGAACCTAACCAAGTAGCGCATTTATCACAAAGTCCTACCTCCCCCTTTCTTTTCAATAGAAACTGTTCTGATTTACAGGAGGGACAACAATTTACTAACTTACATCTATGTTTCAAACAAATATCTACTACTTCAAAGTTCCATAATAATTTTTCATAAACTATTTTATTTTGGTTTCTATATTCTTGAAGACAATAGGGACACCAAAATTTATTTGTCCGTAATTCTTGGCTTGACATAAAGTAATGAAAATTTATTAATGTAAGCTCTTCCAAATCTTTTATTGTTGTTAGATTTGATAAGACATCTACAATTTCTTTTGTTTTTATATTCGAATTATTAATTGAGATTGATTGTGTCGGTTGAAAAACATTGGTTGATGTTTCTCTTTCAAGGTTAGGATAAACAATTTTAGTAAATAGATCTAATACTTTTAAATTATGTGCAGAACTAAGTCTTGAAACATAACTTGTTAGACTTTCAATGTCAGATGTACTTTTTCCAATTGGGGGCAGTCCATAAAGTACACTACTATTTTGTAATTTCTTCGAAATACACATTATTAAGCCCACCTTAATCAATCATAAGTTTATATTAAACCTTGTCTAAACCAACATTGTCTCTTTCCGGTTTTCTTTTTCCCGGGGCAGGATTATTTTTTACTTTTATATCTTCCTTCTTTTCTGTTTGTTTCATTTCAAGGAGAGCCCTAAGTTCATCTTTATCATTATTACTTTCCTTGAATATAAATTCTCCTGTTATCGCTTCATTAGCTAATGTTATTAATTTTCTTGCTTGTAAAACATTATTCCTTAAATTAGTGTAGGTAACTGTTTTTTCATTATTTTCAATTGCATCTGACAAACATCTTTGCAACCAATTTTTTAATATACCTGCACATCCAATAGAATTTTCATATAAGTACTCAGAGTAACCTATTAAATCTGGCTCCTCTTGAACTGGTAACAATTTCTGAAAAGTTAATAATAATGAAAGAAAATTTTTCTTTTCTGTTCCCTTATTGTAATAATCATATCTTGAAAAGTGAATTTCTTTTACCCTTCTAGACAATTGTCCGTCTAAATTAATTACTTCATTTAGTTCATAAGTCCCAAATAAGACTATTTTTGTATTACTCATATTCGCAATCGATTTTATAGAATTAAATTGTTTTTGATTTTTTTCACCGTCTCCTCTCTTTTCTCCATTAATTTTAAAAAAGTGTTGAGCCTCATCAATTAGAAGAGCCTTTGTTTTTCTATAAAAAACAGCGCTTTCTAATGATCTACGTAATTCAGAAGCAGACCCATAACGTAAAGAAATATTATTTTCTTTCTTTAATTTACCTATATCAATCTTATAATCTATTAAAGGTTCATTAAGTGAAGTGAGGACTCGATAATAAAAATCCTTCCAATTGAACTTACCTAAATCCGGATTAGGAAGTTCTATGCCAGTAATAGGTATAATACTTCTATCATTATAAATATCCTCTTCCATATCCTTTAATACAGATTTAATTGCTGCATTGAATAGCCTTGACTTTCCAACCCCTGACGGACCAACCACCATGATAATATTTTGTGAACCTTTGTAAATTTCATTTTTTAAATCGAGTAAAACTTGTTTCATTTTTGGATGGCTAATAGTATATTCATTAAAAAAATTTTCCCGTTCTTCTTTTGTTTTGGTTAGTAGTTCTTCATCAAATAATCTCTGCTTCTTTGCCATTAGACTAGCTCCCCAAAAATATCAAGTTCTAAGTCATCATCATATTCTTCTTTCTCAAACTCAATTTCTTGACTGATTTCTTTTGGACTTTCTATTTTCCGTACATCTTTTTCTAATGGTTTGTATTTATTTATAGCAATATTTTCTTCTATTTCTTCAGACTCAATTATATATTTTGCTAACATAATTGCTGTTACTGTATTGCTCCGAGAATATAATTTATTCTTCTGCCTTATCTCTTCTGCAAGAAGTTTTATTTGTTTTTCAGTCTTGCCATTTAAATACTTAAATTGTTCAGATAAACATTCTACCCACTCATTTTCTATAAAAGCGTAAGATACCCCAATGTTGAAAGGATCATATTTAACTTCTACATGTTCATTTTCAATTTTAGGGTTCCTAAACTTTTTGGACCAGTAATAAGAATAAGTCAATTTTATACCCTGACCTGGATGAACTTTTCGAGTTTTTCCTTTTGGAGATGGTAAAGTCATCAAAACAAATGTCTCATCATATGGAATATAGGTATTAGGTCTGTTACCCGATATAAAACTAGATTCTTCAAACATATCATGAGGAGTTTTATTCAATGATGGATTTTCCATATTGTCATACACATCTTTTATCCAGCTATCAAGCCGTTCATATAAAGTATCCAATGTCCACACTGCATGATTCTTTGGATTTACGGATTTAGTGACTTGTCTAACGTTTTTGGTGATTTGAGTATTCCCTCTTAAATTGTGTATGAAGAGTTTATTAGTAATGCCAAATAATCGCTCAATCACATTACCATAGCGTGCTTTTGCAGCGGGTCTTTGTTTTTTATGAACACCATACATTGCAAGGAGCGATTCAAAATATATGCTTTCAAATTCCTTTCCTCCATCTACCACAACATAATTCGGTAAACGATTAAATGACTTTACACATTCCCGAATTACCATCATACACGAACGATAGGAAGGTTCTTCAAATGTTAAATAAAATGCAAGGATGCGTCTTGAATAAGCATCAATCATAAATGTAAGCCATGGTCGCTTAGAAACTTTACCATTAATATCAAGCTCAATGTCTAATTCGGTATGATCTATATGCGCTATTTCAAATATTCTTTCCCCATGTTTTGGGGAAGTGAAGTGAAGATCCGTAACAAATTTTTCATATTTGTATGCTGCTCTTTTTCCTTTTCTAGCCATTTCAATTTCATACACTGAAAGGTTCTTTATTTCCGTACATAAAGTTGCGTATGAAGGTGCTAAGTAATTGAGCTCTTCACATTTAACAAGCAATTCACGATAAACTTCTTTTGCTGTTTTTGATTTTATTGTTGCATAGCTTTCCATTATCACTGTTTCCATCAAATCTTTGGTTTTAGGAGATAATTTTGAATTTCTATTTCCTCTTTTTTTTATTTGAGGTAACAGACCTATAAATCCATGCCCATGAAGCTCTTCTGCATCTTTAAACTTCTTAACCCAATTCCTTAATGTTCTATCTGTTAAACTAAAATCTTCTAATTCTTCCCCTCGTAAATATTTCGACACGATTTCATATTTGTTGTTTGCTTCTTTTAAGTCATCTTCATTCACCATTGAAATCATCTTTTTTAATTCAATATTATCACTGTTACTTTCTTTTTTAATTGCCTTTATAAACCCTTCTGATAAATACGATTCAAATATATTAATTGGTAATTCTACATTCTTCTTTTCATGCTTAGAATACAAGAAGACTATTTTGCTATTTTGATCGTAATTAAGAATGGTCCATTCCGTTTGTCCCCATAAGATTTTATTACCACTTTTCAACTCAATCCTATTGGGTTTGATTATTTTTCTATTTGATTTCTCCATGATTTTAAAACCAGTGTATTGTTCTTTATTTAAAAAGACCTTCACGTTCTCTGGCTCAGTAATTAAGTCTTTATATATATCAAAATAAATAGTATTATTTGCTATTAGTGCGTATATATCATCTAATATAAAATTTTCCTCTGATATCTGTAATATTTCTGATAAAGTTAAACCTAACTTCGTTTTTATTACTTCCTTTATTTTTATGGTTATTGAATCTTCTGGTACATACTCATTTACGATATAATCCCCTAAAAAAATCAAGTTACGTTGAAGAATCCAATTGATATCTTCTGATGAATTTACTAAAAATTCTAAATTAAATTCATCTGCATATGTTTTCCCGGGTGCAAATATCCAATTTCCATCCAGTTTATAAAACCTTTCCGGATTTTCTTGTGATTTTCTAATTAGCTCTTCCTCCGTTTTACACTCAATCCAATATGCCCTTTCTTTTTCAATTACAAAAAAATCTGGTGTATTTAAATAAGCCCTCTTTCTATTATTCTTATTACTTTGATAGTAGAGTAGTTTTATTTGAGGTGGTTGATCGTAATATTCTAAAACACTATCATTAAACTCCAACATATAGATGGTAGGTAATTCAACCTTATGGCTTTCAAATTGAATTGTAACTCCCATTTTTTTACTACTAAATCGTCCACTTACGTTATGCTTACCTCCCCCAACTCTTCTTGCTGGCGGTGACTCTCTTACCCGTTGTACCTCTTTCTTTGCCTCGTCTGTTAAACTGAGCTTATTTGCCCACTCATCAAACTCACTATCACTCATCATTACTATTTTCTCCCCTTCCCATTATAAAGACTGTTCATAACCAATAAATCTCTCCAATATTCTTGGAGAACCCTCTCCTTCAGTAATCCCCTTTTATTAGTTTTCATTTGAATTTTCTCACTACTTGGATATATACCCTCATTTACTAAGGAATAAAAGGCAATTTGAATTTCTTTTTTTAATTCCTCTATTCTTTGTTTTGATTCTAAATTGATATACTCTCTATATCTTTTTGAAATTTGTTTACAGTATTCAGGAAAATTACTATATAAAACTCGTTTATCGCGACCTATTATTTTTGCAGTCGCTACCATAGAAATTGGTTGGTCACATATTAGTACTTCATTTAGACTATTTTCAATTGAAACAAAGTCAAGTCTTCTTCTAATCACTTTCTCTTTACTTGTTTTCGTTTTTTCAACCAGATGACTTATAGTCACATTTGGCAAATTTTTTGAGAAGAATTCCAAAATTGTAGTATCTAATTTAAAACAGACCATTAGTAATCCATCGAGAGTGGGAATATTTTCTGATTTAATCCAAGCCCTTAAAGTACTCTTAGGAATACCTAAGAATCTAGCAAAATTAGGTATATTATCAGAAAACAGGTCTTGATTGATATAATTTAACTGTTTACTGATATTTTCTTTAACAAAGAGTTTACTAGAATTTAAACCTATTAAGCTTTCAATATTTAGATAGACAAAAGTATGCCATTGCCATTCCAGATTATTAATCTCTTCAATAGCTTCATCTTGTATTAGCAAGTTAAAACAGTTTGGACAATGCCCTGGGATCATTTGTCTACGAAGTATATCAGTTTTTTTATAGCAGGCCGGACATTTATCAATTAGATAACACTTATGTTTAAAACAAATCTGTACCGGTTTTAAATACCAAATAAGCGGATAGTAAATACTTTTGTTGTTATCGTTCCAATTCTTTATACATTCCGGACACCAAGAGAAAGTTTCTTTAAATAAATTTCTTAAAGGAACTAAATCTTTTAATTTAAACAGGGTTAAGTTAGCCAAATCAATTCTGGTTGTTAACTCTTCTAAAACACGAACCAATTCAGTTGAGTTATCCTTATATCCATTTATTGTTTTAGCCCCTTCAAAAAAACTGTTACCACCGTATTTAGAGCTTCTTTCCAAATAATCTTTATGCAATTCAGGAACCACTAGCTTATTTACCAAGTGACCAACATTAAGGTTATGTTCATATGAAAGCCTAATTAAATAACTGCATAGACTTTCTACTAAACCTGTTTCAATTCCAATAGGATCAATGTTATATAAGATACTTCTTGAAGCTTGAATAGTTAACACCTCCAATAATTAATTCACCTCAAGAATTCTCTTGATAGATTACTATTAATTATTGGCAATTAAATAATAGATTTATTCATATAAAAAAAATTTTTGATATGAATAAATCAAAACATTAACATGATATAGATTACTAATATCTCTGATAATTATTAAATAAACAATTTATTGGATTTAAGAATAAATTTCCAAGTAATAGACAATTAATATTGTATATTGGAGGGAAAGTTTATTATGATAATAAAAAAACATGATGATAAGATCATTTATTGCTACTGCTGTCGCAAAAGGACTTTATTTGTACGTCGAGATTTGCATAATAATAGTGGTGTAGAGAGTCATTGTAGTGAATGTTCATACGTTTGGTTTGAATGGCAAAATCGAGCAGTAGAACGAGAAAAAGAAAAGTGGATTGAATACAATGGAGAAGTAGCAAATAAAACAAATGGCGGTCAAATATTTATACACTAACATTTTTTATCATTCTCCATAGCAAAGAACACTTTATTAAATAATTGAGTAAATAAAAAAAGCGACCAACTCAACAAAGAGAAGGTCGCTAATTCATTTGTAAATTTTAATTGAAAATCAATTGTTACGCATTGGGGCTAATTCAATTAATGCACCAGTTAGCCATCCATGCAGCAATAAACTCTGCACTACATATAGTGAGTATTGTTTCAGAACGAGTATAGAATAGTATGATTGGCGAGAAAAGTCGATAAACTATGGTCACTTAGAACTCCTGACTCCAACGAACTCTAGGTATAACAAAATGTCATACTATACGAGTAGCACTCATGGGAGATTAAAACTACTCTGGTTATTGGTTCATCCAAGCCTACTCAAAACGCGATACAAACATTCTAAAGACTCTTCCTTTTTTAAAATTTTTTTCTGAGTCCTTTTGTTATAAGCTTTTTTAAATCTTAATGGGTTTTTCATCATTATTTTGTGGCTGCTTTGGTTAATACACGGGTTAACGCAACCAAAAGCATAATAAGCATACTTTAAGGCATCAGTTAGATATCCCAACCAATACTCCTTAAAGCTTTTTCTATAATTTCTGCTTCTTTTACCATTCTCATTTTACGAAGTTCGATTGCAAATAATGGCCAAGGCGGGTGTATTGCCATATAAGGATTTGAATCTGGACCAGTGTACATTCCTCCACCGGGTCCAGTATAAAGTCCTCCTCCTGGTCCTGTATATAGCCCTCCACCAGGGCCAGTATAGAGTCCGCCTCCCGGTCCTGTGTATGCACCACCGTCTGGTCCTGTATACATTCCACCACCGGGTCCTGTGTACGCTCCACCGTCTGGTCCTGTATACATTCCGCCACCGGGTCCTGTGTATGCACCACCGTCTGGCCCTGTATACATTCCGCCACCGGGTCCTGTGTATGCACCACCGCCTGGTCCTGTATACATATTTCGAATTCGAAGTTTTGTCCCATTCATGATTTTTCCTCCTTTACAGTTTAGTTGTCTCTAATTACATAATTCGACAGTGATAATACACTTTCCTTCTTTACTTCGATACTTCAGATATAGTTCTTAATCTTCCTAGACTTAGTTTAATCAATAATATAGCCCGATTTTTTTAAAACCATTTATTACCCTTACTATAAGAAAATACAATAGACAAATTACATCAAAGGGGAAACGTGCACCTTTTTTATTCAATGTCAAACATTATTTCAAGCTACAACATGACTTCAATAAGAAATATTCTTTTGTAAACTTAGAGACCATTAGCCATCCATGTAGTGCTTTACCATAGAGGATAAGAATGGACCACTTGTACTTGATACCTTAGAGAATACTTAACTAACTTGCAGAAAGTAAGAACCGGTTAAAATACATATCACAAAACCCTAAAAAAAGAGCGTACGGTTTTAAGTGTACACTCTTCAAAACAATTATATTTGACATAACAATATAGGATACAGTAGTTAAATATTAATCTTCAACGCTAAATCCAATTCTCTCTAGCTTTCCAATGAAATTTTGTGAATATTCTTCTACATTAGCTTTTTTAATGAAGATCGTTAAATTTTTTTTTGCTCTTGAACATCCCACGTAAAAGAGTCTGTACGCAGATAAAACACCATATACAGTACTCTCTTTTAAACATTCCTTAATATTGGAGACATTAGGTCTTAAAAGATACTTATTGTAATGGCCTTCGTACAAACCCTTAAATATCAGATTGCCTTCAAAACGTTTGTTTAATTGCTCAATCCTATCGTTTAGAAATGTAGAGTGTGTATCATAACTATCTCTGTTTAGTTCTGAAATTTTACATCCTATATGGTTTACTGTATCCGCAACGCATTCATTGTACTCATAATAAAAAGACTCTAATGAATTCAAAGAAAGGTCTGTACTAGTCCAAAGTTTTAAAAATTTGTGCATATGGACTACAGGATTCTTAAAAGAATCTTCAGCTATAAAAAATACAGAATTATGGCTTTCTCCTTTTACACCATGTTGTGTAGATACTTTTGGATTGTTTAAATAATTCGAGAGTGCCTTAAATTCATTTAATCCAACCTCCAGGACTTCAGAATATTCATCACCTATCTCGTCAATATAGTTAGTTTTAAAAATGTTAGTTTTTCTAAGGGATATTAAAAAATCGTGTATTGAGTGTTCTTTATGGAAGGAATCATATATTTGACTTAACAGTATGTTAAAGTCAACTTTATGCTGATGACTAGTTATTTTACACATGTTTAAATCAAATATTTTGGAATTAATTTTTATATTGTGAATAATACTTCCAAGATTTGAATTCTTATAATGCTCCAAGACTTTTTCTACAAGAAAAAGTAATTTAAAAAGAGAATCTGAATTTTCATTTGTATTATCTGATAGGATATTAACTGCATTTAGTTGTTTTCCGTAGGAATATTTCTCCAGCCTGTTAAGTCGACTGTACAATTCACCTGCTCCTATAGAATTAAATCTTTGCTGATTTAATAAAAATAATAACAAAGCATCGGGATAAGAAGATTTTTCTATCTCTAGTCTATCATGAATATTGTCACACAATATCACTCTCGGTGGATGTGCAGGTATTATAGCCGAATTTTTAGAAGATGGACTTTGATAAAATTCTTCATCGTTATAAATATTATTTAGAACAGAAACAATATCTGGTATCGATCGGTGATTAATATCTAATTTTATCTCAGTATTTAAAGTTTTTAACTCATCTTCAAAAAACCCATCATAATTTTTGTATATTTGTTGCATCTTATCACCAAGAAAATATAGGTTGGAAGTGGTATCGATGACTGCTTTGTAAAACATTCTTAATACGCTGGAAGCTGAATCTTGGTATTCATCGATAAAAATCCTTTGATATTTTTGAGTGATCCTTTTTTTAATCTTTGGAAACTTATCAAAAATCTTTTCAGAGAATAATATTAAGCTATCGTGGGATAATCCTCCTTTGTATAAATGATCGTTTGCAGATTCGTTATAATAAATAGATTTTATATTGTTTTTAATAACTTCAAATGATAAAGTACCATGCTTATCAATATACCTCTGATTTCTAGCAGTTATGTTTTCTTTTTGTTTCTCATTCACTATATCGTTCCTAATTAAATCTCCAAAAACTTCAAAGTACAAATCTACTATTTCACTCTTAGAAAAATAAATATTTACAAAACTGTGAAGAAACGAGTGGATTGTACTTATATAAATACCTTTTGAATTTATATCTTTTTTAAGCTCTTCTGCAGCTCTTTTAGTATAAGTAATGCAGAGAATATTATTTTCAGGAAATTCTACTTTATGGCTTATAATCATGGACTTTATTTTAGTCGTTTTCCCACTACCTGCTGGAGCGTTGACTAAAAAGATATTATTTATTAATTCTGCAACCAATTTAATCCCTCCTCTATATAATCAGGAAGCATTTTTTCTATCAAACCGTTTAGAATAACAGAATACATAAAATCAGTCTTTCCATTTTCAGTGTGTTTCACAATTTCTCTAATACTGTACTTTTGATCCAAGTTTGAATCATCTGGTTCAAGAGTTTCAGGGGCAGATTCATCCCTTTTTGGCTTAACAGGTTTTGGAACAGTATATTTGAGCTTATCATTTTCTCTAAGTTGAATCCATTCATCTCTATTTTTTCTTTCTAAAACATTGAAGCCATAATGTTTAGCCAGCATGGCTTCTTCTAAAGTGCGTGCATAATCTTCTGTTTTTCCTTGATAATTAACTAGAGCTAGTCCTCCGAACAATTCATTTCCCCCAGTTTCTTTCCATTCATATAAATTAGGTACTGTTGGAGAATCGATTCCTGTTGACTCAAGGTAGTAACTATTAATAGTTGCATTTGTGGTTAAAGATGCTATTACTGCTTCTACAGTATCTGCATCTTTTTTATAATCTAAATCAGTTAAAATAAGTGTCTTGATATTGAGGAACTTAATTATTTCGCTATATTTATGTGCATATGCACCGCCAACCTGTACAAATGCTATATATTTCTGATTAAGCTCTTCATATTTATCCAGGGTCAATAACTTCCTTATAAGCAGCCTTTCTGTATCACCCTCGTATAAAATAACCCTATCTGCAAAAACTATGTCCGAAAATCCAATTTCATAAAACCAATTATAGAAATTATCGAGAGTGGCGTCACCGCTTATACTATCTTTAAACGATGAAAAGTCATAAATTTTACTTGCTAGATGATTTAATGGTCGTGAAACTCTAAGATTTTTCATCTCAGTTAGACGTACCATTTCTCCAGAATGAGTACTTATTAAGCCCTGAATCTTTTTCTCAAAAAAATATTTATTAAGATACTTACCAAAGATTCTTTGCATTTGGGGATGCATATGTGACTCGGGTTCCTCTACAACAAATATATTGACCAATAAGGGGTCTATTTTACGTTTATATGATTCTAGTTGCAAAAGAATATATATCATATTACTATATCCCAATCCTTGAGATGCCTCATTAAGATAATAACCTTCGTATTTATATTTTGTATTGGTTATTTGATTAAGTAGAGTAGTTATTGTATCTTCATTAATATCTATATCAAGAATCATGCTAGCTGTATTACCACCATTTGCAGTAGCAATAGTTTTAACTGCTTCGCTAAGCCCCTTTATGGATGCATCTCGCACTAAATCTATAATTTTCGCATCTTGTATAGGACTAAGTATCTTATCTGGTAAATCCGCTAATAAAGTACTAAAACTTTCATTATGTTTAGCAAGCTCCACCATATTTTTACTTAGACTCCTGTAATTCCCGTTATTTTGATCATCTAGGGATCTGCCTGCATTAATATATTTATAATTGAAAAGTCTTCTGAAAGTAGATAACTCAATCTCTACTTTGTTTGTATAGTCGCTATCGCTAAAAAAACATTTCTCAAGGATACTTGCTTCATATGTAGACAGTATTATCTCTTTAAATTGCTCAATTTTTAAAGTGGGGTCTTCTGAAGTATTTATTTTAATAAATCTATCCTTTAATTTTTTTAGATTAATTTCTAGTGCTTGACTAAAGGATATTTTAGTCGGCTGAAATAAGTGTTCAAAATAAACACTTTTATTATCTGGATTCAAATCCATAATAAAATCGGCAAAATTCCTAATATCGTCGCTTTCATTATAATCGACTCTAAATCGTATTGATGTCGCAGGAATAAGTAAATCTCCGCTACTAGTAGGTAAATTTGTATCAAATAATTTATTTACAATCATTTCTATTGTCGCTAATACATCTTGATTCTCTTCAAAACATTCTATAAATATAGGACATACTTTATCAACCCATTTTTTAGAAAGCTGAACGGGTATGTCTGAGATACAAAATGGAGTTTTACCATTTTGTAATATTGAGCCTATTAAATTTATCATAGAGGTCTTACCACTATTATTGGCACCCGCAAGCAAAGTAACTTCATCCGCCATAGAAAAAAATTCACCTTGAAATTTTCTATAATTTTGTATAGTTATTTCTTTCAAAAGCAATTTAAATAACCCCCATCTACATATTTAATTACATTTTTCAATTAATTACACTTTACCAGTAAATACCTGTTTTAGTATATAGCGAAAATTTATTGTCGGTTAATTTGTCGTATAATCACCTTATTTAAAGAAGAATTAATTGATATATTCTATTAATTCTTTTTTAAAAGCTTTGTTATTCACTAAGAAACTCAGTAACGAACTTTTTCTTTACTTTATCTCACTTGCTATGAAATCTTCTAAGATCCAATCGTCGGAATAGCAAATCTAATTTAATGTTTTAATAGAATTTAATTTTTTTAGTGTAGCTGTTTATTTGCTTTAATATGCTTAGCGAAGTGCACTTGCAAATTTTAAGTCTGATAAGCTTGAGGACGAATAATAAAAACAGGAGAACAAAATCATATTTGTTTTCCTGTTTTTTCTTTGTCTATTTTTTATAACTCGTCGAGAACACTCGTGAATATATTTTTGTATATAGATTGATTATTTCGGGAAGCGAATATTCAACTAAAGCACCCGTTAGCACAATAAGAAATTTCTTAATTCTTTTTTTGCAATAAGTCCAACTTTTCTTCAATACGATTTAATTGTTCCTTTTTGTATTTAGAAGAACGCCAAACTAGTAATAGAATTACGATGAAAAATGGTATAATTCCTAAAAAAATAACTGTCGAAATAATATCAATAATATTTAATCCTGTATCCAAATTTTAATTCCTCCTTTTAAATTATGATATTTATCCAATTTTAACATTAACTTGTTCAACTAACCTACCCCTTTATTTGAAGTACAATAACGGCTGTATCCTGACCATCCTTGTTCTACTAAAGCACCCGTTAGCTTAATAAGATTCTATATTAATTATATTAAAATACTTCAATCCAAATCTTAAAGTTACTATCACTCAACTCAATTATTTTAATTTCTTCGTTCAAAAATGAATGTTTATCTGCGAACCCCGCTTTGAATTTTTCAGTAACTGAACTTTGGTTAAGTCTATCAGCAGAAGGCATACCAATATTTTGGGCATCTGTTACTAACCATCTACCATCTACTTGTTCAATATTTGCCACAAATATTTCCTCACTGTTATTTATTGCCCCTTTATATACGCTTATAACTCTATCTTCGCCAATTTCGATTGTTTCATATATCTCCACTACTTCCGCATAACCTCCGTCTATATGAATTCGCTCCAATGCTTCTTTTGGAGTGTTTGATGAACTATTATTATTTGGCTGACAGCCTACTGTTAAAATTAGTAGAAAAATAAGTATGAATAAAAATCGATACATACAATCCACCTCCCCTTTACATGGATACGTACAATTTGTTTACAAGTTTCATTTTTTGTTACAAATTCAATCGTACTGCTTATTCCACTAAACTGCTGCGTTAGTAAAAAAAGCTCTACTCCTCATTGAAGTAAAGCACCCGTTAGCTTAATAGGTTCAACAAAAAAGCGGCAATCATCCTTCTTGAAGTGACCTCAAAACTAGTTAATTTATATAGATGTACGTTTCCATTTCCTGAACCTTTTTCCCGTCTAATTGGTGCGTGAACCCGAATGTTTCGCCCTTTCCGTCGTGATTTATTACAATGTCGATATCGTGAAGTAGTTCGGTGAAATACTTAAAAGATTTTTTCATTTCGTCATAGTTTTCTGCCGTTCCAATCCCTTGCTGATCGTTTACTGATATAACATAATCTAGATGGCTCATCCAAGTTTGAAGCATCATCAAATTTGCAAAGTCTTTTTGAAGGTCTTCACCTTGAACCCGAAAATATTTCATTTCCGTAATGAAACGCCTTGCCCTCGGGTAATATTCTTTCACATCAGTTGTTTTGGTAATATCTTCAGCGTGATAGGCAATCCAAGCTTCCAACGTTGGTTCTATTCCATAACTGTTGAAGCCTTCAGGCGTTGAAACGTCCTTCCAGGTCTTCGGGTCGCTGAATTCGGATTCTGTTTTATTATGTTTTTCTGTCGAACCAAAGACTTCATCTACCTGCTTAGCGAAAACTTGGAATATATAGTGTACCTCTTGTTCTTCTGTAGCGATACCTGTCGCTACACCACCAGTTTTGGACCCTTGAATACGCATCAAAACATTATGATCATTGTCAACTGTTGAAAAGTCACCCTTTTTCCAACGTTTTAATATATCTAAATATGTTTCATAATGTTCATATTTGTCTTTATTTTCTTCTACCATCTGTATCAAAATGTCGATTCTTTCTGGTGTTATCATAATTGAACCTTCTTTTTCACCAGCAATAATCTTTTGGTGCGCCATTTGTTGAATCACTTCTTCCACTAGATTGTCAACAAATGGTTCATTTCTACTTTTCCATTCATCAATCATCTTGGAATGAAAAGTATTTTCCCAACCAAATCTCGTATCCACTGTCGATACAAACTCTTTTTTTTCATCTTCTTTTGAACTGCTATCTACTTCATTTTCAACAACTTTAGAAGATTCTTTTTCATGGTTCTTTTCCAAAACATAATAAGTACCGCCTATACTCAACAAAGCCATTAAGACAACTAGACCTAAAACACGAATCCACTTCATTTCTGTTACCACCTTTTTAATAAAAATAGACCATCGAAAAGAAAGTCGCCATATTTAACTAAAGTTAGTAATAGGTAAGCATTTGAAGTTATCTCCAGCTTTTCCCCTACTCCGCACGGAACGTGATAGTTTCCCATCATTCCGCGTTCCATCTAGCGATGGTATTATTAATTATAAGTTTCAAGTTACTCTTATTGATTTGGGTTATTTGATTATTTCTAGCTCACATTTTTCTCGATATTTATTGATTTTCTTTAACATCGATTCAGTGATGCCCAAAAATTTTATGAGTGTATTCGCCTTAATTTTGTCGGTCATATGGATTAATTCGTGTACTTCTTTTTGGAGAATACGTAAATTATTGAATTTGTCGCTTCCACCAAGAGGCGTAGGTATATAATGGTGACAGTACACATTTTCTGCTTGTAGGAACATGCCAGTTATTTCACATTTTCCTTTTTTCATACTGTACCTACTAATCCGATTATCCATATATTCGACACTTCGTGTCGGTATTTTTGATTCCATTAACAATACTATTTCCTGTCTTATATTTTTACTCAGCCTTGCAGATATTTGTACTCGACCTTCTTCGGTAAATGGGGTTATACTTTGAGTAAAAGCAATCACATTTTTTGTTTTGATGACACCGAGAGGGAAGAGATATACCCCGGCGATTTTATACGTTTTAGATCCTAAGCTATAGAACTTTTTATAGACAGGTGGAGGGTTGTTAGGGTGTTCATATTTACCGATAGGTTTAAGACGATTGTACATAGATGCACCTATTTCATAGGCAAGGCGTGAGAACGCTATGTTGACGTGAGTAGCTCTATTAAAATAATTATGTAACCCTAAGACAAAACTATTAAAACGCAAGGCATTTTGTGCGGTTGGCGATGCTCGGAGTATTTTTATTCGTTTCTTTGCATCTGCCTTAATTTTCCGCATCTTTTCCGCTTTGACAAATGTATGTGCAACTCGCTTTTTTCTTTTACGATTGGCACGTATAGTGAAGCCAAGAAAAGCAGACTCATTCTTGCGTAAATTAATAATCTTCGATTTTTCTGGTGAAATATCAAGTTTTAAACGTTCTTTTAAATAAAGAGTAACTGCATGATACCATTTTTCAGCAGTTTTCCAGTCTCGACAGATGATTTTAAGGCAAGTAGACCACTGGAACCTCCCCAGTAGCCCCTCTCAGAACCGGACGTGAACCTCTCAGCTCATCCGGCTCCCATTATTCAGCCGTAGGCTTTATTCCTAGTTCCCAATGTTTGAAGAGCTTAGGATTCTGAACAGCAATCCTACCCATAAAACGTTCCGCATTTTTCTTATGACGAGCAAGTCTTTTATATTTCTTTCTTGCCCACATGATTAAGGCTTTATTAATATGCCTTAAACTAGAATACATTTCGGATTTGTAGAACTTTCCATAGTAATTAATCCATCCTTGAATAGCTGAGTTAAACATCATCGATAAGTCAAAGAGTTCTTTATTTGCCTTCAATTGCAGTTTCCAACCTCTTACTTTTTGCCGGATTGATTTCTTGGATTTATTGCTGATAGCGGGAGTGAAATTCACAAAGTGTTTTCCCCACCTGTTTTTCGACAGTCTCGGTCTAAACGTATACCCTAGAAAATCAAACGATATATTTTCATGCTCTTCTTTTCTATCTGCATCCTTACAATAAATAATTTTGGTTTTAGTTGGATGAAGTTCGAGCTTACATATATTCATTCTCTCGTTTAAAGATTCAAGCAACTTTTTCGCTTCATCCTCTGTCTGACAGTGGATGACTGCGTCATCCGCATATCTAGCAAATGGATTGTTAGGATGATTGATTGCCATCCATTTATCAAACGTATAGTGAAGAAATAAATTTGCTAATACCGGACTTATGACCCCACCTTGCGGTGTGCCAGAGATACGTTCTATTATTCCTTCTTTCGTTTGAAACGGTGCTCTTAACCATCTTTTGATGTATACCTTTATCCACTCGACTTTTGTATGCTTTTCTACCGCTCTCATTAATAAATCATGGTCTATATTATCGAATAAACCTTTAATATCGAATTCAAGTACCCAATTGTACTTCCAACATCTTTTCCGAGTGATCTCTAACGCTTGAATGGCACTTTTCTTCGGTCTGTATCCATAGGAATCTTCATGAAAGAATGGTTCTACCGAAGGTTCAAAATATAATTTCACTGTCATTTGTGCAATTCTATCCGACACAGTTGGAATTCCAAGTGTCCTTGTACCCCCAGCTTTCTTTGGTATTTCTACAGCTTTAACAGCTGGAGGAAAATAACTGCCAGATGACATTCGGTTCCATATTTTATACAGGTTATCTTTGAGATTTTCTTCAAACTCTGCTATGGATTGCTCATCAATTCCTGCTGACCCTTTGTTTGCTTTAACTCTTAGAAAAGCTTCATATACTACGTTTTTGGATATAACATACGACTTTGTTTTATGCATAAGTTCCTCCCAGTTTGTTGGTTGACTTGTTTATAAAACTGAATAATATAACCCCTTTGCTCCATCTCCGTTAGGAGATTTCATTGCTACTACGAGTTATTCCGCCCCTATACATGGCATTGGTACTCTGATTCTTGTGGGGCTTCCACTTGAAATCTCTCCCTTAGCATCCATGTCGTAGGTTCCCACGTTCCACACAAAAGCCTGTATTAAGTTCACGCCGCCTTTATACCGGTCACCGAACGGACAGTAAACAGGTTTCCTCCGAACTAATCCTGAGTTAACGACCCCCCTCAGTTTTGATGACATCTCTACGCTTTCGATACTTCATCAGCGGTTCAATGGTTTTCGTCTCCTTAATACATACCTGACAGAGTCATGCTCTGCCTTTTCCCCTAACGCTCAATACCATAGCTTTTGACTATAGCACCTTAGGGCGGTTTGCAATCTCTACCTGTATAGCGATTGCGAGAGGCCTTCTCTCATCTTATGTGCAGCATAGCTTACAAAGTTTACTTCTTAAGCACACTTCGTTTGCTTTCGTGGCACACGGTCATCAGCATACCTAACTATGTAGCCTTCTTTTAAGTGTGTGCGCTTTTTTGCGAGAAGTTGACCTTCTCTGGTCTTAAAAGATTTATGGAGAGGGAATAGTTCCCACTGATTCGCTACCCATTGGTCCAATTCATTCAGTACAATATTAGACAATAATGGCGAAATCAAGCCTCCTTGCGGAGAACCTTTTGTTGGAATACCTTCTCCATCTATTTCAGCTTTTAACATTTTGGATATACAGGCAAGAACCTGTCTATCTTGAATACCTAAATTCCATAGCTGCTTAATAAGTAAGGAATGATTGATATTATCAAAGAACCCTTTGATATCAACGTCTACAACGTAATGAAGTTTCGACTGATTAACTAGAAATTGAATTCTTGCCATTGCATGATGAGTAGACCGTTGAGGTCTAAATCCGTAGCTATGATTATAAAAATGAGCCTCTGCAATAGGTTCTAAGACTTGCTTAAAACACTGTTGTATAATTCTATCTAGAATACATGGAATACCTAATGGTCGCATCTTGCCATTATCTTTTTCGATCAGTTTACGTCTAACTTTCTTTGGGCGATAATTATTAAGCTTACTTTGTATTTCTTCTATTAATTCGTTCTCTGATTGTTTCTCTATGTCTACAATAGTTTTACCATCTGTTCCAGGGGTCTTCGACCCTTTATTTGACTTAATTGTTCGATACGCTAATAAAATGTTATTCCTCGACGTGATGATGTCGTATAGAGAGTGGAATGATTCTTTATCTTTGGCTCGTTCATGTAAGTCTGTAAAGGTATCTGTCATCCCATAATAATCCCAATATCGGAGAGCTTGCACTGTGGCATCATTCCTCTTTGAAGTGATGTTCCCACGTTCTTACCCGACCGGTGCAATGCACAATTGAAAAATAATTATTACTTATCACTAGACTTGGGGCTGTTCCTCCACCTCCATTACAGAGGTATCACTGGTCGTACCCCTACCCTCATAAGGACAAATACATTTCACCATAAGGCTTATAGCAACCGTTTCGGGTGACAGCCCTTGAATCAACGTTCCTTACTTTCCAAGTACCTTTCAACGTAGCTATACATTCTAAACGTAGGTGCTTCCTTTAAGCCTGTGAACTGGATACCGCCATTGTTCGGTATAGTGTATTTCAGAGGGTGCATTTTTACTTTACACCGTTCACCCCATCGTTTGATGGTACACAAGTTTCCTCATGTTCTAACTTTAGACCCGTACCTTCGGAAAATTCGTCAGTTCCTTTTCATGGGAACTATTCTCACCATATCTAGTTTTTCAGCCATGCGGTCTATCCTTCGGCATACCTTTTCCTTAAGAATGGCTTTAGCCTAGTTCAACCGAATCTACCTGTGCTTCACACCCCATAACCAGTCAATCAGGACGCATGCAGGAGTATTGATGGGATAGTTTCAGGAAACATGGCTCCATCATTCCTATCCTCCGTTGTAAAGTTAAAATTTATTTTTATAAATCTCCTGTATTTTCACGCCAGAAGGCGCTTATAACAGAACTTGTCGCGCGCACCCGTTAGTTTAAGTACATTTATTCACATACTTATAAAACTACTTTATTATTAAGGCTGTTTGTATCCTTTAAGTACTTCACTGTTAGTATTTCTCGATCTTTATTTTTATTTTCATTTTTATTTTTTCTTCGCTAATTTTTACTGTTTCTGTTTCAGAAACATTCTTAATAGAATCTTCAACTATTTGTTGAATCAACGTATCATCAATTTTTGCATCCTTCGGGAAACCTACTGAAACTGTTATTTCATCAGTACCACCAATGCTTATCTCAGCGTGTCAAAAGTCCAGTTATACAACAGTTGAAAGTCTAAGAAGTGCATAAGAAAAGACCTTAATTTAAGGTCTCGGTTTAACTGCTATTCCATTAAATCAATTATCTTGTTAGTTGATTCTTCTGGGAGAATATAAATGGTGTGTGTATCATCCGTTTTCATTAAGGTGCTTTCTTCAAACAAACCACCCAACCACAGATGAAAACTTTGTTTGTCTTCATTTTCATAGACAATATCCACATAAAACTCTGGATTAGCCATATTTACTATGCCATTTTCTTTTACAGCACTTGAAAATACGCTTCTCAAAACTCCAATAGAGAAATCATCATCAAAAACGGTTGCACTATTTCCTTTTGATTTTGAAATGCTGACCTTTTTAATTTCTCCATCAAGTATCAGTATTTCATTATCTTCTGGTTGTTGTTCTGATGGCTCCTGTTCAGTGGTTTCCTTATCTGAATTTATTATAGTACTATCCTTTGATTCGCAACCTAGAAGGATAACGGACATAAAAGCCAATGATAAAACAAGCAACATAATTTTCTTCATATACTATTACCTCCAATCGTATTATATTTACTATTCAAGTTAGACGAATCAAGTCCTTTTAATGTTTCAAAATTTATTCTATTTTAACAATTGTTAAATCTTATACCAATTTTTATTAAATAACAACAATCTTTATGAAAACAGCCTAATATTATTCAACTAAACTGCTGCGTTAGTTGAACAAGCACTCTCTCTTTTATTACGCACTATGTTCGAACTGTGAACTAATCCTTTTCCATTACAATCTTTAATCTGTATCCTAATGCTTCTGCTAATTTATATAAAGTCGAAAATGATGGTATATCAACACCATTTTCTATTCTGGAAATAGTCTTTTGTGCTACACCAGATAACTCTGACAATTCTCTTTGCGACATCTTTCTACCTGTTCTTTCTTCTGTTAAATCACCAACAAGTTCAAGTTTAGCGTATAATTCACCATCAGTTTCTTTCAAATCTTCTTTGATTTCTTCAAAAGTACTCATAAAATATTCACTCCTTCGTGGTTTATGTCAAATGCGACATAAAAAAATACTTCTCTTATTCAACTAAACTGCTGCGTTAGTTCAATAAGAAAAAAGAGTTACCTAAGCACCCCCACCTTCATAAGGAGCAATTACACCTTTAATGAGCTTTAACTTTTAAATCATTGCCTGCATCTTTTTTACCTTCATATATTACATTATCCTCATATGACAAATCGAAGTCCGCATTGTAGATGTCCCAAATATCATTATTGTTTGAATGAGTTGCTATAATGTCTAATATTTTCTTAAACTGATTAGTTGCTTCTTCATTTGTAGGAGGCTCTTTGAGGAGAAGCCTAAACTTAATAATTTTTTCCCCGTCAAACGCTGAAACGCATTCAATACCTTCCTTCTTAAATTCCTCCTCTGATTTTGTTAGTGCTTCACCAATATTTATCTTAGGATGTTGGTTACATCCACTTAAAAAGAAAGATAAAAATAAAATAACAAATACAAATTTTGAAGAATTTTTCATCACTGATAATCTCCTCCATTAATTTAACACCAGAATTTTGTATTCTACTAAACTGCTGCGTTAGTAAAAAGGGCTTTACTCCTTATTGAAGTAAAGCACCCGTTAGCTAAAAAACTATCTTTTATCAGAGAATATTTTAATCGTCCCAAATACTAATAAAACTAACCCTAGAATTAATAAGATACCCACGAAGAAATTATCAAAGATACCAGGCATACTAGGTTCACTAGGAAACGAACCACTCCCATTCAGTCTCACAGGAAAACTTTCACTAGCGTATTGAAAGACAGAGATAAATCTTTCCACAGTAAATAAAATCCCACTTAATGCTATTAGTCCAATTCCCGAAAAAAAACTAATCTTCCCCATTTTTCCGTCCACCCCTTCTCTCGTAATTTTTTTAATTGTATTAATAGCTTATTGAACTAACCTGCACCGTTAGTGAAAAATAGCTTATGTCTATAATTCTATTAAGTTGGCAATAATCCTTTTAATAGTACTATTTTAGGGGGAATGGATTTGTTACTGTCAAAAGCATGGGCTTCGTTTGAAGCGGAAAAGCGAATTGAGGGCTTATTAGTCGTTTCATTAAGCGCAACAAGTTTCCTGGAACTTGTTCCGTTCCGTTTTCCCTACAATTAATAAAATCTTGGTCATGATATTCCTCCCCAAATCTTTCTTTCCGGATTCGCTGCTGTTTTTGATGTTTTAATAATTCATCAATTAGAATTTCCGGGATTGGGATTTCTCGTTTCGAATTTTTGGTCTTAAGCATAGTAAAAAAATATCCCTTCTGTGGTTGCCGTCTTGATCATGCAAGTTGGATTTGAGGAAAGCACAGCTGGATTAATTGCAGAAGTATTTTTATCTTCGGTTTGTAATGTAACGGGGACAATGGTTAATTTTTGTTGCGGCATACAAAAACTCCCCCCTTTATTTGATACATGTATCGTACCAAAGAGGTGCTGTAGCTTTGTATGCGTTGTTTGAATGGGGGCTTACCATACAAATGGGATAAAGGGTAAAATAAAGTTATTAAGTTATTTAATAAGGGGGTCTCGCCAACATTAAGCATTTTTTACGGTAAGCAAGTTTTGAAGCGAAAAATAGGCTATTTTTTGCACGCTAAGGAAGTTCCAAATAGGTTTTTCTGACACTTTAATTTTGGAACGCATTTTGGTGCTACTATTTGGGATCAATTTATTCCAAATTGTAGCAGGGCCATAAACGGCCATTGGAACATTCCTTTGTTAAAGTGTTTTCCGATTGAAATACTCTTCTGGCTACTTCACCAATAACCATTCGGCAAAAACTGAATCATCATTTAAACGAAAATAGTGCTCCGTAAATCTTATAAACTCTTTGGAATCTACCTCTTTAAATTGATAGTACTGATAGTAGATTCTTAAAAACTTTTCAGCCTCTTTTAACCCACCTCTCCCTTCAAACAAACTCCATAGCATTACAGAAGATTTTCCGTATATATAGGAACTTTGCTTACCTTCTTCGTACTCATCCAAAGGAAGGTTTACTGGTAATGGATCTAAGTTTTGTATCGCTGCGTACATCGAACTATAAGGTACTTCTTCGTTATTTGTTGAATGAATATATAATTCTGTTGCAAAATCAGCAAAACCTTCATCTAACCATGCATCGTGGTAAGGATCATTGCTGATTATTCCATAAAACCACTGATGAGCAATTTCATGAATAACTGTCTTTTTTAATAATTTAGGTTCTAAGGGTTTATTGTTATAAATGGAGTTTGCGGTAACAATCCCGGGATACTCCATACCTAATCCATCTATCACAATGTCCAGTTGGGAAAATGGGTAAGGGCCAATATTCTTTTGAAAATAACTTAACGCATCTGAAGCCACTTCACTAATTTCCTTGTATAAATCTTCTTTATCTTCGAATCCAAACACTCTTATATTTACATTTTCCTCCTGTTTCTGAATAACCTTTGGGTCTTTGAGGATTGCTATAAAAACCTCTTTAACATTATTTACTTCAAATGATCCCATAGATTTACCCGGATATACATCGTTCTCGCTTGTAGAAGCAAAGGTATAACCTTTAGGGATATCATATGATACTTTAAAATTACTGAATCCATTATGGTATGTTTCTCCCCTGAATCTGTATTCCTCTTTATTCCAATTATGATTCCTATATGTAGCAACCATTGGATAGAATTGAGCTAAATGGTAATTTTCATTGCTTTTAGTAAACCTCAATCCTCCTTCGGGAAGAGTGAATTCGTAGGAAAATTCCACCTTTACTTCATCTCCTGGCCCTATTGACGACTTTAAAGGAACAGTTAGTTTATCTTTATTCAAGGTATATTTCATTGGTATTTTCTCCACAACTACTTTTTTAAATTGAAGTCTTGCCGGAACATCTAATGAATAATTTAATTTTTCCGATGTGGCTTTTGTAAATATATTTGGAATAAAATAAAAAACCAACTCATTCCAAGCATCTTCAGATGTATTCTTAATGTTAATATTTGCATCTACCTCAAACTCTCCCACACTACTCATCTTTAAATTAATATCGTATTTCGTATAATTGCCAGCAGGAACACTCCTTGGAAAAAACGAGGTTCTATCTAATGAAGAAGTAACCTTCCCTTTACTTGTACCTTTATCCATTTCACACCCCGTTAAAAAATAGCATGTCAATAATATCACGGAAATTAGAAAATATAGATACTTGTACACTTTCACCACCCCAACTTTCATTCCACATTTTGTATTTAAGATATAAAGGGTTGTATGTTTGGAATAAGCGACTGCCATTCCGCTCCCCCTGTTCTCTTATTGCTTCTTAAACTAACCTGCTGCGTTAGTTCAATAAGAAAATGGTGCTTAACCCCTAATTAAAGTAAAGCACCCGTTAGTGAAAATAACTATATATTATTACGATAAATCCCAACGTGAAGAAAATACCTCTTATTATAAGGGAACGTCTTACATATGCCTCATCTACTTTAGGTTCCTCAGTATATGCAGGTTGAAACCACAAACGAATAGCCTTAGTTGGATTTATATATTGCCAAATCGAAATAGCATAGAATGCAATCACAACGATAAAAAATAAAATTGTTTTAAACATATAATTCCCTCCCGCCCCGTTACTTTAATACGTTTGAAACGAATAAAGGTTCCATTTTTAAGTAAATATTCCATTTGTAATTATCGAAAATGTATTTTGCTTGTTCAACTAAACTGCGTCTTTAGTTGAATAAGAACCTTAAATACTAACCTACATTTATTAGAGAATAGAAAGCGATAATACCCAAATTACAATTAATTTTCTTATTTCTTCCTGAAGAAATAAATCGGAACCCAAAAAATGGTGTTAGTATTTTCAATTCACTTACTTTTTTAATTTCTTCTCTTTAATAAATAACTGAATAGATGTAATTATTGCTATAACTGAGATTGCAATAGCATATATTACTGTTTGTGTGAGTCGGGAATCATATTGAAAGTTTCTATATTTCATACCGTTATATGTCCATATATGAACAGTTAACAGAAAAATAGGTACTAAAAGTAGAATATACTTAAACATAAGAAACACCCCCCTCTAACTTATTAATTTCTCCGTCCCATTTAATTTTCCCTTCTTAAACTAAACTGCAGCGTTAGTTCAATAAGAAAATGGTGCTTAACCCCTAATTAAAGTAAAGCACCCGTTAGTGAAAATAACTATATATTATTACGATAAATCCCAACGTGAAGAAAATACCTCTTATTATAAGGGAACGTCTTACATATGCCTCATCTACTTTAGGTTCCTCAGTATATGCAGGTTGAAACCACAAACGAATAGCCTTAGTTGGATTTATATATTGCCAAATCGAAATAGCATAGAATGCAATCACAACGATAAAAAATAAAATTGTTTTAAACATATAATTCCCTCCCGCCCCGTTACTTTAATACGTTTGAAACGAATTAAGGTTCCATTTTTAAGCAAATATTCCATTTTTAATTATCGAAAATGTATTTTGCTTGTTCAACTAAACTGCAGCGTTAGTAAAAAAGGCTTTACTCCTTATTGAAGTAAAGCACCCGTTAGTTTAAAAGTGGAAAAATATTTATTGAAAGTCAATAATAATCAATGGAAACACAAAAATAACGGGTAATATAAAGACCAAAAATAGCCCTGTAAACAAGAAGGTTATAAATCTTTTTCTATCTAAACCAATCCTTAATTCCCAAAGTCCCAAACATATTGAATACAAACCCAACAACATACTAATCATTGGTAATATTACCATATAGATACCCATTTCATTTCTCCCTTTAATAATATCGTTTTTATATGTATCTCATTGGACTGACATAATCCCTTTACTTTAATACGTTTGGCATAAATAGAAGTTCCAATATTAAGTAAATTATCCATTTGATATTAACAAAAATCCAGTTCTGCTTATTCAACTAACCTGCGCCGTTAGTTGAATATTCGGATACCGAAACTTTTAACTATTATTGTACCTCAATTGAAAAAACTACGCTCTAGCATTTTTTTAAACAGTTCGTAAAAGTACACTTACACAGACTAAAAGGGAGAGAAGATGCAGTAGTATTCGCATCTTCTCTCCTTCTGTCTTCAATAAACTTCTGATAAGTACTGATATGTAAACCAATACCCTCTTATTGTCATCTTTGATTTGGAATAAATGTTGTTTAGTGAAATAAATTAGTTTGCTTTTAATGATAACAAGCCGAATTATTCCGTTCGAAATGCGGCTATTCCAAAAATTAGTGGTTTACTTTTATTTACAAACTCGTGTAAATAAACAGAGCTTAAAGGGCAACGAGTTCTGCGAGCTTGGCCGCGACATCTGCCATTGATTCTTCCTCTGTATCCAGACCACTTCGCGATGCGAGCAGGGGACTGACATCACGGAGAGCTTCATAAGTTGTCTCGTGTACAATCGGAATGAGGCGATCGCTAGCGAGTAGTGCCGAAAGTTCTTTGTCGGCGACGCCTCCTTTTGGGAGACGTTTTAGCATTGCAGGAGTCACCAGCACAAGCCCGACTCGTGAGTTTGCCAAACCCCTGTCTATTGCACGAAGTAACGGCGCCCCGAGATCAACGTCCTTCTCGCTGAACCAGACGGAGACGTCATTAGACTCAAGCAGATCGTGCAGCTCCTTCGCAGCTCCTTTACGGTCGTCCCACGCGTGGCAGAGGAAGACATCCCGAAGGTCTCGCTCTGCCAAATCTTCGACTTTATCACGGACTGGTGTGAGTGCTTTAACTTCTTGAGGTGTGTAAAATACAGACGAACCTGCTTTTGACCATCGTGGCTGTTTATTCCGGGTGGAAGCTCTGCTACTACTTCCGCTCCCCCCACTTCTAGCGGGCGGGGAATACGACGGAGCTGAGTATGAACTGTAGCCACGATAACCTCCACCGCATGCCGGGCAGTCGGCTGCGGCACCCGCTGTTCGATGTCCCCTTACTGGAGCCGTACATCTAGCCATGCCTTATCCCCCCCTAATTGAATGAGTATTGCTGACCCATTTATAATATCCATTTCAATTCCCTCCTTAGTTTTCGCTTAATTGCAATTTTTCGCTCAATCTCATCTATTGTATCAAATAAAATAAGGAAGCGTCGTATTATTCTCATTATGCAAACCTCTCCCATTTTTGAATAACTTTTTAAAAACAAGATTAGTTGTTTTATAAAGGTTTTTAGAAAAGTTGCACTTTTAAATCGTCTATGTATATAATCAAGTTAATAAAAGTTAACCGGTTAAGGAAGAGGTTTTACAAATGGAACAACAATCGATTTTTATTCTGGAAACGTACGAGCAATTGAAAGTCATTAGTGATCCGCTGCGCACCAAAATGCTCATTCATCTGGTGGAACAGCCTCATACTGGACAGATGCTCGCCCAAGAACTCAACCTTTCGCGAGCTAAAGTTCTCTATCATCTTCGAGAATTAGAGAAGTATGGAATCATTCAACTGGTCAGAAAAGAAGAGCGTCGAGGAAATATCCTGAAATTCTATCAGGCGGTCGCCAGAGGGTTTATTCCGGCCGACCATCTGCTCACGTATGTGGAATCCAAGGAAGCCACACGCCAGTCGTATCTGGAAGTCATCGACCGAGCGAAAACCCGAGTGTTGACGGCTCCGGATGAATCATTCGAACTGCATTCCTCTAACGTGGAAGAATGGAACAACCTGTCGCTTCAAACCGAATTTACTGTGAGTCAGAAAAAATTTGTGGAATTCACCCAAAAATACCGCGAACTTTTGGAGACGTTGAAAGAAGAGGACAATGATCCCGACATACAACATTACTACTTGATGACCACGGCTTTCCAGATCGAAGAGTTACTGTTTAAGAAAGAAAAGTAGGCTTGTGAGAGAAGGGATCTCATGGCAATCGATCAAGTAACAGAAGTACCTGTACAGGAAAAATTGGTTCTGAGTTTGTTCAGCAATCGTTCGTTTATTTTCCTTTGGCTTTCCAGTACCGCATCTTTTTTGGCCTTATCGACGTACCTGTTTGCTGAACAGTGGTACATCATCACCGTTTTGGAAAAAGAGAGTCTGCTGGGAATCGTCATGATGGCGACCATGGTGCCACGGGTCTTGTTCATGACGCTTGGCGGTGTCTGGGCCGACCGGTTCCGTCGGTCGCGCATCATGCTAATCTCCAGTTTCGTACGCTGCCTGTTGGTGCTGGGCATGATTTTACTGCTGCAGCTCAGCTTGCTGGAACTGTGGCCACTTATTCTTTTTGCCTTATGTTTTGGAATCGTTGATGCGTTCTTTTCACCGACAAATACGTCGCTCCTGCCATCGGTCGTGGCGAAAGAGGCGCTTCCTCGGTCGAATTCCTTCATTCAAAGTTCCAATCAAATTGCCCTTTTTTCCGGTCCGATGTTAGGCGGGTGGGTGCTTTCTTTCGGGTCGTTTAGCTTGTTATTCGGAGTAATTGCTGGATTCTTACTGCTAACGTTTCTGTTCTCTTCGCTCATCAAAGAAGAAAAAAGGCCAGTAATTGCTGACCGATCCTCCACGAAATCAGAGCTGAAGGAAGGATTTTCGTATGTATGGGGAATGCCCTTCCTAAAAAACATGTTGGTGATTTTAATCTTCATCAACTTCTTCTTTTTCGGTCCGCTACTGATGGGAATTCCCTTGCTGGTGGATAGTGTCCTTAAAGGGGAAGTGCAGGATTTAAGTTTCCTGCAAAGTTCGTATCAAGGCGGGATGCTGGCGGGAGCTATTCTGGTAGGCATTCTGAATCTACGGAAAAAACGGGGATTAACCATGCTTGTGATGATTGGCGTTTTAGGCGTCTGCTTAACCTTCCTGGGGCAAATTGGTTTCCTATGGCAAGGAATTCTATTACTTTCGCTCATGGGCATTCTTTCTTCTTTTATCAATGTCACACTGATTTCAACGATCCAGGCACAATCCGACCCAAATAAAATCGGACGTGTCATGAGCTTGGTCAATGCCTCTTCGAATGGGCTGGTTCCCTTGTCCTATGCGTTTGTGTCGCTGGCACTCGTGATGCAGTTCACAATATCGGATGTGATGTTGCTGTGCGGTATGCTGATTCTTGTAATCGCCACTATCTATCTCCTGCGTTCTAAAATCATCAAAAATGTGGATTAGAAAGAAACGGGAACGACATTTTTTCTGATGTATGCAACTCATACCGAAAAGGAAGAAGGTATTTATCTATGTACCCTCTTCCTTTTCTGCATTTATGAGTTTATGAATTTATGAATTTATGAATTTATGAATTTATGAATTTATGAATTTCATAATTTTAGTGCTTCCGATAAGTCATGATATGTAAACTAAGATTCAAATATTTTTTGCTAGTCTATCCTTTATATCTCAGGTTCCAATAGAGAATAGACGATAAAATCCTTCTTAGAAGCTGACCTCTTTTAATGCTATATGCAATGAGTCAAGGCAATCCTCTTTTAATGTATGGTCGTTTTGCTCATTGGAATATAAAAGAAGAAGAAGAGTTGTATATATAGCCTTAAAATTAGCTGCCTTTTTTTCTTCAATTTGGACATCCCCATATACATCAAAAAAGATTTTTCTTCCTTCAGGAGGCAGAAAACTATACACAATCGATAAATCAATTGCCGGATGACCAATATGAGTATCTCCCCAATCAATAACAGCGGAAACCTTTCCTTCCTCATCAACAAGCATATTCCTAATATGTAAGTCTCCGTGAACAAGGGTTTGTCTTTGATCCGTTGACAAACTTTTAACGGAAGTAAGAAATTCCTGTAAAAGTTGATACATATCTTTCTGGATTAAATTCTTTTCGAATGCTTCTTCCAGAAGTTTTTTAAACATTGGCCTCCTTTTATTCAAATCAATACGTCCAATCTGATCAAAAGGGACTTGTAGCTCTTTCGTTTCATTAAGTGGAAAATTATGCAACACTCTTAAAAAACGAGCTAAAGGTATTGCTGATTTCATTCGTTGTTCTTCCGATAATCTTTTAGGTGTTTCCCCAGGCAAACTTTTATATCCTCCATACGTCCATGGATTTTCCCCTTCTAGCACTCCTTGGTAAATAGGATAGGGTATCGGGATAGGAAGCAATGACGATAGGACAGGTAAAAGCTTATTTTCTGTTTGAATTAGTTCCGCTGCAAATTCCCGACGAGGAAAGCGAAACACAAACTTGTTATTTACAAGAAAAACTAAATTATCAAATCCTTTGCCTAATACAACTGCTTTGACTGGCTTTAATTGAGGGAATTGTCTTTCAATAATTTTCGCTGCCCCCTGTTCAGATACAACTTTATCCGCAGACCAAATCTGACTCATATAACTGCACCCTCTTCTTTCAATGCTACTATTTTATCAAGACAGTTCTTTATTTCTAATTTTAGCATTACTAAAGTTTATGAGACAGCTAATCTACTATATTGCTTTTCACTTGAGGAGGAGAAAACCGTTCGTAAAAGTACACTTTTACGAACTGGTTTAAATTACTCATATTTAACTGTTTCTATAGTTTGTATTACTATAAAATTACTTTATGAACGTTCACATCTTCTTACATACTTTTACGAACTCTTTTGGAAAAAAATGTGATTTACATGTGGGCTATGCTCTACAAGTAATGCTTTATGGGGCGTATTTATGTAATATAAGTGTTTATTATTGGCCACTTGTGGTCCACTTTCATTGATGAAACTCATTCGAATTCAAAACAGCAGGGAGAAGAAATTGATGTGGCTTTGCAAAATAAAACACTTTTTGTCTCGAGGCTTCTATTACCCAGAAACGTTGAGAAAAAAAGACGACCTTTTATAATTTAGCAGGGAGTACAAAAATCATTATATTAATATAGAAGGTACTCATGTTGGTTAAGGTGAAATGAATCTCGTACCTGCTTTTCTATTGCTCAACGACGTCCTAATCTCACTTTTAATGTCTTGTTTAGATCTAAATATATCAGATAATTATTAATATAAAAAATGTCTCTGGAAAGCTCCAAAGACATTAGTGAAATTAAAGTTCTCTTGTAATACCTATATTTATTCGGAAATTAAGGTAGAATTTTTTAAAATATACTGGTTAACTTTTTAATGTGATCCCCAGTATACAGAAATCAGTTTTTTCTGTTCTATTAAAAGTTATACTTCTAATATAAAGTTTTTCAGTATATTTACCCTTTTAATCCTATTACTTTTTCTCTTAGTGCCTTCTAATGAGAGATGTAAGTATTCTTCGATACTGCTTTCTTCAGTAGGTTTTAAATCACTATTTAATTCACCTACTATTTTTTTCGAGAATATGTTTAATCTATTGATAATCTCCTCAGAAAAATCTATATCATTTTGTAAGAAGTAATCTGTTACAATTATTAGGGCATACAAATGTGTAACTTTTTTCATATACCTTAATATATCGCTAAAATCGCTTAATTTTTCTAATGTATTTATAATCTCCTCAAACCGAATAAAATCTTCTTCTTTCTTTGGATAATCATCATTGAACATTGCATAAGCCTTGTTGATGGTTTCCTGATTTAAGTCGTTTTCTATTCCAAACCTAAAGTAAACTAATATTTGACTAATAAACTCAATATCATACATTCTTCTTATACGAGAAGGGGAGAATATCTTTTTCCAAAATTCCATCTCTGAGACCCTCTCAGCTAATTTAACAAATTCTCCATTAAACTCTGCATTTCTTAATTCCTGTGGATTTAAAGATTTATCTGTTGCATTTAATCTTAAAAACAATTCAACTATATCTTCTCTATTTACATCTGATCCTATAACTCTTGATGAGAAAGGGTAACTCCATATAATAGCCTTTTCAGTAGGAGATAATTCACTAAAATTCTTATCTACAAATGAATATTCACTGCTTTTCAGATATCTTGCTTGTAATGAAAATTCATCATTTATAAAATCAAAAATGGCTCCAATACGTTGTTGACCGTCAATAATACTCGTGACGGCATCTCCATTGTCTGGATTTATTAACTTTTCATGTAAATAAATTTCTGGAATTGAGAAACCCAATAATATAGTTTCAATTAGTTTAATTTGATCTTTGAGTGACCATACATAATTCCTCTGATATGAATTATCTACAATTAGCGTCCCATTTCTTCTAGAATCAATTAACCATTTTGTTGATTTTTTTTCATTTTGCATTCTATCAATGATTCTCATAGTTCATTTCTCTCCTTACACTCTTTGATAGAATTTTTATAATAATATGAGACTGCATCCCACGATTCAAAAATTCTATAATTAATATCATTAATTAATTCATACTTTAATTGAATGGTAGCCTCAAACTCACCTGTTTCTTCAATCCACCTCTTATAACTCTCATTTTTTACTGAAAAACCATCAAAAATAATAAATTTCTTGAAAATTGAACTTGCGACTTTTTTATGAAATTGATATTTAAATCTACCACTATAGAATTCTTCTAAGTACTGCTGTCTAAAATGAGAATAATGAGTGGGGCTTACTACTGCTATATCTATATCTGATTCTTCTGTAAAGTCTCTCAATCCATTTGCAGGATTTAAACTAAATCCAATCTTACCACTCCCAAAAATAGAAACATTATTTTTATGTACGCCTAATAAAGTAGCAACATCACTTTTAAAATTATCATACTTATTAATTGCTTCTAAAGTAGTGTTAGGACTAAAACAATAAGCATTATTCCCTAATAAATCATCTTGGTAAATATCATCAATATTTTTGCTTAGAATATTTTTCTTCTCTTCCATTGTTAAAGTCATTAATATTCTCCTAATTATATTCTTACCATAATTTCCCTTGGCCATTCGTAAGTTCCTAATTATCTTAATTTTACCTTATTAATCATGAATGAGATATGTTTATAGAACGGACCTCCTAATTTAATTAATCTAATGGAACATTTTAAATAGCCCCACTGAGCGAGGCTACGATTAGTTAACTATTATCATTTGTCTCTCAACACTAGTCCAATACAAATTGAGTAATTGACATCAAGCACAACACATTCCAATCCTTAATTTAGTACATATATATCATGATACGGTTTGACTCTCATTTTATCTCATCTGCTATAGGAACTATTGCAAATTTTATTTTTTATTAGATAAATAATCTATTAATGCTTGCCAATATGGCAAAGATATAATTAAAGTCGTTATCGAAAAAATCAAGCATAAAATTTCCTAAAATAAAATAAAGCATAAAGTTTCCAAAAGGAAATTTTATGCTTTACGTCACAAGGGTTTTGGCACTCAGTGAAATTCATTAAATATGGAGACGGCGGGATTTGAACCCGCGTCCAGAAACTCTAACACTTAAGCTTCTACGCGTGTATCTTGCCTATTTAGGATTCGCGTAGCACTATGCCGACAAGCGGGCGTCATGTACGCTAACTTGGAAATCTCTTGGTGACAGCTCAAGTGGCACTGCCAACCGTATCCCACTAAAGTTGAGCTTTACCTAGCCACATGGGCGATGGATAGATAAAGCAGATCCGAGCTTACGCTGCGAATGCTAAGTTGTTGTTTGTTTTGCCTGTTGTTATAAGTTCCGTTTTTACGGAGCCGAGCCTCCGACGCGCAACTCAAGCTCAGACTATCCCTGTCGAATCCATAACGTCCCCGTTTATGGAATATAAGCTTTGTTACATATTCACTATACATCAAATATGGTCAAAATTCAAGTGAAACGTTATTGATTGCGCTCTTTGAATGCTCTATCCATATCACGTTTTGCTTCTTTTTTCTTTAACACGTCTCGTTTGTCGTATTCTTTCTTCCCTTTTCCGACTCCGATTAATACTTTTGCAAAGCCATTTTTTAAATACATTTTTAGCGGAACGATGGTGTAGCCATCTCGTTTTGTTTCTCCGATTAATGTACTAATCTGCTTTTTATGTAAAAGTAGTTTGCGTGATCGTAAAGGGTCGTGGTTGAAGCGATTTCCTTGTTCATATGGACTAATATGCATATTGGAGATCCATGCTTCATTGTTCCGAATTCGGATGAATGCATCTTTTAACTGTACCTTAGCATTTCGAATCGATTTGATTTCCGTACCTTGTAGTACAATACCTGCTTCAATCGTCTCTTCGATAAAGTAGTCATGGTTTGCTTTTTTGTTTTGTGCAAGCACTTTATCCTCAGGCTTTTTTGCCATCTCATTCACCTCTCAAAAGCTGGAGAGGAGCGACTTAATCGCTCCTTTATTTTTTCTTCGGTCGTTTACGTCGTTGTGATTTTTTCGCAACCGTTTCGTAAAATTTCTTTTTCTGATTGACTCCTGTTTTCGGACCTGGTTGAGAAGCTCCTTTTTTAGCAGGAGTTCTATCTTTTTTCTGCGCGTGAATTACTTTTGGTGCTTCTTTTCTAGTACGGTGGAATGCTTTTTTCATGCCGACGATTTCAAAGTCAACTGCAGATTCTTCTACTTTCACATCTGCTACTCGAATCGTCACTTCATCACCGATTCGGAATTGCTTCCCTGAACGCTCACCGATCATCATCAATTGACGGTCATCGAAACGGTAATAATCATCGGTCATATTCGTTACGTGCACAAGACCTTCTATTGTATTCGGAAGCTCGATGAACATACCAAAGTTTGTAATAGAACTAATAATACCTTCGAACTCTTCGCCGATTTTATCCGCCATATATTGTGCTTTTTTCAGTGAATCTGTATCACGTTCTGCATCTACTGCACGTCTTTCGCGTTTCGACGTATGTTCTGCAATATCATCGATAATCGCACCCCAATGACTAATCGTTGTTTGCGATACATCTCCATTTACTAAATACGTACGAATTAATCGATGAACGATTAAATCGGGATAACGTCGAATTGGTGAAGTAAAATGCGTATAATATTCTGTTGATAAACCAAAATGTCCTAAGCAATCAGCATGATATTTCGCTTGTTGTAACGATCTTAAAAGCATTGTAGAAATTACCGGTTCTTCTGGCATGCCTTCAATGGACTCAATAATTTCTTGTAATGCTTTCGGGTGAATATCATTTCCTGTCCCTTTTACAACAAGCCCAAAGTTTGTTAAAAATCCGAAAAAGCGTTGCAGTTTTTCCGGTTTAGGATCTTCATGGATTCGGTAAATAAATGGGACATCCATCCATTTGAAATGTTCCGCTACTGTTTCATTGGCAGCTAACATAAACTCTTCAATTAGACGTTCTGCAACCGTACGTTCCCGTATCGCAACATCCGTTGGCCAACCATCTTCATCAACAATTATTTTTGCTTCTGGAAAATCAAAATCGATTGCTCCACGATTTTTTCGCTTTTCTCTTAATACAGCTGCTAACTCAGCCATTGTTTCAAACATTGGCACAAGCGGCTCATATCGTTCCATTAATGCAGCATCTTTTTCTTCTAAAATTTTGTATACATCCGTATAAGTCATTCTTTCTGTTGTTCGAATAACACTTTGGAAAATCTCATGCGATGTCACCATACCAGAACCATCAATGATCATTTCACATGACAATGTTAATCGATCCACATGTGGGTTTAACGAACAAATCCCATTGGATAAACGATGTGGAATCATTGGAATAACTCGGTCTGCTAAATATACACTTGTTCCGCGGTCATATGCTTCACGGTCAAGTGGTGACCCTTCTGTTACATAATGACTTACGTCCGCAATATGTACACCAAGCTTAAATGTACCATCCGGGAATTTAGTCACGGTAACCGCATCATCTAAGTCTTTTGCATCGGCACCATCAATCGTTACAATTACTTCTTCACGTAAATCTCTACGATTATCCAAGTCTTTTTCGTCAATTGCATCTGGTACTGATTCCGCTTGATCGATTACTTCCTTTGGAAAATCAATCGTAATACCATGTTTATAAATAATCGATAATATATCGACACCAGGATCATTTTTATGGCCAAGAATTTGCTTGACAATCCCTGTTGCAGATTTTCTTTCATTTGGCCAATCCGTAATTTCTACAACTACTTTATGCCCTTCAATCGCTCCAAGCGTATCCCCTTTTGCAATAAATACATCCATTGGAACTTTCTTATCATCTGGAATAACAAATCCGAATCCTTTATTGTCTTGGAAAGTTCCAACAACTTGAGTGATTCCTCTTTGTGTAATTTTAATAATCGAACCTTCTCTTCGGTCACCGCTAGATTCAAGTGAAACACGAACAAGCACTTTGTCTCCATTTACTGCTCCATTCACTTCAGTTGGTGGAATGAAAATATCATCCATTCCCTCTTCTTCTGGTGCAACAAACCCGAAGCCTTTTGCATGACCGATAAACTTCCCAACTATTAAGTTCATACGCGATGGTATACCATATCGGTTTGATCTCGAACGGACAACTAGCCCTTTTTCTTCCATTTGAACTAGTGTTTTTACTAACTCTTTAAATTCCTCCGAATGTGTAAGCCCAAAATGATTCTCGATTTCTTTCATCATTAGCGGTTTATATTCTTCAGAGCGCATTAATTCAAGTAACGTTTCTTTCATATTTTCCATAGTTCATCCCTCCTTTTTCAGCGTGTGCACATTTGGTTTGTTTTACACATTCCAATCAAGCGACTCTAAAAAGTTTAATATATCTTCATGTAATTGCTCTTTTTCCGAACCAAGCGTGATGACATGGCCTGAATTTTCATACCAATTTAGTTTTTTATCGATGGATTCCGCTTCTTCATAAATGATATTTGCGGAATTTATATCAATAACGACATCCTTCTTACCTTGTGTAACAAGGAGTGGTGCGTAAATATGATCGACATGATCTTTCACATTGTAAACAAACTCTCTTAGCTCTGACAACGTTTCCATTGGTGTTTGACGAATTGCTTCTACTTCTTCTTCGATTTGCTCTTCTGTTTTTCCTTCATACTTCTTATATTCTCTTGCATATTTTAATACACCTTCAAACATAATGTCCGTTGTTTTCATGGACATTGGAGAACACATGGTCACAATTCCTTTCACAGGAACTGTATACCCTAATTTCAATGAAAATATGCCACCAAGAGAAAGACCAGCTACAGCGATCTCTTCATAGCCCGTAGCCTTTAAATGATCATATGCTTTCATCACATCTTGCCACCAATCAGTTGGACCAGTTTCAAGTAGCTCTTCAGGTGGTACTCCATGTCCTTTATAATGTGGCGCTAATGATGTGTATCCATTCTTCTCTAAGAAGCGTCCGAGCATTCGAACATCAGACGAATTGCCTGTAAATCCATGGAGAAGTAATACTGCACGTTTCCCTGCTTCAAAGAAAAAAGGTTTTGGCGTTGAAATTCGCATGGATAAATCCCTCCAATCTAAAAGCTAGAAATAAATTATGTACTAATTAAAAGAAAACGCCTAACCAATCAGAAGTCGGTCAGGCGGTTCGAATCTGTTTTAAAGTTTAGTTACAGCAATAGTTAGAATGAAAAACAAGACAGCAAGTACTATCGTCACTCTATGTAATACAAGGTCCATACCTCGAGCTTTTTGTTTTCCAAAAAGTTGTTCAGCTCCACCAGAGATGGCTCCCGAAAGACCAGCACTTTTCCCCGATTGTAACAATACAACTACGATTAATGCGAGCGAAACGATGACAAGTAAAGTTAATAAAAACGCATGCATTTATTCCACCTCCTGATAAGAACGTTCACAACAACTTTAATTTTACCAAAAACAACTAGAAGTTACAACAGTCTATCAATAATATAATGCTTTTCAATAAACATAATATTATTTCCGAGTTTACGAACTATCAAACTATTAGTAATGTTGTAATTATACATGATTTGAAAATATCTAAATTCTTACAGAAAAGAAGTGTAATTTGTGAAAAATAAACTGTTCTTACTAAGTGGCATCATTCTATGTGGCATCATTGGGGTTCTCTATTGGTTTACTCTTCAGAATCAAATACAACTTCCGTCCGATCATTGGAGTCGCTCTTATCAAACGAATGCAGATGATGGTAACTATTCCAAACTTCAAAGTGTAGCAGAAGGAAACGGCTATACAATCAGCTTACTCGATTTCAAAAAGTTAGTTGTTTTATCTTGTGATGATGAGATGGAATGTAAAAAGAATCGCACGATTGACTTATTGAATGCATACAAAAATAGTTGGAGCAATGAAACAGACTCCTATTTTATAAGAGAGAATGCGCTCATTCATGTTAATGTTTCATCTGGTGAAACATTAATTGCTCCAAACGTTGTAAATTTTTCTATGACGGAAAATACGCTTGTCTATTGGACGGAAGATAATCGTGTTGTCGTTTTAGATAACCCTTTTTCCTCTGTAAAACAGCAATTTACACTGAATGACCCTGTATCCGATGTAAAAGTATTAGAAGACCAAATTTTCGTTGTAACAGAAAATAAAAAAGAAGAACGTTTTACGATATATCATTTATCAAATGAGCCAACCATGCTTTTTCAGTTCAGTATAAGTTCTCGGGAAATTCTTTCGTCCATGCAAATTGCCCAACTAAAGGATAATAACTTTTTACTATTTTTAGATAAAAAAATTCTTGCTGGTGGTTCAAGCACAAAGAATATTGAAACAGCAGTTTTCGGCCTAACAACAGGTCAATCACCCGATTTCAACAGCTTAACATTTGTTGAAAGCCAGACTGGTATAAACCTAAAAGACGTTCAATCTCCAGTTTTATTCCAAGGTAAACAAGGACCCATGGTTACATTTACATCGACCTACAATGATACATTCGGTGAAATGGTTACAAAAGTTTTTGTTGGGAATTTTTCAGGTAACCTCATTCAAGCTAGTTCCGCTACTAAATCTGGAGATAGGTATGACCGTTCTATTTTATTAAATGACCAAACAGTTGCCTATCTAAAAATGAAAGGAAAAGAACGTTTTCTTGAATATTCATCGTCTGATGAAGTGAAAAAGAAAGAAAGTAATACAATATTGGCGGGAGATTATAAAGCAGCAGCCTACACATTGATTGGAAAGATTTTTAATGGCTTTATACTTATTCTATTTTCATTTACCTGGATAATAATTACCTTTTTAATAACGTATGGTCTTGTTTTCCTTTTACAAAAAATAAGATTTACTTATGCTCATCGAACTGCCTTTATCATCCATATTATTGCTTTATATAGTGTCCAAACGATTTTCTTATTTCGCTTTACTTCTTTTGAAAGGTGGGTACGAAATATTCCATTTGTCACGGAGAATTGGTATTTCGCTCTATTGTTATTAGTTTGTATTATCCTTTCAACTATCCCTTTGTACATTCTTCGTTATAAGGTGTCTGAGGATAATTTTAATCTTTGTGTAGTTTATACAACCTTTATGAATCTAGGGGTACTGTTTTTCTTAGTTGGACCTTTTATCTTCTAATACGAAAATAGGTTAATTACACATTTTCAGCGCCATTAAATTAGGTTTTACTCCTCAATTTTGAAGGGAAATTTGGTTTAGTTGGAAAAACGGAGGCTTTAGTTGGAATAACCACTTTTTTGGAATTTGCACTAACTTTCTATTCCACATCCATTCAAAAAAACTACTTAACGATTCACTCATTAAGTAGCTTTTTATCATTATTTTAAGTTGTAGAACATTTTTTCCCACAGTATTGAGCAGTACCATTTAACTGATCCTCAATACGAAGTAACTGATTGTATTTCGCTACACGAACCGTTTTTTTTTCGTAATCTTGCGGCTCATGTTTGTCTGTCGCCCTTTTGAAATTTGTAAAGACGCGGTGCATTAGATTTGGTTAATGAGAGAATTAATCCTCTCCTATTTTTTCTCTGTTTACCCATGCTATATTATTTAACAAAGGAAAGTACCAGAAGCATTACGGGTTCAGTTGGCGTGGAGAAAAATGCCAATAACAAAGTAAATTTCATACTAACCAGTATATTTTTCAAAAGCAAATCCGCAATATAAATGACAAGCAAAAACGCTCACGAATATGAGCGTTTTTTGATGTAATATTTTACTATCTTTCTTGAACGAAAGCAGGTTAGCTTAATAGCAAATGATGACAACCCGCTATTTCTCCCAAAGCTCAATCAGCCGCCCTTCAGGATCTTTAATCCAAACAAACTTTCCATACTCACTAATCTCTTCTTTCTTTTCAAGAGGTACACCAATATGTTCAAGATGCTTAATAGTCTCGTTTAGATCATGTACTTGGAAATTTAACATCACTTGTTGTTCTGCAGGAAAATAACTGTCATTCTCGGTAAAGAAAGAAAAGATAGTCTCATTTCCTAATTCCGGTTTAATCACAGTCCCATTCCAACTTTCTAGATCCATCTTCAACACTTCACTGTACCATTTTTTTATAACATCAAGATCCTTAGTTCTCCAAAATATTCCTCCGACACCTTTTATCATCGTATTTAACTCCTGTCTCTTTATAATTTTTTTGTTTTTCGATTTAATGTTAAGTTCCTTCTTCAACTATAGAGCAGTTTGCTCAATAAGGAAAAAGTTTTACCCCTTATTGAGGTAACGCCTCCGTTAATGAAATAAGAAGATTTACCTTGTTATGTTTATAAACAAACAATTAAACTGTTTTTTATAGGATTTTACAATTTCACTATTGATTAATTTTTCACGTAGTTGTAAAGATAAAAACCCCGATATTCTACATAAAAACCATCTTTTATTAAATCATAATTTTTCGGTTCAATAGCAAATCCAAATGCTGAATTGGGACCTCGCCCACTTTGACCTACATCAATTTCCTCACCATTTTTATTAAATAGATAGAAATCGTTATGAGAACCTCCAGAAGTGAAAGTTCCATCCTCATTAAAAATGCCATTGTACATAAAAGTTCCATTTTTATAATTTAAATTGTATGTGGTGTCGAAAGAGAAATATATATCATCTCCCCTATTCCAAACTTGAACAAGGATAATGTTTGTGTTATGTTTCTCGGCAAGTTTAATATCAAAACTTTGTTTTCTATTGTTATTATATGGTATCCATTCAGGCTTTATATATAACTCTACCATTTCTTTATTTTCCATCTGGTTAAGTGTATATCCCTTTCGTGCCGTTACATTTTTTAAAATGCCTTCATTTGAATATTTTCCATTATAAAATAAATATCCCAATAAAAGAAAACTCCCAAGAATAATTATTCCTGAAAAAACCTTTCTCCTTTTCATTCTGCAACTCCTTTCCTAGTCTATAGGTAATGTTTAAGTTGCTTATTAAACTCAACACTATTCAACTAACCTGGGGCTTTTCCTACTTTAACTAACGCCCTCCGTTACTTTACTTAACTAGTATCAAATAGTAGTATTTTGCATCTTGTAATGAACTAATTAAATTCAATGATTCTTTGAAGGCAATATATATTGCAATACCTGCTAAAATAGTTATAATTATTCCGCCATCTTTAAGCACTTTTCTATTTTTCTTATACAGGATAAGTGTTGTGATAATAACAATTAAAAAGTATGATACCGATACAATTAGTTTTACTAATGCCAATTTACTATCATTTACAGCATTCATAAAGTTTACTAAATCCTCCTGATTGGCAGCACTCTCTTCGATAATAGATATATTTCCTATGTACCCAACCTTCCAAGAAAATTTATTCTGTTCTTTTTTTACGGTGTACTCATAACCCAAAGTTTTTCCATCACCAATAATCCCTGAATATTCCCGAGTATCTTCTTCACCATGGGAGCAAGCAGATAAGATTAAGGTTAAACAAAATAGCATTAGCAGAATATATTTTTTCATTTTAACTCCCTCCTATCTCCTGTCTGCTAAATCCTCCGTTAGCTTTATATCATTTCTCATGTCGCATTAATAAAAAATTTTCCCTTTGTAGCTTTAATTTCAAAGAAATATTTTTCATCATTCTTTAGCCAATCCAATTTCGCACTATTTCCAGGCGATACCTGAAATTCATCAACTACTAAATCTCCATTTACATCTTTCACCCTTAGAAGTATATAACTTCCACTGTTTGCGTGAATAGTGATTTCCTTATCCCAGAAAATGCTATCGAATGTCAGGTCATTTTTGTCGTTAAAACTTATTCTTTCCCACTCTTCCATGCTATCTGCTGAATCTACAACAGCTGTAACCATCGGAAAGAATATTTGATGCACAGAACCTACATTTTGAACAACTAAATAACAAGAAATTGTGACTAATGCCAATGCAAGTGCAATTATAGAAGATAATATCGTTATTCTAGATTTCATAAAATAAACACCCCCATTCATACTAATCTCCTCTTTATTTCAACAAGGAAGGTTATAACACCTTCTTGTACTAAAGCACCACGTTACTTGAAGAAGAAATAACTAGAAATATAAGAAATATGAAAGAGAAATAAACAAAATTAAAAATACAATAAAACTAATCCAAGTCAATTTTTTACTTATTCCTGCTCTTTTTTCTAAGTAATTGATATATCCATTCATTAATATAAAACCAAAAAGTATAAATGCGTTCCCTATATTATCATTTTCTTTAACCAGATACCTCATTGCAGCTAAAGCAACGAGTATGGCTCCGATTGTACCCAAAATCATATTGAAATACAGAGTTTGTTTATTTTCTTTCAAAACCATCCCTCCCTCTAATGATAATTTACCTATTATCCTATTCAATCGCTGAACTTTTCTGCGGCGTTACTTGAAGAAGAAAGGAGCATTATCGTTGTTCCAGTTAGTGTAAGTACATTGTTTCACAATCTTTAAATTACCAACCATTTTTACAAACCAACAACTCTTTGCACTCCATCAACATTTCATTATTCTTCTTTCATACATTATATTTCTGTCCATTTTTCTTTAAAAAGAAAGAACAAAACCCTGAAAAACATAAACAAGCTACAAACGTCCAAAAGTTAAAAAATATAGAATTTGAGAAAGGATTTAAATAACCGATTTCATATTCAAAATATGGATTGATTTTATTTCGAAATACAATAATTTGAATTGTTGAAAAGGAAAAAAGAATAACAAATAAACTTGCATAACCTGTTTGAAAAAGATTTCTTTTTACTTTGAAATATTTGTGTAACTTTTCAAATACAAACATCATCGAAAAGAAAAAATAAAGAATAATTAAAAACGGAAAAAAGACAAACATCAATCCAGGATTCCCGTTCCCTCCAATAAAATGATCTCCATTAGGGTCAAATGATGCAGTAAACATATTTGTAAGTACAAATCCAGCTATCGTAATAAGTCCCGAAACAAAAACACTTATCCAAAATAAAATTCGCATTTAAACCTCCTGCTATTTTCTTTATTCAACTAAACTGCGGCGTTACTTGAAGAAGAAAAGAGCATTATCTTCGTTCCAATAATTCACTCCGTTAGCTTAAGAAGAATTTTTTTCTTCTTTCTTCTGTTACCTTTTGTAAAAAAACGCCATAGATAAAAAATAGTCCAAAACACTAATAAAGCAAAATACTGATAATTTAGTTCTCCATAATATATAAGAATGAATCCTATAATTAACGTTGGTACAGCCAAATAAACCCGCATTCTGTCTTTCTTGTTTTGAAACATATAATTCCCCCCCGTTAATAACTTTCTTCACCTAATCTCCGTTAGTTGAATTAGAATTTAATTATTCCTACCCAAAAACTTGGGCAGCAATAGCGAATAGTTCTTTATTTCTTAATGGCATATGAACAGAGTTTTTTATCATGATGGGAGGTTCACTAACTTTTACAAATCCACTTTTCTCCAAGAATAACATTAGCTCGTTATTACTGGATGGCACATCAATCCTTAACTTTCCTTGATGATTAAGAGCTAACCCCTCGATAATTAATGCTGCTATTTGGGGATTTGGTGCAACAATAGGTCCTAATATTAGATTTATTGGTCCTAATATGGATAATCCATATCCAATAATCTTCCCTTTTTGATTTCTAACAACTAAAAATTGTTTTGATTGAAGTATCCGGTTAAGAAGAAATGTTCTTCTCATATCACCAAATGCAACAGAATCTAATTCTACAATTTCATTAAAATCATTCTCACTGTATTTCTCTAAGGTAATTTCTAGATTAATTAACATTTTAGACTGAATATAACTATCACTAAAATACTTATGTACATAGTCCACAGTAATAAAACCCATGTTTTCATATAGGGGTTTCCCATCATCAGTTGAAATTAACATTATTGAGGTATCTTTAGAAACACTGTCTATACATTTCTGAGTTACCTTTTTTCCTAAACCTAAACCTCTGTATTCTTTATTAACAATAACCATACCAATTGAAGCTAAATCAGAATCATAAGGTATAATTGCCGCACTCGAGACAATTTTCCCCACAGCATTTTTATGCCCGAATATTTTGCCGGATGACATAACAGTTCTAATTTCATTATCATCGTAATCCCAGCCAACTGATGCAGAATGTTCTATTAAACCCAAGACATCATATTGATCAAATTCCACTAATTCTAGTACTCTTTTATTATCTGTATGCATTAGAAATCCCCCTACGTTATTTCTCTTACCGCCTAGAATACTTTAATATATTCCTTTTTCAACTAACCCCTTAAGTATAAGAAGAAAAATGTGCTCAAATTACAAATGAATGATCTTTCACTATAGCTCTCCGTTAGTTTAAAATACCAATGAAAAATGGAATGAAAATTAAACCTAATACTATCCATACACTAAGTTGACTATCAATACGTTTATCAAAAAATTTAAAACTTCCTTCAAACTTCTTGGAAAAATAACTAAGAGAAAACCAAACTAGGCCAAATATCAAAAATTTAATCCATCTATTATCATTTATCTCATACTCGATAAAATAATAATAAATACCAAACGCAAAAAAAGCCGTAAATAATTGTATCAAGCTGAATATCTTCATTTTTTTCCTCCTAGAAAATAAAAAAATCCCAATACTAACTATTCGTCATACTTCTTAATAAACCTTTTTCTTCAAGTAACACACCTTTAGTTCAAAAAGAAAAAAGGCTTTACTCCTTCTTGAAGTAAAACCCTCCGTTAGTGAAGAAGAAAGCTTTTCTATTCCAAGTAATACAATTTCAATTAACCTTTATTTACTTACCATTTCAGCGGGGGTTACTGCTTCATTTTGAAAATATGTTGTTATTATTTTAGTAATAGACCAGTTTGTTCTATAGGGTTCTGGATTCATTTTAACAGTAATAACCTTATGTCCTCTGCCAAAATTCGCATATGAAGTTAGTAAGTCATATGCAATTGTGTACTGTACCTCTGTATCACTAATGTTATTTACTTTCACAAAGTGAACGTTAGCAACCCACGGGCTTGATTGTCCAGTGACCCAACCGTTTTCTTCGAACTGCTTCCGTGTAAGTTTTTGAAGAGATGGCGAAAGCACTGCATATTGAACAGCACCACTTCGGTTTTCCATGCCTAATATCCATAGTTCTACAGCTTGTTTGGGAGTTCTAGGTTGCAATCCATATATAAATGAATTTAATTGACTTTCCAATGTATCCAGTCACCTTTCGAACATACTTTTCTAATAAGGTATGTTTCGCATGAATTCCAAGTTCAGATATTTTTACCCCGTAGTCAACATTTTGCAAGTTTTGTTCTCTAAGCAAATTACAACAAAAAAGCCGAATTCCTGTTTGTTAAGGAATCGACTATTTTTTATTTATTGGTGTACCAGTAAAATCTTCCATTAACACAAAAAGGAAGCTAGCTTTAATTAGCCGGTTTAGTGGAATTATATTAATATAGTTTACTCCAATCTTCTAGAATAAAACATTTTTGCTTGTTTTATAATGATCAACGTATTCCTCTAAATCCAATACTTCAATAACATTAGACCTTTGCAAAACTGTCCCCACGAAATCCTTTACATCCAATCCCTTCATTTCATATGTAGCTTCGTCATTAACAGTTCCTGTAGCATCCTCAATAAATGTGACTTGATATCCCCTATCGTAGTCTGCTATTGCAGTAAATTGGCAACAAAACTCAGTGCTAAATCCTGTTATAAATAGATGATCCACACCCAGTTGCTTTAGCTTTTCACTAAGATCTGTCTGAAAGAATGCTCTTGGTTTCTTCTTTTCAATTACAATATCTGCATATTCTTTGATAGAAGGATGCAATTCTGAGCTTGGTAATTCTTTATAAAAAGGGCTAATTTCTTCATCATCTATATTTCTTATAATATTACGGGTTCTTCGTTTACTTTGAAGTCTTGAATTATATTTTCTATAATGCTCAGTTCTCGCTGGAAATCTTTAAATTCCACAATTGCATTTTGTACATCAATTACTAATAGTGCTTTCATATCTTCACCACCTGTTTAATTTATTCCTTGCATATAATTAATTCGATATTAACACCTAATTCCCTGTTTGTTTCACTAAGGAGAGCGTTAATTGAATTAGAAAGTATATACTTCAAATTTAATATTACAAAAATTCACAAATACATACCTCCGTTTTGTAATGAAAAGTGACTTTTCCATCTTGTTGATAATGAAAAAACAAATTTCGAAGTTCTTGAATAAATTCCTCATAATTACTATCTAATATTGATGGTGTATAAGATAAAGACAATGCACCACCAATAAAACCTTCTTCCGTTACCGAATGCCAATAATCATAGTATTCTATCGTATAATCTTGTCCGAAAAAGTGCATTTTTTCTTTATGCGGGTCAAAGTCGGATATCCCAGCTGTAGTTTTAACTTTATACTTATGGACAGTATTTATATATTCTTTTGCAAAATCACTATCTGTTTGCATATCGATATTTGGTTCAACTGCCAAAACATTACAACCTAATCTACATAACAAATGAGTAAGTAACCCTGTCCCTGCACCAATATCCGCAATTGTAGATTGTTTTTCAATTCCCAATTCTTTAATTATATTTACCACTTCTTCTGGATAAGTCGGTCTACCAATAACATATTCTTTTGTTTTGTTATCAAATTCATTCTTCATATTAATTCTCCTATCTTCCCTCGATTGATAAGAAGTTTATTCAACTAAATATGTAGTTCAATAACAATAAAGGTCGTCTCCTAACCAACCTTATTCTTCTACTGCGCTATATGGTCGATGTGTTCACTAAATAATTTCTTTCCACTCCCTCCAACAAATAAAAAGTACATAGAATATTAAGGTGTAGACAATCATACATTTAATCACAGTTGTTGTTTGTAATAGATAGCAAAGAAAAAGTATTACAAAGGGAGAATAGCTATGAGCAATGAATTTTTCTTACTGGCACCAACAGCTTTTCAGGCGTTTAAAGTAGGAGAGTCGAATCCGAAAAAAGCAAAGCGAATTGTTTATGGACAAGCTACATCAGACGCAAATGGTATAGCTACACTTTATTTTACAGTCAATGGATTAGCTAATGGAAATCCCTTATTAACAACTATTGACTATGCAGTATCAAGCGTTTATTCTACTAATTCTTCGATAAATGCAAGACCGAGAGTACAAATGCGAGAGAAGAATGTTGCTGCGAAATATGTCTCTGCTAATGTTACAAATATTAGTGGTGTAACAGTTCTAGGAATTAGTGTATTAGGTTCAGAAAATCCAGTGAGTGGAATACTTGTAGATTTTATGATTTTAGGTAGCTTTGATAGTTAAGAGAAAGCGACAAAGAGTTTGAAAGACTACTGCTTATTTCTAAACACTGCTGCTACAGGATTAATCCAAAGAACTTCTTGCCTCTTTACGCCAGCTTCTGCTGTAACATTTAACGTTTCTCTTCGCCAGTGCTTCAATCTATCGTCGTATACTTTGTGTGCATATCCAGATAAAAGAACAGGTCCTCGATAAGCTTCTAATACATCAAGCAACTCAATATGATCCTCTATTGTCATTTCATGTTTGTAATGACGTTTAGTTCGAGTTTCGATAATGTAAGCTGGATCTGTATAAGCAAGTACATCATCCCTTTTGTACCTTTCCAACAGCTTTATTGCCGGTTGATGTTCAATTTGAGTCTCTTTCATTCGTTTAGTCACCATCAAAATATTTCCATCCTGTTCTATCGGAAGTCTTAGCGCCAATAGCCTGCCAACGTCTAATTAAAAAATTTTCTAGCATCTTCAATTTCATCTCCTATTTCAAAATCTTAAGAAGCATAATATTATTCTCTTGAAAATGGAGTCCATTCATTTAGTGCAGCCAACTTTTCAGGGTAATCACGAATGACTTTAAAAAGATTGACAAATGTTTTAACTCTTTATTGAACTGCGGTGTTAGTTCAAGCTGAACTTTTCGCAATATTTAGATTTACTTTAACATAAAATTTCAAATCTTCCTCAAAAAATAAGTCTAGTATATCTAAATCACAACAGTTTTAACATTTGTTTAACCACTCCTCATAAATTTATGGTGTCTTCAATTTGTGTGCGCATTGATGTGTTTATTAGTTTGTTAAATCAACCAAAGCATTGATATAACAACAAAAAAAAAAGACAACAATTCATATGCGAATTGTGTCTCCGATTAGGTAGTTATTTAATGTTTTCTCCCCATAAACCAAACCCGTTACCGGAAGCATATTGTCTTTCTTTTTGCACTGTTGATTGGAGCACCCTCAAGCAGCGGAAATCAACCTGTTCATGGTATAAAAACTTATACACTTTTCTAATCCGTAAGAAATACCAGGCATAAAACATCTGCTACGTTTACTTAAACTAATTCTATCCTCTTAGCGATAGCTGGGCTATATCTTCTATTTAGGTACCATTCACTTAATGGATTGTAGTGTAAAGGTGGCAACTCCGGACGGAGGCCAACTGGATGTTGGTCACGAAGGCGTTGCTACACGATGTGGCGCTCTTAGCCTTCGTTCCTCGGAGACAGATAAGCCATCACAAACGACGCAAATGCGGCGGTGAGGGCTCATCGCTAACCCCGCGGAACGCGTCCACCTGAAACGGAAATCCGCAGTATTACTATGAATACTGGTTTCTCGTTACGATAATTCATATACTTTCCTAATCCGTAAAAAAAGCTACTTAACGATTCACTCGTTAAGTAGCTTTTTCTCATTATTTTAAGTTATAGAATGTTTTTTTACCTAAGTATTGAGCAGTTTCATATAACTGATCCTCAATACGAAGTAATTGATTGTATTTGGCTACACGATCCGAACGAGAAGGTGCACCTGTTTTAATTTGCCCAGCGTTTGTTGCAACTGCGATATCGGCAATTGTTACGTCCTCTGATTCACCTGAACGATGAGAAATTACAGCTGTATAGCCAGCGCGTTTCGCCATTTCGATTGCGTCAAAAGTTTCTGTAAGTGTACCAATTTGGTTTACCTTTACAAGAATCGAGTTTCCAACGCCTTGTTCAATTCCTTGTGCCAATTTTTTCGTATTTGTAACGAATAAATCGTCTCCAACTAATTGTATTTTTTTCCCTAAACGTTCTGTTAGTAATTTATGTCCAGCCCAGTCATTTTCATCTAAGCCGTCTTCGATTGAGATGATTGGGTATTTTTCGCAAAGTTCTTCATACCAAGCAACCATTTCTTCAGAAGTTTTTACAACGCCCTCACCAGTTAAATGGTATTTACCATCTTCTTTATTGAACAACTCAGAAGCTGCTACGTCCATTGCTAGAAGGACATCTTCTCCTGGTTTATATCCTGCTTTTTCGATAGCAGTCATAATAGTAGATAATGCTTCTTCATTCGATTTTAAGTTCGGTGCAAATCCGCCTTCGTCACCAACAGCAGTGTTTAATCCTGCATCTTTTAATACCGATTTCAAGCTATGGAAAATTTCTGCACCCATACGAAGTGCATGACGGAATGATTCTGCTCCAACTGGCATTACCATAAATTCTTGAATATCTACGTTATTATCTGCATGTTCCCCACCGTTTACAATATTCATCATTGGAACTGGCAGTTGCTTCGCATTAAATCCACCTAAATATTGATATAAAGGAAGTCCTAAATAATCTGCCGCAGCATGGGCAACAGCAATGGAAACACCTAAAATTGCATTTGCACCAAGGTTTCCTTTATTTTCTGTGCCATCTAAATCGATCATTGCATGATCAACTTCTACTTGATCTAATACTGAATATTTCTCTTCTAGTTCCGCTGCGATTATGTTATTTACGTTATCTACTGCTTTTAAAACACCTTTACCTAGGTATCTTGCTTTGTCACCGTCACGAAGTTCTACCGCTTCATATTCACCAGTAGATGCACCAGATGGAACGATTGCACGACCAAATGCGCCACTTTCTGTAAAAACTTCTACTTCTACTGTTGGGTTCCCACGTGAATCTAATACTTCACGAGCTTGAATCTGTGTAATAATTGGCATTTTTAACTCTCCGTTTCGATTAGTGTTTTACCTGTCATTTCAGGCGGTGTTTCTATCCCTAATAAGTGTAACATGGTTGGTGCCAAATCGGCTAAAATTCCGTTAGGACGAAGGGCAACATTTTTCTTTGTTACGATAACAGGAACAGGGTTAGTCGTATGTGCAGTCATTGGCTGGCCTTCTAGTGTAGTTACTTCATCTGAATTTCCGTGATCTGCAGTAATAATTGCATATCCGCCTTTTGAAGTAATGGCATCTACTATTTTACCTAAGCACTCATCCACTGCTTCAATCGCTTTAATCGTAGGCTCTAGCATTCCACTATGGCCAACCATATCTGGATTAGCGAAATTTAATATGATTGCATCGAAATTATCATTGGCTATTTCAGCTAAAAGTGCATCCGTTACCTCATACGCACTCATTTCGGGTTGTAAATCATACGTAGCCACTTTTGGTGAATTTATTAAAATCCGTTGTTCTCCAGGAAATGTCTCTTCACGTCCACCACTCATAAAAAATGTTACATGTGGGTATTTCTCTGTTTCCGCAATGCGTAGTTGTGTTTTATGATGTGCGGAAAGAACTTCTCCAATTGTATTAGATAAGTTTGCTTTTTCAAAAACAACATCCGATACAACTTCATCACTATAATGCGTGAACGTCACAAACTTTAAATTTGTTGGATGCTTTTCACTTAACTTAAAGCTATCAAATGTTGGTGTATTTAATGCTAAAGATAATTGAATCGCACGATCAGGTCGGAAATTAAAGAATATAACTGCATCTCCCGAGTCAATCGTCGCAACTGGTTTTCCATCTTCTTCAATAACGAAAGGAAGTACAAATTCATCCGCAACATCTTCTTCGTATGACTTAAGAATTCCGGCTGTTGCCGTTTCAGCTGTTTTTCCTACTCCGTCAACGAGGACTTTATAAGCAAGTTCTACTCTATCCCAGCGGCGATCGCGATCCATTGCATAATAGCGACCACTTATCGATGCGAATTTACCTACACCGATTTCTTTCATTTGCTTTTCTGTTTCTTCTACATACCCAACGGAAGTACGTGGTCCGACATCACGACCATCTAAAAATCCATGAACAAATACATCTTGTAACCCATGGTCTTTTGCTAATTTTAATAATGCGAATAAATGCGTGTAATGACTATGAACCCCACCATCTGAAAGTAATCCCATTAAGTGCAGTTTCCCGCCATGTTTCTTCGCATGTTCCATTGCCGCTATAAGTTTAGGCTCTAAAAAGAAATCCCCTTCACGAATCGATTTATGAATTCGAGTTAAGTTTTGATAAACAATTCTTCCTGCCCCTATATTTAAATGCCCTACTTCCGAGTTACCCATTTGACCATCAGGTAAGCCCACCGCTTCACCTGATGCTATTAAAGTACCATTCGGATATTCGGCCCAATATCGATCAAAGTTGGGTTTGTTTGCCTGAATAACCGCATTTCCATACGATTCATGTCGCACTCCAAATCCATCCAGAATGATTAAAGCAACTGGGCTTTTAGGCATTTTGACCAGCCTCCAATAGCTTCACGAATGAATCTACTTGTAAACTTGCCCCACCAACTAGCGCGCCATCAATATGTTCTTTGGAAAGTAATTCTTCAATATTTTCCGGTTTCACACTTCCACCATATTGAATGCGTACGCTACTTGAAACTTCTTCTCCAAATCCGTCTAGAACTGTTTCACGGATTGCTTGGCACACATCATTTGCATCGTCTGCAGTTGCAGTTTTACCTGTTCCGATTGCCCAAATTGGTTCATACGCAATGATTGAATTTTTCACATTCTCTTCTGAAAGTCCTTCTAAAGCAGCCATTACTTGTGTAGATACAATGCTCTCTGTTTCATTTTGTTCACGTTGTTCTAAAGTTTCTCCTACACAAATAATAGGCGTTAAGTTATTCTCAAACGCGGCTTTTACTTTTTTATTGACGGATTCATCTGTTTCATTGAAATATTGACGTCTTTCGGAATGTCCAATTACAACATATTGTACGCCTAAATCTTGAAGTTGATTTCCACTGACTTCCCCTGTAAATGCTCCTTCTTTTTCCTCGTGCATTGTTTGGGCACCGATGGATATAAAAGAATCTTTTGCAACTTGTACAAGTGAATTTAAAAATAATGCTGGAGCGCAAATAACCGTTTCTATTTTATTGCTATCTACTTGTTTTTCTTTTAACTGCTCGACGAAATCTTTCGCTTCGGCAAGTGTTTTATACATTTTCCAATTTCCTGCTATCACTGGTTTACGCATATAAAATCTCCTCCATTACTTATCGTTTAAAGCAGATACACCCGGTAAATCTTTGCCTTCCATAAACTCTAAGGAAGCTCCTCCACCAGTTGAAATATGGTCCATTTTATCTGCAACATTGAATTTTTCAACAGCTGCTGCTGAATCTCCACCACCAATAATCGTGTAACCATCTGTATCGGCCATTGCGTTCGCCACACCCTTAGTACCATTCGCAAATACATCCATTTCGAATACACCCATCGGTCCATTCCAAATAATCAGCTTACTATTTTTAATAACATCCGCATATAAAGCAGCTGTTTTCGGTCCAATATCTAACCCCATCCAGTCGGAAGGAATTTGGTCAATATCCACTACTTTCGTATTGGCATCTTTTGAAAACGCATCTGCTACGACAACATCTACTGGTAAGTAAAAAGAAACACCTTTTTCTTTCGCTTTTTCCATAAAAGACTGAGCCAATTCGATTTTATCTTCCTCTAATAAAGAGTTTCCAACATCATGCCCTTGTGCCTTGGTGAATGTATACGATAAGCCTCCACCGATTAATATATTATCTACTTTGTCCAATAAATGATTGATAACACCAATTTTATCTTTCACTTTTGATCCACCAATAATTGCTGTAAATGGACGTTCCGGATTAGATAAAGCTTTTCCTAAAACATCTAATTCTTTCTCCATTAACAAGCCTGATACAGCAGGTAGTAATTTTGCAATTCCTTCTGTTGTTGCATGTGCACGATGAGCTGCACCAAATGCATCATTCACATACACATCTGCTAGACTTGCAAATGCTTTTGCAAGCTCTGCATCATTTTTTTCTTCCCCTGCATGGAAGCGGACATTTTCTAATAAAACAACATCTCCATTTTGCATTTCAGAAATTGCTGCTTCAACTGTAGCTCCAATCGATTCATCTAATTTTTTCACTGGCTTATCCAAAAGTTTCGCTAAATGCTCTCCTACTTTTGTCAAACGTAGTTCTTCTTTCACTTCACCTTTTGGTCGTCCCATATGGCTAGCTAAGATTACTTTCGCACCTTGTTCAATTAAATGGTTGATCGTCGGTAATGCTGCACGAATACGTGTATCATCTGTAATCGCTCCATCTTCCATCGGCACGTTAAAGTCTACACGGCAAAACACACGCTTTCCTTGTAAAGTTACATCGCTCATTGTTTGTTTTTCATTCATGAGATAAGCCTCCTTATATGTATAAAAATAAGGAGCGAAGGGTAACCCTTGCTCCTTTTACCCTCTTTCATTATAGAGGTTATTACGCATAATCGCTATGCTAAGTAACGATTACAATCCTTTTTTCGCCATAAGTAAAGCAAGGTCGATACAGCGCGAAGAGTATCCTGATTCATTGTCATACCAAGATAATACTTTCACCATATTATCTCCTAATACCATCGTTGAAAGCCCGTCAATTGTAGAAGATGCTGTATTTCCATTATAGTCAATTGAAACTAATGGAAGTTCATTGAAAGCAAGAATTCCTTTTAGTTCATTTTCAGAAGCATGTTTTAAAGCAGCATTTACTTCTTCTACTGTTACTTCTTTTTCAAGCTCTGCTACAAAGTCTACTAATGATACGTTTGGTGTTGGTACGCGGATTGCCATACCATCTAATTTCCCTTTAAGTTCAGGAAGTACTTTCGCAACTGCTGATGCTGCTCCTGTTGTAGTTGGAATCATAGATTCTCCTGCTGCACGAGCACGACGGTAATCACTATGCGGTAAGTCCAAAATACGTTGATCATTCGTGTATGAGTGAATAGTTGTCATCATGCCACGTTTAATACCAAATTGATCTTGTAAAACTTTTGCAAGTGGTGATAAACAGTTTGTTGTACATGATGCATTGGATATTACATGATCTGTTTCTGGATTATATTTATCCGCATTTACACCCATAACAAATGTAGGCATATCGTCTTTAGCAGGTTGAGATAGAATTACTTTTTTAGCTCCAGCTTCAATATGCTTCCCAGCTTTATCAGCTGTACTAAATAATCCAGTACATTCAATAACGATATCAATTTCTAGCTCTTTCCATGGAAGTGCTGAAGGGTCTTTCTCAGCAAAAACTCGAATGTTCTTACCGTTTACGATTAAATAATCACCCTCAGAAGAAACGTCCGCATTTAAAATTCCATGGACAGAATCATATTTTAACAAGTGTGCAAGCATTGCTGCATCTGTTAAGTCATTGATTGCTACTACTTCTAACTCATTTTGTTCTAATGCTTCTCTAAAAACTTTACGTCCTATACGTCCAAATCCATTAATCGCTAATTTTACTGTCATTTTATATTCCTCCTAATTGGTTTGTGAGATTATGTTCATCATTTCATTTGCAGCACCTTCATCGGTCACTAACACGGTTTGTTCCGGCGCTTGTTTAAAATAAGACAAAAGTGCTTTTGCTTTTTTGGCACCACCTGCAACTGCAAGTAAATGCTCTATATTTTTTAATTGTTTTAACTGAATTCCAATTGTTCGTATTCGGTGAACTGCTTCGCCTTGGTCATTAAAGTAATAGCCAAATGCTTCACTAACCGAACCGTTTTCTTTTAAACGCTCAATCTCTTCTTCGCTAGAATTTCTTCTTCGAGCCATTTCTTCGGCATCACCAATACCATGAATAATAATGCTTGTTTTTTCATATAGGTCCATCATTTCTTGAATGAAAGGCTCTTTCTTCATCGTAGTGTATGCTTCTTCACTTAAACTATCCGGCATATATAATGTGCGATATGATCCGTTTGTTTTATTGGAAAAAAGAGAAACGATTGTATTTGCTTGTAACGTTACATCTTTTCCAACTCCGCCTCGAGCTGCGATAAACATTAAATTTTTCCATTTTGTTGTATCTTGAACAAAATTAGAGATGGATGCAATGGTTGAACCGCCTGTTACTGCTACTATTTTGTCATTAGACAAGATGCTTTCCAAAAACTTAGCCGCTTCTTGAGATAAAAGCATGGTTGCATTCGTATTAGTATCTACATTTCCTGGTACAATAATTACTTCTTTTATGTGTAAAATTTTTGAAAGTGTTTGCTCCAGTTGTAATCTTCCTGACCATTCGCGAACTACTTCTTTTAATTCCATTAATATTTTTGTTCCTTCAGGAGAAATTGCTGCTCCATCACGTGATATTTCAATTAATCCTTGATTTCTTAAAGCGTCTAATTCTTTCCGAATGTCTCTTTCCGACAAACCTAATTGTTCTCCTAAAACTCGCCTACCAATCCCTTTAGATAATTGAATCATCTGAAGTACTTGGTACCTTTTTTGTAACAAATCACTCATTTCAGGAATTAGCTTTAACTGAGCAGTGAGTAAAGACTCCATATTTCACTTCCAAACTTATTGGTACGTTTTTGTCCCACTTACTTAAAAAATGTCCCACTTGCATAAAAAAAAGTGAATTTCTAAAATCATCATACAATACTATATGCACATTAGCAAGACTAGTGCATTATTTTTTGGAAAATATTGAGACGAGATGAGCATTCTACAGGCAGACATTGGGGAATGTTGTGAATTGGAGAGATGATCTTGCGATTACGTGTTCCTAATTTGCGATTTATCGAAGCTAACTTGCGATTCGAAGAAAATCTATAAAAAAAATCTGGAGCATCATTTAAGGAATGCTTCCAGAAGTGTTGCATAATCTACTTGTCCATATTGAATAATTTCATCTTCGAATTCAACTACTGGAATCATCAGCATATATTTTTCGTGTAGTGCTTCATTTTCTTCTATATTTACTTCCTTTATTTCAAACGCTATATCTTCCTGCACAAGTTTCAGCATAAGTCTTGCCTCTTCACATAAATGACAACCTGGTCTCGTGTAGAAATGGACAATCATTTTATATCATCCCTTCCAAAAATCATTTGATACTTTTTATTATAGTCTTTTTAGAAAATAAAATCGTGTGTCGTTTTGCATCAAGTCCGTTGATTATCCATCTTCTTCTATTTAATGAAACGAGATACTGGCTTACATTTTTATATTTCAGTTCGCTTTTTAGATATATTACGTCGTAAGAAAGTTGCCGCTGGGATTTCCGCTGCAGGGCGGACACTTTCCACCGGGTGAGCGATGAGCCTTCACCGCCGCTACGCGTTCGTTGTGAAGTCTCATTTGCCCACAGAGATCGAAGGCTAGAAGCGCCACATCGTGTGGCAACACCTTCGTGACCAACATCCTGTTGGCCTCCGGTAGGAGTCGCCGCCCTTTCGCTCCAATCCAGAAGAAACATATTAACTATTCAGTAGTATTGCGCAAAGTTATCCACTCTACTAATCCGGATATTATCACCCAATAAATAATGCGCAACATACGGAATATTTTCAATGGAGACATATAATTTAAGGCAAAGTTAAGGCTTTATTAAGAGAAAGTAGTGGCATTCTCCCCGTGATTTGACTCGTCCAACCATTTATTGGATTTTATTTTAGATAATATAGTTAAGATTAATAAGTGAATAGTAACACTGAATAGTTAGCAAATATGCTGGATTGCAGCGGCAGGTGGCGACTCCGAAGGGATCAGGGAGACAGATGAGACAGCATAAACGGCGCACATGCGACGGTGCTGGCTCATCGCTCCCCCCTCGGAAAGCGTCCACCTAGAGCGGAAATCCTGGCGGTCACTAAGACGCATTATCCCTAGAGTAAGACGGAAAACTAATCGTACATTAGCCTAAATGTATTAGTCGGAAAGAACATAATAATCACCAGGATTGATTTAGCACTTAGACTTAAATACAAATTATTTCCTAAAAAGGTACAATAAAAGCGATACTTTTTATTTACTCCTTCGTCTATAGCAATAAGGGGAGGTCAGAAGATGGAAATGGAAAAGCTATACAAAGAGCACAGCGATCGAGTTTACAGCTATATATACTTACTTGTCCGTCATAGAGAATGTGCCGAGGATCTTACACAAGAAACATTTTATAAAGCATATAAAGGACTAAAAGCCTTTAACAAGCAGGCGTCCACTGCCACCTGGCTATTAAAAATAGCACGTAATGTAACCTATGATTTTTTTCGGAGGAAAAGAGTCATCCAATTTTTCTCCTTCGATAAAGAGCATGATTTAGAAACAAACGCATTATCACCAGAGAGTCAATTTGAACAAAAGGAGCAACTTTCTTTGATGTATGACTCTTTAAGTAAGTTAAAAAAAGATTATCAAGAAGTCCTGCTCCTACGAAAGGTACAAGAATGCTCCATTCAAGAAACAGCCTATATACTCGGTTGGACCGAAGCAAAAGTAAAAATGAAAATGATGCGAGCACTTGAGGCACTTAAAAAGGAGTTTCATCAGAAAGGAGGTCTTGCAAATGAAACCACGTAAAGAATTTGATGAGTTTTTTGAGGAAATGAAAGATGTGGAGCGTTCAGAGGAAGCAAAGCGCAATACGTGGCTAGCCTTAAAAGATAGAATAGAAACAAAGAGAAAACGCAATATATTCCCTGCCTTTATTTCATTAGCAATAATAGCAATTGCCTCCTTTCTCTTCATTACTATTTCTAATCCCTCGGAGACAGAGCAATCAGCTAAGCCTCTTTCTAATGAAAAAGTTATAAAAGCAGTATTAGAGAGAGAATACAATGGACCTGATGAAGAGTATTTACGTTTAATGAACAACTGGATGGATTTACAAAGTGAGACGAAAACGGAGAACCAAGAGCAGTATAATCAACTTCTGCAATCAAAGGAATACACGGACCTAATGGATTATTTTCCAAACACTTTTGGTGAATATTTTAGTGAAGGTGTTCTGACATCCTTAATTAATACCAATCTTGTATTCAAGTACGACTATTTTTTAGAGAATAAAGATATAGAGATGCATTTAGAGAACGTTGAAATTAAGCCAGAGAAAGATCATCCGAATATCTATCACCCAGTAATTGAGGTTTCCTTAACGAATAGCCAAGGACAGAAAATTTTTCATACATTCCGAGAAGAATTTATCTTTTCTACTTCTGAACCAGGAAAAATCGGTAGATATAACGGAGTTAAGGGCAGCGGTGGCATGGAGCTTCTAGAGAAAATAAAGAATTTTAACGCTTACGTAGGGGGCAATGAAGATGTAAGAACTCCCACTTTTAGGGAAAGTGTTTCCTTCGATACCCTTTGCTTCAACGGTAAGATTTACGAGAATGATAATACGTCGAGAAATCTCCATGGTTGTACATCCGCTAGAAATCAAATAAATTCTATTCTGGCGACAATTGACCATCTTCCTATCAAAGAGGCATCTGAGCAAGAAAGCAGAGAAAGGGCTGAAGCTCTCCCTCAAATGGATAATTATCATCTTTACCTAACAAACGAAGTAGACAAAGGAACTATTTTGTATACTATTACATTATACAAGGATGGAATGCTGATGTTCTCCCCCGGGGATGATTTTGGATTTCTTGGTGATATCACTACTGAACCACATGTTGTGATATATGAAGAGATCAAGCGGATGATCGGTGAATTTGCTGAAAATTAATAATCAAAAAACCAACTAATTGTTGGTTTTTTCTTGTTGAAAGGTTGTTTACGACAAGCAAAAAAGAAGAGCCTCTGCTCTCTCCCCACTCACAGTTTCAATACAAACTCCGCTTCTCCTTCATTGATCTTGCCTGTTTTTTGGAATCCGAAGCTTTCGTATAGTTTTATGGCTACTACATTGTCTGGCTCCGTCGAAATATAGATCGTTTCACAGCCATCTAGCTTCTTCATTTCGTCCAAGATTAACTGAATTACCTCTCTACCGTAGCCCTTCCCCTGACAGGTGTGATCAATCATTAATCTACATATCCAGTAATTCTTAGTATCTTCATCTAATCCATACATAGTGAAGCCGATAATCTTGTCATCTACCTCTATCCCTCTAACAATCCATCCAGTTTCGTAAATCGATTGCACAATAGATAGCGCATTGGAGGCTACAAATTTTTCTACTACGGTCGCCTTCCCATCCCCATTAGTAGTCAATAAAACGGTGCGTAGCCAGTTATCCTTGTTAATCTCTACTAGTTTCATTCCCAAGCCCCCATTCATTACTTCTTACGTATTTTATCTGAACAATTACAATATGGAAACAAAGTGAAATTACAAAGAAAAAGCCCTATTAAGGGCTTTTTCCATTTATGATTTACCACTTACGTCCAGCTCCACCGCCTCCGGAACTACCTCCGCCGAAGCCACCGAAACCTCCACCAGATCCTTTTCCACCGCCTCCGAAGCCGCCACCAAAGCCACCTCCGAAACTTCCTGGACCAAACATAATCGAGCGTCGTCTTCTACCATTACTTCCTCCGCCACCGCCACCATTTTTCATGATGGTAAAAATAAAATAAATGACTACGATGATTCCAATGATGGTAGAAATCGAAAAACCGCCGTCTGATGCAGATGGATCTTTCACGTCCAAAAGCTCGCCTTCTAAACCATATTCTTTTGCGACTTCATTAAATAACACTTGATAAGTAGTAAGCACAGCATCATCCACTGAACTATCAACTAATAAAGGTTTTGTATATTCATCGAGAATACGGCCAATTTTCCCATCAGGTAAAGCTCCTTCTAATCCATATCCCACTGTAATATCTACGTCTCTATCGCCTTTTTTAGTTGGATCCGTTTCTATCACCAATAAAACACCATTATTCTTCTTAGGATCTCCAATACCAAATTCTCTTATGACATCTGTACTAAATTGATTAACATCTTGCCCATTTAGAGAATTGATAATCATAACGACAATTTGTGAACCTGTTGCTTTGTCTAATTTGAGACCAAGCTCTTCTATTTGCTTCTTGGTCGTTGGTGATAAATAGCCATCGTAATCTTGCACATAGGATTCACCAGGAATAGGTTTTGGTATATTAGATGCTGCTACAGTTACTAATGGAATCGAAAGAAATAAAAGTAGCGCAACTATGAGCATTCGCGCAACTTTCCTCATTACTTGCCATCTCCTTCAAAATCAACGACTGGCGCTTCTTTCGCATTTGCGTCTGCTTTAAAATATTCTTTTTCATCGAAGCCAAAAATAGAAGCAATAATACTTCCAGGCATGCGTTTTACTTTTTTATTGTAGTCTGAAACTATCCCATTATAGTCTTGTCTTGCTACGGACAAACGATTTTCTGTTCCAGCAAGTTCATCCATTAATTGACGGAAGTTTGCATCTGCTTTTAAATCAGGATAATTTTCCACTACAACTAACAATCTGCTTAATGCTCCAGATAACTGATCATTCGCACTTGCTTGTTCCTCTGGTGTACTTGCTCCTGCTAACTTTGAACGTGCATCCGCGATATTACTAAGTACTTCTTTTTCATGTGAAGCAAAACCTTTTACCGTATTCACAAGGTTGGGAATTAAATCCAAACGACGTTGCAATTGGTTTTCCACTTGAGCATATGCCTTATTGACATCTTCTTCTCCATTTACAAAACCGTTATAACTCGGTATTAAAATGGCCGCAAAGATAGCAATAATCACAATTATAGTTATAAGCGGTCCAAATAATTTCTTCATCTCATTCACCTCTTATTAAGTATATTATATTTCTACCTTTAAATCGAAAATGTGAAACCTATTTAACTATACGAAAAAAAACATTAAATGGTTTCAAAAAAATGTGGCTATCTCCTTTGATTAATATAAAAGTTTTGGGGTATAGCTGAAATAGAATGTTTAATGGAGGTGATTCACATAAATAATTTTAACGATCCTCATGATCCTTTGCCAACAGACGCAATTGACACACTGGAAAAGATTCAGGGCAAGTTTCCCGGAGCCCGTCGCGCGCATGCTAAGGGAGTGTTTTATGAAGCAATCTTTACACCGAATGGAAATGCAATACCGTATACTACCGCTGCACACTTGCAAAATGAACCTGTACCTGCAACTGTTCGCTTTTCTAACAGTCCACCAAACCCAACAGCAGCGGATTTTCTTTCCCCTTTCAAAGGTATGTCCGTTCAGTTTCACCTACCAAATGGAACTGCAAGTCATCTGGTGAGCACCACAATCCCTATGTTCATAACAAAAGATCCTCAAACCTTTATAGACATGTTGAAAATTTTAACCGCTGACAAAACTGGACTTGATAAAGTGGATCTAGGAATAGGTATACTGAATATTATTAAAAAGTATCCCGAAAGAAAAAACATATTACTTGCGCTAAAAGAACAATTTAAACAGCCACCCATAAGTTATGCTCGACTCCATTATTACCCAATACACGCTTTTTATTTTGTGAATAAAGAAGGAAAACGCCAAGCGATCAAATATGAGTGGCAACCCGCACAAGAAAAAAATCCGCTGAAAAATTCAGAAGCTAAAATAACTTCTCCTGACTATCTCAGTGAAGAACTCCACGAGAGAGTACTGAATGGGTCTGTTTTATTTAACTTAGTTATTCGTTTAGGAGAAGAGGGCGATGCTACCGATGATTCAACAGATCCTTGGCCGGACGATAGACAACAGATTGTAGTTGGTCGACTGACTTTAAGTAAAATCCGATATCCAAATGAAGCAATTTTATTTGACCCTACCTTAGTCGGCGTGGGTATTGAACTAACGGATGATCCCGTTCTTCACTTCCGTCATAATGCTTATGCTGTCTCGTTTAATAAGCGCATAAAAAATGAATAAAGCATGCACAGTGAGAAAAGCGCATGCTTCCTTAAGTGCATCTGGTCTTCACCAATTCCTGAGTGCTTCGGCAGAACCATCTACTACACTATTATCGGAGAAATTTTGGGTAATCTTATGGCGGATGATTAATACATCATTGTCCTATAAAAAAAAGCATCGATTGCTCAAGAATGATAGGAGCGATCGATGCTTTTTAATTAATTAAAACTTAACAATAGTCTCTTTTACTTAGAAGGTGAATACATCGTTTTATCATTTCCATCTATGATTAACAAAGACTTACTCGGTATTAACTCACCTTGGAAATCAAACTCATCTTCCGAAAAATTTGCCACTACAGTTAATGATTCTCCGTATTTTGTCATTTGAACTAATCTATCATCTGTTAACACTTGAAAATCTGTCATTTCTTCCATAATCGCTTTTTTACTAAAAGTTGACCAAACCTTAGAGTGGCTTACGATTGCTTCTTTATGTTTTTTCCACTCGTTTTTATCTAGATGATATAAAGGTGGCACATTATAGAGTATTTCATATAACATTCTATTTGCCATTTCGTCTTCGAACTTCAATGTTCCCCATCCCCACCAATGAGTCGTAATTACTGAATCGTTATAAACTAACTTATATAGTGGAATTGTGTAAGCTGTATCCAAAAATAGCTTCTTGTACTTCTCCTTTACAGGTATTTGTTTAGAAAACATTTCGGGAACCCCGCCAGTACTAGAATAGTATCTTCCTACATAGTATTCACTCTCTTTATTTTTCCCCATGTCCTCATCCATCCAAGAAAATGATGGTGTTTCTATTCCATGTGCAAAAGCAATAGTTTGGTTAGCAAAATCATTTCCACCCTCGGTACCAACTACCAGACCCCATTCTTTTTGCAGATAATCCAACCGTTCAATTCTAGCCTGGACATCTTGAGCCTCCGTTGTAATATGTTCTGGCGAATAATCATCAAAGATTTCACCAGTGCCATCTGTATCTAAAAACCAGGAGTTAAATGTTACACCAGTATTTAAAATTGAAGTTACTCTTTCTTTTACGCTAGGCATCGCTAGTACGGGATTTAGCTTTCTTCCTTGGCCTTGGAAACCTTCTATTTTGTTCCCATCTTTATTACTTACAGTTGCATTTTCAAAAAGGGAAGTATCCTTAAACTTAGCTGTTTCCCACTTTTCTTTCCCTGGTTCATGAATGGAATGGTATGAATCATACGTCCCTATTAAATATCCTTGGTTTTCTGCTTCTTTTACTAACTCTGGTTTGATAAACCCTTCTTGCCAGTCATCCAAACCAATCCACATATTTTCTAACCCTGATTGCTTCATATCCTTGATTACATCCACCGTATTAGCATCTGCCCACTTCTCAATGGGGTCAACTGCATTTCCAAGAACGCTTTTCAATAATCGCTTATTTAGGTCAATCAATTCCACAGGATCCAAGTTGTATATACCCATATCTAATTGTTTTTGAGCTGTCTTATCCATTTGCGTAAATATTTCAGTATTATAAAATTCTTTTAGCAGTGTTACGGCACTTAAGCTTTTCACTATTCTTTTTTTAGTATATTTGTCTACATAATCTAAGTTGTCTAGATTATCAAAAGCCTTTGAGAGTTCTGAACCATCATCAACTTTTGTATTTAATAACTCCTGAATCCATAACTTCAGGTTATCAGGTATACCATCTCTCAACTTTGTCCAGTTTATATTTTCCTCTGAAATCACCGTTCTATCCCAAAAATAAGCATGAGGTGCACCGTAGAGTTTTTCAATATTACTATTTTCTTCTGCCTTTTGCCCTAAGGTTTTAAAGTCACCTTGTTCTACCAAATAGTTTTTATATGTCTTTGCAACTTGTACTGGATTTTTTTCTGTTACATATATTCTAAAGCCATATTCCTTCTGTTTATTAATGGATGGAAACTCATGATTAAAAGCAAATGAAATATCATTTTCTGTATTAAAAGCAATTTCATTATTATAAGGATTTTTGATGATATAGACTACCGAATAATCGCTTTTTTCAACTGCAAAAAACTGCATAGAGAAAGACTCAATCACCTTCATTTTTTCTTCATTTAAATACTCTTTCCAAACAGGATCATCACTTGGAATATACTTACCTTGATTTAATGGAAGCATATATCCATCTCCTGTCACTTTTGGCCAAGAAAATAAATTTTCTTCATCTTTGTTCGATTTGATGTTTATGTCTATATACTTCTCTTTTTTTTCAAGTTCAATATCAATTCCCTTTTCTGGATAAGTCCAGGACATCGTATTTCCACTGTCCTGTAAATTAGTAACTTTCATTTTCTCCATTGGTTCCGATGCTCTTTCAGTAATTCCATCGGACTCCACTTCCAACGCTAATGTCTCTGGATCTACTTGAAAGGTAAAATCTTTATGATCTATTTGTGAATAGAGCTCTTTACTTTTATTCCTTTCATTGTTCATACATCCCGTAAGAACAGTCGCTGCAATTGCAGCAATTAACATGATTGCTATTGTTTTTTCCATGTATTGCACCTCCAAAATTAGAATATCGGAGGTGTGTTACGCGAATGTTACAAAAAACGTTAACCTACTATTCATTAATTCAAATCCAAAGTCCACCTCGTGATTCTCCAAAATGCTCTTAATAATCGGTAAGCCCAAACCTGTGCCAGAAAGCTCCTTACTTCTCGATTTTTCTAGTACATAAAAAGGTCTCCATACATTTTGCAAATCACTTTCGTCCATTTCTCCAACCCCATTAACAATCGTTAGCGTTACACTATTATTATTTTTTGTTAAAGCAATTTCTATATTCTTGTCATTAGTATATTTAATAGCATTGGTTATTATATTATCGAGTACCACATCAATTGCCGCTTTGTCTGCATGGATTACATATTCCATGTCCATGTCTAAACTTAAAGAAAGAAGAATATCGTTTTCCTCAAGTATGAGCCTGTATTTCCTTGCAATAGCAACAACCCTTTTCCCTAGTTCAAAGGGGTACTTGTTTAATGAGGTGCTTTCTAATTCTGTCCAAAACAAAAGCTTTTCTATTAATAAATCCATTTTTTCAAGCTGTTCTTCAATTGTGTCTCTGAATGTTCCATCATCTAGTCCATCTGATATTCCTTGTTCATAAACTTTCACTAAGGATAAAGGTGTTTTCAACTCATGGGACACATCGGACATTAATTCCTTTAACCGCTTATTTTGACTATTAATCTCTTCTTGAGCTTTTTCTAAGTTTTCACTCATGATGTTGATACTTTTTGCAAGCTCGCCTACCTCATCATTCGTATTGATTTCTTCTTTTCTAAAGTGTAAATTAGCAATATCTTGAGACAAAACTTTCAGAGACTCTAATGGCCTTGTAATTTTTTTAGAGAGGATTACTACTAATAAAACAATCAAAATTACAGAAATAGTCATCAAGAAAATATTAAATCTGTTAATAATTTCGATTGTTGCTTCCATATGTGGCAACGGTAACCCTATTGCAATAATATAATTATCTATTTTTATAAATTTAGTCAAAACTTGATATTTACTTTTGCCTTGGTCATATAGCTTATTGACACTTTTATCCTTCAAAGTATTTAATGTACTTTCAGTAATCCAAAATTTATTTAGCTTTATTTTTTTCCTGTCAAATTCAGAAATTATTCTTTCATTGAACTGATCCAAACTTCCACTAATCTTTGAATAAACAATCGTTACTGCATATTTCTCTTCTATCTGTTGTAAGTTGTCAGTTCCACGTTGTATCTCACTAGCTACCTTGTCTAAAACCTTTCTTTGCTCATAAATATAATATCTATCTACTAGGAAAATATTGATAAGAATTGAAAAGATAAAAATACAAATAATGATAGATGAAATCCCAACAGTGAATTTATTCCTAATTTTGATCGTCCATCACCTCCAGGCAGTACCCAATTCCTCTGTAGGTTTTTATAAAGTCATCCCCTATTTTCGTCCTTAACCTTCGGATATGTGTATCCACCGTTCGATAATCACCTTCATAATCTATCCCCCAAATTAAATCAACAAGTTTGTCCCTCGATAGAATAACACCTTTATTTTTAATGAAGGATAATAACAAATCGTATTCTATTTTTGTTAGTTGTAGTGGCTTCTTGCACTTATATACTTTTTTTTCATGCTCATTAATTCGAAGATCTCTCACTTCTATTTCTTCGCTTATGTTCAAAAGTTTTTTCACTCTTAAAATTAATATTCTCGGATCAAATGGCTTTTTAATATACTCATCTGCTCCACTATGTAATGCCTTTATTTCATCTTCATTTTGACCTTTCGCAGTAAGTATTAGAACCTTAGTACTGCTGTTTTCCTTAATATATTTACAGGCCTCTATTCCATCAATCTTTGGCATCATCCAATCTAAAATGGCCATGTCCAGCTTGTTTGACTCAAATATATTTAGTGCCTCCTGTCCATCTTTGGCCTCGAAAATATGGAAGCCTTCCTCTTTTAAATAAGCTGAGAGTATTTTAACCATTTGCTGTTCGTCATCTGCGATTAAAATATTCATTCCTATTCTCCTTCCAATTACTGCTTTTAGTACTTCCCCAAAAAATAAAAAATGCTTCACGAAAGTTAACCAAACTAATGATAAGACTTTTTATTTTCTGTAATCAAAGAGTTAAATCAAAAACCGATATCTCTGAAGGATCCCAAAACCGAATTGGAATTCTCGTAGTACCTATTCCGCTATTCACATAAAGATGATGATCATTCCCAAGCTTATACATCCCTTTAGTGTATTTCTTGGCTAGAGGGGGTGTCACTATTGGGCCCACAACTGGAAGAACTACCTGCCCTCCGTGACTATGCCCAGCAAGTGCCAGATCAAAATTTTCATGCCCTACTTCGTCCACAAGGTCTGGTTGGTGTAATAGAAGAAGAGTAGCACCTTGCTCATCAACACCCGAATATGCTTTTTGAACATTAGGGTTTCCAAGCATCGCATCATCCAACCCTATAACATTTAATACTTTTCCATTTCCAAGGTCTATTATGCTACTCTCGTTTCGAAGTACCTTAAAACCAGATTTCACCATAATATCCGCGTAAAATCGGTTCCCTCCTCCTCCGTGGTCATGATTTCCCCAAACAGCATAATTTCCATACGTGCTTTTCAGCTTTCCCAGAACATCGCTTATATTCAACCTACCCTCGAACTGAGATGGTACATCCATAAGATCTCCTGTAAAAGCTATTACGTCAGGTTTCAGTCTGTTAATTTTTATTACCAACTTTTCTAGCTGCTTTAGTGAAAAATTCGGACCTAGATGTACATCGGAAAATTGCACTACTCTTATGGAATTCTCTCCTCCAGTTGTGAGCTCGAGTTGATACTCCCTAGTAATAAGACGTTTTGGTTCTATTTTAAATGAATAAGTAACTATTCCCACTGCTAGCATGCTTCCTATAATCGCGCATTTTATTATTCTAAGAATTATTTTTTTTGTTTTTTTCATTTTTATCACTACCAATCATCTGTATAATTAATAACCGCTATCTAACGGTTTATACTAATCCACTTTTGTGACGCGAATGTTACAACATAATTGGGATGGTTTATTGGAAGAAAATGTGGGGCAATAATACTATTAATAATGTAGAAAAGCACTCCAAACATTGATATTACAATGTTTGGAGTGCTTTCAGGAAAAGTTATTATATTTTAGTAATGCCCTCGGCGAGGATCGAACTCACATTACAAGCTTCGGAGGCTTGTGTGTTATCCATTACACTACAAGGGCAAGCGACTTATCTATTATACAAATAGAACGGGCAAAATTCAACCTTTCATTTTGAAGCTTAAAATTTGACCTTCCTTGACCATAATGTGTATGATAAAGTTACAACTGAGAGAATATTTCTCAGTAATCAACTTACAATACCACTTTTGAAGGAGGCAATCAGGATGAATTTAATTCCTACAGTTATTGAACAAACAAATCGTGGGGAACGCGCATATGACATTTACTCACGATTACTAAAAGACCGTATTATCATGCTTGGAAGTGCTATTGATGACAACGTTTCAAACTCCATCGTTGCCCAATTATTATTTTTAGAAGCAGAAGATCCAGAAAAAGATATCTCCATCTATATTAATAGCCCAGGCGGAAGCATCACTTCTGGAATGGCAATCTACGATACAATGCAGTTCATCAAACCAGATGTACAAACGATCTGTATCGGTATGGCTGCTTCTATGGGTGCATTCTTACTAACAGCTGGAGCAAAAGGAAAACGTTATGCGCTTCCTAACGCAGAAGTTATGATTCACCAACCACTTGGTGGAGCACAAGGGCAAGCAACAGAAATCGAAATTGCGGCTAAACGTATCTTACACTTACGCGATAAATTAAATGGCATTATGGCGGAACGTACTGGCCAACCTCTAGAAGTCGTTTCAAGAGATACAGACCGTGATAACTTCATGACTGCAGAACGTGCAAAAGAATACGGTTTAATCGACCATATCATTAGCCGTAGCGAAATGAAAAAAGCTTAATAAAAATCGTACCCAAGGAAATTTTTAATTTCCTTGGGTATTTTTTTGGCGTAGGATAGCTATTTTCTGACCTAGAAAATGGCTACCCAATCCTACATAGCGTTAATAAACCCATAAACTGCTGCTATGAACCTAGTGAGTCGCTATCCGCCCCTACCGAGCATGTATAAACCCACAAAGTGGAGCTATGTCCCCATAAACAGCGGCTATAGACTCCTTAACACATGCTTCGAACCTAGTGTGCCGCTATCTGCCCCTACTGAGCATGTATAAACCCATAAAGTGGCGCTATGTCCCCATAAACAGCGGCTATATACTCCTTAACAGCTGCTTCGAACCTAGTGTGTCGCTATCTGCCCCTACCGAGCGCGTATAAACCCATAAAGTGGAGCTATGTTCCCATAAACAGCGGCTATATACTCCTTAACACGTGCTTCGAACCTAGCGAGCCGCTATCTGCCCCTACCGAGCATGTATATACCCATAAAGTGGCGCTATCTCCCCATAAACAAAGGCTATAAACTCCTTAACGGTTGCTTCGAACCTAGTGGGCCGCTATCTGCCCCTACCGAGCATGTATATCCCCATAAAGTGGAGCTATGTCCCCATAAACAGCGGCTATATACTCCTTAACGGCTGCTTCGAACCTAGTGAGCCGCTATCTGCCCCTACTAAGCGCGTATAAGCACATAAAGTGGAGCTATGTCCCCATAAACAGCGGCTATAAACACCTTAACAAGTGCTTCGAACCTTGTGTGTCGCTATCTGCCCCTACCGAGCATGTATATACCCATAAAGTGGAGCTATGTCCCCATAAACAAAGGCTATAAACTCCTTAACACGTGCTTCGAACCTAGTGAGTCGCTATCTGCCCCTACTGAGCGCGTATAAGCACCTTAAGTAGCGCTATCTCCCCATAAACAGCGCCTATAAACTCCTTAACCGCTGCTTCGAACCTAGTGAGTCGCTATCTGCCCCTACTGAGCGCGTATAAGCACCTTAAGTAGCGCTATATCCCCATAAACAGCGCCTATAAACTCCTTAATACGTGCTTCGAACCTAGTGTATCGCTATCTGCCCCTAACCGAGCATGTATAAACACATAAAGTGGCGCTATGTCCCCGTAAACGGCGGCTATATACTCCTTAACAGCTGCTTCGAACCTAGTGAGCCGCTATCTGCCCCTACCGAGCATGTATAAACCCATAAAGTGGAGCTATGTCCCCATAAACGGAAGCTATATACTCCTTAACGGCTGCTTCGAACCTAGTGTGTCGCTATCTGCCCCTACTGAGCATGTATAAACCCATAAAGTGGAGCTATGTCCCCATAAACGGCGGCTATAAACACCTAGATAGTGGCTTCGAATTTAGAAAGTCGCTATCTGCCCCTACATTGCCTGTATGAACCCATAAAGTAGTGCTATATCCCCATAAACAGCAGCTATAAGCCCCTTAACTATGGCTTCAAACTTACAAAAAAAAAAAAACGCCTTTTCGTCTGTAATGACGAGTGAGGCGTTTTTTCTATTCTTCATTTGTAATAAATTTCGCTAGCGCTTCTACTGCTTCTTCTTCATCCGAACCTTCTGCACTTAAGTTTACAGTTATCCCTTTACTTATCGCTAAGCTCATAATTCCCATAATACTTTTGGCATTTACTTTCTTGTCATCTTTTTCGACATATACATCTGCTATATAACGATTTGCCTCTTGAACAAATAATGCTGCTTGTCTCGCTTGTAATCCTGCTGGTAATTTTACTTCGACATGTTTTTCTGTCATCATTCTACGCTCCATTTCACTAAATTGTTTCGCCTCTACGAAGTGCATCTGCAATTTCATCTATTTTTCGTAAACGATGATTAATACCTGATTTACTAACGTTCCCAGTCGAAACCATTTCACCTAATTCTTTCAATGTAACATCTTGATATTCAACACGCAACCTTGCAATTTCTCGTAATTTTTCTGGCAATTGATCTAGACCAACCGAATTTTCGATAAATCGTATATTTTCTACTTGTCTAATAGCCGCACTAATCGTTTTATTTAGATTCGCCGTTTCACAATTAACGAGACGATTTACACTGTTCCGCATATCTCGTATTATCCGAACATCCTCGAATTTCAATAATGCATAATGTGCACCAGCAATGCTTAGGAAGTCCGAAATCTTTTCTGCTTCCTTCAAATACGCGACAAAGCCTTTTTTACGTTCAATTGTTTTTGCATTTAACTCGAATTCATTCATCAAGTCTACTAATGCATCACTATGTGTTTTATATAATGAGTAAACTTCCAAATGATAGGAAGACGTCTCCGGATTATTAACAGAGCCTCCTGCCAAGAATGCTCCTCTTAAATAAGCACGCTTACAGCAATTCTTTTTCACGAGTTCTTTGGAAATCGAATATTCAAATTGAAAGCCCTCATTTAATATTTTCAAATCCTCTAATAAGCTCTTTGCCCCTTCTCGGACACGACAAATATAGACATTATTTTTTTTCAATCTCATTTTTTTTCGGACAAGCAACTCTACTTGATATGGATATAAAGATTTTATCAATGTATATAGTCTTCTTGCGATTGCAGCATTCTCTGTTTGGACATCTAAACTAAGCATTTTATTGCTAAATGACAAAGAACCATTCATCCGAATAAGTGCGGAAAGTTCTGCTTTAGCACAACATGGTTTTGACTCTTCTTGCGTCATTTCTTTTTTTGTTTCAGAAGCAAACGACATATCCGTTTCCCCCTTTCTTGCTAGAGACTGCTATCGATCAGTTTCAAAGTGCTCTTATTAACCTGCATACTCTACTAGCCATTTTGCTACTTTTATGGAATCATGGCGAACTGCACCGTCATAAACCACCGAAATATCTTTCTTTATGATTTCTATGTTTAATGTTTCTAAAACTTCAACATCTATTTTGACAGGCGATGCTTTTTCTTGTTTGTATAAATATTGTACATTTTCTGGGATCTCTTCCTTGCTAATTAAAACTGTATCGATGAAATTTTCACCTATATGATTTATAAGTGCTTGAACATGATCAGACGCAGTATAATTACTCGTTTCCCCAGCTTGGGTCATTAAATTACAAATATATACTTTCTTTGCTTTTGAGCTGATTATCGCTTTTTTTATATCTAATACTAATAAGTTTGGAAGAATGCTTGTATAAAGACTCCCAGGTCCAATTGCTATTATATCTGCTTCTGCAATGGTTTTAAGTGTTTCTGGTAACGGTTTCACATCTTCAGGAGTAATAAACACTTTCTTTATTTTCTGCCCATACTTTGGAATTTTTGATTCCCCAGTTATTATTGTATTATCCTCATATTGCGCATGAAGTGTCACTATCTGATTTGCAGCCGGAAGTACTTTTCCGTGCACTTTTAATACTTGGCTCATTTCCCTGATTGCATTGGCAAAATCACCCGTAATAGAAGTTAAAGCAGTAAGCATTAAATTTCCTAATGAATGACCTTCTAATTCAGTAGAATTGGAAAAACGATACTGGAACATTTCCTCCACTAAGGGCTCGACATCTGAAAGAGCTGCTAAAACATTTCGAACATCACCAGGTGGGGGAATATCATATTCATCTCGTAATCGCCCAGAACTTCCACCATCATCTGCTACAGTAACAATTGCTGTAATATCGAGTGGAAAATTCTTCAAACCACGAAGTAAGGTAGATAATCCTGTACCTCCACCAATTATAACTATTTTTTTCTGGTGTTTAGTACGATTCATTACTTCAATCCTTTCTTATTGTAACATCTCTATGCGTAATAATCGTCTTATCTTCTGCTTTTAATTGTTTTCCAAAGAATTCAGCAAGTGTTACGGAGCGATGTTGCCCACCAGTACATCCAAATGCAATGACAAGCTGAGTTTTACCTTCCCGTTTATATTGAGGAATCATAAATAAAAACAAATCTGTTAACTTGTCAATTAACGTTTTTGTGTCCACCCATTTTAGAACATAACTAGAAACTTCCTCATCTAGTCCCGATTTCAATCGTAATTCCTCTATATAGTAAGGATTTGGTAGAAAACGAACATCAAATACTAAATCCGCATCTATCGGAATACCATGTTTAAAACCAAATGACATGACATTAACCGTAAATACTTTACTACCTTTAGCTGAAAATTCATCTTGTATTTTTTCCCTTAATTCACGTGGTTTCATTTTAGATGTATTATATATGAATTGTGCTCTTCCTTTTAAATCAGACAGTAATTCTCTCTCTTTTTTAATACCATCTAAAGGAAGTCCAGAGTTTGCTAAGGGGTGAGACCTCCTAGTTTCCTTATATCGTCTCACTAATACTTCATCTTCTGCATCCAAAAACAAAACTTTTGGCGTAACAGATGTTGCTTCTTGTAGATTATTAACCGAATCAGCTAATGAATGAAACATTTCTCCTCCTCGCAAATCCATTACTGCTGCAATATTGCGAGGCTGTTTATTGGAATCTATCATTAAAGTGATAAATGTCCCTAAAAGTTCCGGCGGCAAATTATCGATACAATAATAACCAAGGTCTTCGAAACTTTGAATTGCTACTGTCTTTCCCGCCCCTGACATTCCAGTGATAATCACCACTTCAGTTTCAAGCTTTTGCTGACTTTCCATTGTCTACTTCTCCCTCCACGGACTGTTGAATCGTTTCTTTTATTAACGTAAAGTCGGGTGTGTATACAAATGTTCCATATTGTATTCCTTGCTCTCGAACCGCAAATAGCAGATTCGTTCGATCACCTTCAGCCATAGGCAGTACGTATAAGTCTTCTACTGCATGCCATTCTAAAATGCCTTCTGTCGTTTCCTCAAAAGGGGTTCCTTCTATATTTGTTGCAACAAATGTAAATAGCATCCATTCGTCTATTTGAATACCATTTTCTTCAATGACCATCGTATAAATTCCCTTTAAATGAGGATTAATTGGAATCGTATTTGTCTCTTCTGTAAACTCTCGAATTGCAGAGTTCAGTATAGACTCCCCCACTTCCATTTTACCTCCTGGAGCAACATACCAGTTTCTTCTAGGCTTTTTCAATAAAAGAACTTGCCCATCTTTGTATATGAGTAAATTTGCGATTCGCTGCACGAATTATCACTCCAAAACTATCTTTACTTATTACTATATATTATACATGAAAACCCTTAGAAATGCGCAAGCGTCCTCTAAGTACATCTTGTCTTTACCGATTCCAGAGTGCTTTGGACGAAATATCTGCTCCTGCGGTTACTCGTCGCAAATAACATTAGCTATACTATTAAGGAGGGAATTTTTGTGGCGAGTATTTGTCCGTCACCCTCTTGAAATATGTAGAGACAAGGTACATAAGGTTTGGATAATGAGAGAATAAATCTTCTCCTATTCTTTTAAAAGCGGACGAAGAGTCAGTTTTGTCCGCTCAGCGCTTCTTTATCAATAAATACTATCTATTTTTATCAGGTTCCACCAACTTGCATAACGTAACCCTTAATTCATATAAACTTTATATCTTAAAAGAAATGAAAAAAATCCTACTACAGATGGTAAATGGATAGAAATCAACAACCAGATAGGTGAATTCAATCTAAGATAAACATTACACATATTGGAAATCCCAAAAAAATAGGGCTTAGAATCATCTTGAATACTGAATTCCTAGTGTACCAAATTTATATAGTAGTATAGTTTACACTTTCTCTTAATACTCAAAAAGAGGCTGCTTCATCGATTAAAATCGAGAAACAGCCTGTCCAAATATTTCTTATATAAAAAGGGGTATTTATAATCCTTAATATACACCTTATTTATTTCAATAAGGTTACAATCGGATTAAAATAACATTAAATTATACGTTTGCAATATTTTTATCTTTTAAATTTTCAATATAATGCTGTGCAGCTTGAGCGGCAATACTACCGTCACCTGTTGCAGTAACAATTTGACGAAGCATTTTTTCTCGTACGTCTCCAGCACCGAAAATTCCAGGTACTGCTGTTTCCATTTTTTCATTCGTCACGATATATCCATTTTCGTTTAAGATGCCTAAGTTCACGAATGGTTTTGTTAAAGGTAACATTCCTACGTATACAAAAACTCCGTCCGTTTCAAACTCACTTTCCGAACCATCTACTGTAGAAACTAATGTCACTCCAGCTACTTTTCCGTCTTTGCCATTAATTTCTTTTAATGTTGTGTTCCAAATAAAGTCGATTTTTTCATTGGAAAATGCACGTTCTTGTAAAATCTTTTGAGCACGTAGCGCATCGCGACGGTGAACAATCGTTACTTTATCTGCAAACTTCGTTAAAAATGCGCCTTCTTCAACGGCAGAATCTCCTCCACCGACAACAACAAGTCTTTTCCCTTTAAAAAATGCGCCATCACAAACTGCACAATAACTTACACCGCGTCCTCCAAGTTCTGTTTCCCCTGGAATCCCCATCTTTTTATACTCAGCACCGGATGAAATAATTACAGCTAATGCTTTATATTCTTTTCCACTAACTTTTACCGTTTTATATTGTTCGCCATCCACGATTTCCGCAACATCACCGTATGCATACTCGGCACCAAATTTTTTTGCATGATCGAACATTTTAGTAGAGAGCTCAGGTCCTAAAATGGTTTCAAAACCTGGATAGTTTTCCACTTCTTCCGTATTCGCCATTTGTCCACCAGGAATACCACGTTCTATCATAAGCGTTGAAAGATTCCCACGAGATGTATATACAGCAGCAGTCATCCCCGCAGGTCCAGCTCCAATTATAATTACATCATAAATTTTTTCTTCAGTCATTGCTAATTCCCCCTACAATTCTACTCACACTCAATCTATAGGATTTTTATGCCCGCTTCAACTATTTTGCTTATGCATTAAACAGCGGCAAAAACTGAATTAGTTCATTGACATATTTGGTTAAGGTATTTGTAGTAATTCCATATTGATCCGCATAATACTTTTTCGTCACATTCTTAGTACGAGATGATTCAAACATATATTCTGTTGCAGCAGCTAACGCTTTTGGGTTTTTAAAGTCATATCCCTTTTCAAGTGCACGTTCTATCAACATAAACCACATTTGAAACAGGTAAGTAGCAGATTGTGCAAGCGGTTTATATTTTTCATAAAGCAAATCTGTTGCTGCGATTGCTCGTAAAAAAGCTTTCTCCGCCACTGAGTTTTCATCAAATGAATGTCCTAATGACTGTGCTAAAAACAATTTTTCCATCGTGCCTAACTCGTCTACAACAATCCACTTGGGATGAGAAATTATTTCTGACCGATGTTTTGATTTTCCTAACAAATAAAATCCAAAGATACGTTCACTTACATGTTCGTTTTGAAGCTTCTCCAAAATGAATTCCTTTTGATGTTCCGTACCTTGATCATTTATTTCCTTAATTTGAGGTAGCCATGGCTCGAATCCTGCTTTTTCTGGGTCCAGTTTCAGCAATGCCTTCCAAGCATTTCGAGCAATTTCCTCATGTCCTGCAAAGTATGCGGAATGAGCTAACCAGAAATAAAATCCTGGATCTCCTTCAAAGCCTTTTCGCTGTAAACTTCTCAACCATTTAAAAGCTTCTTCATATTTTCCAATTAAGGCAAAAGTTGCGCCCATTTTATATCGATGCTCGATAAAATACGGATTGATCTTCGATAAGAAATCAGTAATTTCTTCTAATTCTTCTGTGTTTTTTTCATAATAATGAATTACAGCTAAATTACAAAGGGCATGAATATTCCCTCTGTTTTCGCTTAAGACTTTATGAAGTAACGCTTTTGCTTGTTCCTCTTCTCCAACATAGAAATAGGCAAGTGCCAAGTTATTGTATGCAGCCCAAAAGTCTGGGTTATCAATAATCAATGATTCTAGCAATTCTACTGCTTCCTGAAATTTTCCTTGTTCCATTAAGCGTCTAGATTTTTCTTGAAGAAAAAGAGCTTCGCTAGATGGACTGTCCATTTCCATGGATTCTAAATCTTCTTGCTCTGTGAAATCTACAATTTCCATTGCTTCTTCTGTATATTCCCCGCGAATATCCATTTCCACATACATTTTTGCAAATCGATTGGCGTCCATAAAATTTCCTAAATGCGCATTCACTTCTGCAAGGAAAAACACGATTTCTGACTCATTTGGGTCAATATCATGTGCATTTCTTAGAAGCTCATGTGCCCAATCAAAGTTATCTAATTCCATTTGTAAAATGGCATATTGCATTAATATTAATGGATCATCTGGACTCAAATCTGCTGCTCTTTTTAAATATTTATGTGCTTTTTCATATTGTTCTTTTTGAAGCTCATCTAATGCTTTTTTATAGTAGTATTCGCCTGTAGGCAAAAATGAAATAATATTTTCTTTTAAAACCTTTTTATTTTTTTTATTCAAGATAATCCTCCGAAAAATAATAAGGGACGTATCACATACGCCTCGGCATATGTGCGCCCAGATTTTTATCGAGCTTCCTCGATAAATTCCTTTAAAAATCTGTGGCATCCGCCGGAGGCATTAATCTCATTCAGCCTAAGTGCTGAATGAAGTAATAACGTCCCTTATCAGTATATTCTTCAGTATATCATAAACAATTATTATTTATGTGTTTTACTCTCATGTCTTTTTTGTAATACTTGTAAAAGGTCATAGAAGCTCACTTTTTGATTTTGTAAGAGCACTAACAAGTGGTAAATTAGATCCGCTGCTTCCCACTTCAATTCCTCTGCATCATTATTTTTAGACGCTATAATCACTTCAGCAGACTCTTCCCCAACCTTTTTACAAATTTTATCTACACCTTTTTCAAATAAGTAAGTGGTGTATGCCCCTTCTGGCATTTCTTTTTCTCTTTCTTCAATGATATTAATTAAGGAAGTGATTGTATTGTAACCAACTGTATCATCGAACTTCTCAACTGTTTTATGAAAGCAAGTTTCTTCGCCTGTGTGACAAGCTACTCCATTTGGCAATACTTCCACCACTAGCGCATCAGAATCACAATCTTCTCGAATCGAAATGACTTGCTGCGTATGCCCGGAAGTTTCCCCTTTATGCCATAATTCTTGTCTACTTCTACTGAAAAACCAAGTTTCCTTGGTCTCAACTGTTTTTGTATATGCTTCTTTATTCATATAAGCAAGTGTTAATACCTCTCTCGTAATTGCATGTTGAACTATAACAGGTATAAGTCCTTTTTCATCAAATTGTAAATTTGTCATTTTAGCTCTTCTCCTTCTTTTACCAGCCGAATACATCCCAGTCTATTTATCTTCACATTCCGTTACTTTCTGCAATGCTTCAGTCAAAGAAAATCGATTGTTGTATAATGCCATTCCTGTTATCACACCACGAACTGTTGTATCTTTTGCTAGCTTCACAACTTCTCCGATATCTTCTAGTGAGCTAATCCCTCCGGATATGATAATCGATAGACCAGTTGCTTCTGCAAGCTCTTTATTGGCCGCTAAATTTGGCCCTTGAAGCGTACCATCCGTCGCAATGTCAGTAAAAATGACATGTATAGCACCTTTAGATGCAAAATACTGTCCTACTTCAACGGCTGATTGTGTCGATGTTTCTAGCCAACCATGTGTAGCCACCATTCCATCTTTCGCATCAAGTCCAATAACAATTCTTTCTCCACCAAACTCCTCGATTAAATCGGCAACTGTTTCTGGTTGTGATATTGCAAGGCTGCCAAGAATGACACGATCCACACCATTTTCTAAATAAAAACGAACATCCTCTTTCGTACGAATTCCACCACCAATTTGGACATGTACAGGAAGTTCTTTTGCAATCCGAATGACTTCATTTGCATGAATTTTCTCCCCGTCTTTTGCACCATCTAAATCTACTAGATGAATCCAAGTTGCCCCTTCATCCGCAAACTTTTTAGCCATTTCAAATGGAGAATCCCCGTAAATCGTTTCTTGCGCATAATCCCCTTGATAAAGACGGACACATTTTCCGCCTTTCATGTCAATCGCTGGGTATATTTGAATAGACGTCATCTTTTTTTGCTCCCTTATGTAAGTAATCCTTTGGTTGAAGGTACGCCTTTCACACGTTCGTCTATTGTAATGGCATCATCAATTGCACGTGCTAATGCTTTAAAAATAGCTTCAATTATATGATGAGTATTCATGCCATAATGGACAATGACATGCACATTCATTCGAGCTTCCAGTGCAAATTTCCATAAGAACTCATGTACAAGTTCTGTATCAAAATTTCCTACTTTTTGTGTCGGAAACTGAGCACGGAATTCTAAATGCGGACGATTTGAAATATCAATCACTACTTGCGCTAATGCATCATCCATTGGTACAAATGCATTTCCATATCGTTTAATGCTTTTTTTATCGCCTAATGCTTCTTTCACAGCTTGACCTAGTACGATTCCGATATCCTCCGTAGTATGATGATCATCGATATGTGTATCGCCATTTGCTTTTATTGTTGCATTGAATAACCCATGTTTCGTAAATAAATCGAGCATATGATCCATAAAAGGAACGCCCGTATTAATTACCGCATTTCCTTCACCATCTAGATCTATTTCAACAAATACTTTAGTTTCATTTGTCATTCTTTCCATTTTAGCTGTTCTTTTATTAATCAATTGAATTCCTCCAAGTCTGTTGATTATCCATCTTCTTCTATTTAATGAGACGAGATACTGGCTTACATTTTTATGTTTCAGTTGGCTTTTTAGATATAGTGCGCCTTAACACAAGAAATGCTAAGCCTTCGCACTTGCCGCACCTTGCATGAGCCAACTCGTGCTTCGCCCGAGTGGGTCTCATGACTTCGGCTCATGCGGCCCGGCGCGCTACGGCATAAGGATCTGGCTATTTTATATTGTGAAAGGCTATTCCAAATAATAAAAAGTATTTCCCTTATTACTAAGGCCACCACAGTACAGTTGCATAATGTTGCTATTATCCATTCAAACCATAATCGTTTCTAATAATTCGATACCAATCACTAGATAGTCTGTCACATTAAACGAATCATGGATTTTAACCTATAGAAAATGCAACTTAATACTAGATTAAATGCAGCATTTTTGGTTAAGTAGCAAGCTCTATTAGATTGTAGCGAAAGGCGGCGACTCCAGCGGGATGAGTGAGACAGATGAGCGAACGCGTAGCGTCGGTGAAGGCTCATCGCTCACCCGGCGGAAAGCGTCCGCCATGCATCGGAAATCCCAGCGATCACTAAGACGCACTTTATCTACAGTAAGACCGAAAACTAATGGTACATCAACCTAAATGTATTAGATGGAAAAAATATGATAATCAACAGTCATGGAATTCTTCCTTACTCCAACTTCTTGATTCGACTGAACGTGCATGTCCTTCTAATTGTTCTAATCTTGCTAACCGAGCTATTTTCGGATAATGTTTTTGCCACATTTCTTCTGAGTAATAAACAACGCTTGTTTTCTTGATGAAATCATCCACGCTTAATCCACTTGAAAATCTAGCCGTACTATTGGTAGGAAGTACATGATTTGTCCCAACAAAATAATCACCCACTGGTTCACTGCTAAATCTTCCGATAAAGATTGCCCCGGCATGCCTAATTTGTTCACTGATTATTTCTGGTTGCTCCGTTATAATTTCTAAATGCTCTGGTGCTAGCTCATTAACTGCATCAACTGCTTTTGCTAATGATTCCGCAATATAAATACATCCGAAGTTTTCAATTGATGCTCTCGCAATATCTTCTCGAGGAAGTTGTTTTAATTGTCTCTCCACTTCTAATTGGACTTCTCTTGCAAGCTTTTCGCTCGTTGTAATTAAGACAGAACTTGCAAATCGATCATGCTCTGCTTGCGCTAATAAATCAGATGCCACTTCATCCGCAAAAGCTGTATCATCCGCTATTATCGCGATTTCACTTGGTCCTGCAATCATATCAATGGCTACTCTTCCGAATACTTCTCTTTTAGCAAGTGCTACGTAGCTATTCCCTGGACCTGTAATTTTATCTACAGATTTGATTGTTTCTGTCCCATAGGCAAGAGCAGCAATCGCTTGAGCTCCTCCCACTTTATAAATTTCTGTTATTCCGGCAATGCGGGCAGCTACAAGTACCGAAGCTGGAAGCTTTCCTTCTTTTGATGGCGGTGACACAATGACTACTCGTTTGACTCCGGCAACTACTGCTGGAATGGCATTCATTAATACAGAAGAAGGATAAGCAGCAGTTCCTCCAGGGACATACAATCCTACAGCATCTAATGGAGTAATTTTATATTTTATATAAGAACTTTCATCTAATTGAAAATCGATATTTGGACGTACTTGCTGCGTGTGAAATGCACGAATATTAGCTGCGGCTTCCTCTAAATCTTGAACCAATTGTGGGTCAAAATCAGCAAATGCTGCTTCAACCTCTTCTTTCGTCACTTGCAGGTTAGTAAGCTTTGCCCCGTCCCATTTCTCCGTATAGTCAAAAAGAGCTTTGTCCCCATTTTGACGCACATGATCAATGACTTCACGCACAGTTTTTACATGATTCACATTTGCTTGTTCCACTGAGCGTTGTAATGACATTGCATTAGAAAGCTTTGCTATTTTCATCGGATTCCCTACCTTTTGTTCAATTCATTTTTTAATTGCGCAACGAACTCTTTTATTCGTTCCTGTTTCACCCGATAGCTTACAGGATTGACGATTAACCTTGAAGAGATGTCTACGATTTTTTCATATTGAACAAGTCCATTCTCTTTTAACGTTCTACCAGAAGATACGATATCGACGATTCGATCTGCTAATCCAATCATTGGTGCTAACTCGATAGAACCATTAAGCTCAATAATTTCCACTTGCTCTCCTTTTTCCTTATAGAAGGTCGTAGCTATAGTCGGATATTTTGTTGCAACTCTTGGTGCTATATCATTCATCTTCGTATTTGGAAGGCCTGCTGTAGCGATATAGCAATTACTAATACGTAAATCCAATAATTCATGGACATCTCGTTGCTGCTCTAACAACACATCTTTCCCTGCAATTCCTATGTCAGCAACGCCATGTTCTACATAAACAGGTACGTCCATTGGTTTTGCTAAAATAAATTGAATCCGCTCATTAGGAGCTTCCACGATCAACTTTCTTGAATCATTTATTTCTTTAGGTAAATCGAATCCAGCTTGTACAAATAATGTATATGCTTCTTCGAAAATGCGCCCTTTCGGCATTGCAATTGTTAACTCATTCACAAAAAGAACCACCTTCTGGGACGATTATTACTTCATCAAAACTTTTTATATATGCATCCAAATCAGTTACACCCGTTATATACTGAAGCGTTACTCGTTCTGCTTTTTTTCTTCTTTCTTCTGCAAGGTTGTTTGCCTTGGAATAATAACCTTCTTCAAATAAAAGCAGCGTATGCTTTTCCTTTATTTTATTTCTAGGTAATACTTCTAAAAGTCTGTCTACCCTTATTCCAAATCCAGTAGCCCCAACTTTTTCATTAAATTGCTTAAATAATTCATCATATCTTCCCCCGTTTCCAATCGGGAAGCCGCTTCCTACCGCGTGAATTTCAAATAACATACCTGTGTAATAACTCATATGACTCGCTAGTGTAAAATCAAAAGATACAATAGAAGAATCGCTTAATTGTATGTCTAATAAACTTTCCAATTGTTTTACTTGATCTATTAAATACTGCTGTTCATCTGTAAAAAATTCGCTATACTCTTCTAGTCTTTTAGATTCCACAGTACTATCAATCCATTTTGTCAGTGTCTCTTTTTTCGTATCTTGCAACTGCATCTCTTCCAGCATTTGTTCAAATCCAACAAAGTTTTTCTCTACCAAAAGTTGTCGCAAAGAATCTACTTGTTCTTTTGTATTAGTATTATTCGTTAAAATGGCTGATAGCATTCCGGCATGTCCAATCGTAATTCGAAAGTTTTCCACTCCTAGTGCTTTTACGAGTTCCACCGCTGTATGAATAATTTCACTATCCCCATAAGCACTAAAATCACCAATCAATTCAAGCCCTAGTTGCTCAAATTCTGCTGGTCTTCCACCTTCTCGCTGTTGTGCACGAAAAACGTTTGCGTAATAAGCAAGACGTAATGGATTTTTTTCTTTTAAAAGTTTGGATGCAGCAATTCTCGCTATCGGAGTCGTCATATCTGGACGTAGGACGAGCATTTCCCCTTGATTGTCTACTAGTTTAAATAATGATGACTCATCTATGGCAGAAGCTTTTCCAATCGTTTCAAAGTACTCAACAGATGGAGTTTTTATAAAGTCATATCCTTTGTTCCGAATAAAATCTCTCGCTGTCGAACGAATATATTCCTTCTGCTCATTTACTTCCGGAAAAGAATCTCTCATTCCTAAAGGTTTCTCAAACATTCGAATCTTAGCCATTCTATTCACTCCTAATTTCACTTTAATACACTAGAGTGCTAGTACAATAAATTATTTTAAATATTATACTATTTCCTTCAATTCGTCAACAATCCCTATTTATTTTATGAGATAATACAGTCCTATTCGTAACCTTAAAGTAACCAATACTACATGTAGAGTTACCAATTTAATCGAAATAGAAACTAAATGAATAAATAAGAAAAATGCAATGACCCTTTAGCGCACTTGTCTTTACCAATTTCCGAGTGCTTTGGACGAAACATTGGCTACACGAATTTTAAAGAGGATCTGGAAGTGACTGCGTCACTTCCAGATCCTCTCTTTTCGGTAATCTTGTAGCGGATGTTTGTCCGTCTCCCTTTTGAAATATGTATAGTCACGGTGCATTAAGTGTAGTTAATGAGAGAATAAATCATTTCCTATTCTTTTAAAAGCGGACGAAGATGCAATTTCGTCCGCTCAGCGCTTCTATATTAATGGATACTATCTATTCTTTCAGGTTCCATAGGATTACTAGTATTATTAGTTTAAATGCCGAACTAAAAAGATAAAAATTGTCATAGAGCGACTAATTGTAAGGTGAAAGCTACAGATTCTACACTGAAAGCAACAAAATCCTTGACGAAAGCAACCAATTTTATCGTGAAAGCAACCATTTCTCTTTGTAAAGAGTTAACTTTATGTGAGATGGCACAAATCAGCGTTAGACAATCCTGTGCAATTAAAAACACAATGAACACGGTATTTCTTGTACTTAATCATTAAGAAATACGCAAGCGTCCTTTAAGTGCATCTTGTCTTTACTATTTCCAGAGTGCTTTGGACGAGACATCGCTACACTATTAACGAGGGAATTTTTGTGGATGGTGTTTGTCCGTCGCCCTCTTGGAATATGTAGAGACAAGGTGCGTAAGGTTTGTTTAATGAGAGATTAGATGCTTTCCTATTCTTTTAAAAGCGGACGAAGATGCAATTTCGTCCGCTCAGCACTTCTTTATTCATGGATGCTATCTATTTTTTCAGCTTCCACTTGCCCTATTAATAAAAAACGGAGAATACTGGATCGTTATTTCTTCCAAGTATATTGTCTTTCTTAATTGCACTGTTGATTGTAGTGAAAGGTGGCGACTCCAGCCGGAGGCCAACAGGATGTTGGTCACGAAGGCGTTGTCACACGATGTGGCGCTCTTAGCCTTCGTTCCTCATCGCTCACCCCGCGGAACGCGTCCACCTGAAACGGAAATCCGCGATATTATTTAATTCTTTCAGGTACTATGAACACTTCGCAGGACGATAATCCATATACTTTCTTATCTTTTAAAAAAAGCCATCTTCCTTTAGAAAGATAGCTTTTTTGTATTATTTAGTTCGCTCTAACATTTCTTCTTTCGTATAGATCACCCGCATGGGGTTTCCACCGACAAAGCAACCTTCAGGAACATCACGGTGTATGAGCGTTGCTGCAGAAACTATGGCATCATTACCGATTGTTACTCCGGGAAGAATAGTAGTATTGGCACCGATTAACACTCGATCTCCTATAATTACATCTCCAATTCGATACTCGTCAATTAAATACTCATGTGCCAATATCGTCGTATTATAACCAATTATCGAGTTGTTACCGACTTTAATACGCTCTGGGAACATTACATCTACCATTACCATTAACGCAAAAGATGTCTCTTCTCCAATTTTCATTTTCAAAAATACTCGGTAGAAAAAGTTCTTCCAACTTAAAAATGGTGAGTATCTCGCTGCTTGTATGAATATAAAATTCTTTATTACTTTCCAAAAAGGAACTGTATCATATACATGCCAAAGGGAATTTGCCCCACTAACAGGATACCTCTCTGTTTTTCTCATACCGGTTGACCTTTTGCTATAGTAATCACTTCACTTATATGATGAATCATATAGGTCGGAAGGAAGGTAGCTAGAAACGCTTCCCCTTTCATGGACCATGCGACAGCAGCAGTATCTACTCCAGCCCGTTGACCGCCAACAATATCATGTAAATTGTCACCAATCATTAATGCATGCTCTTTTTCGACACCAAGTCTTGTTAATGCTAACTCAATTGGCTCTGGATCTGGCTTAGCATTTTTTACATCATCCAAGCCCACAATTGTGTCGAAAAGATTTCCGCATTCCATTAGCTGAATGCCTCTATCAATCATATCTCTTCTTTTTGTCGAAACGACCGCTAATTTGTACCCTTGCTCTTTTAGTTTGTATAAAGTATCTACAACCCCATCGAAAGGAACCACCATTTGATCATGCATGTTCATATTCCAAGTGCGATATGCCTCTATTAATGAACCTGTTAGAGCAGGATCAACTGTATTGAATGACTCTACTAAAGTAGGTCCTAAAAAGGGCAGTACGCTTTCTCTGTCATATTTCCCAGGAAATCCTTCTCCCAAAACATGTAAAAAGGTTTCGATAATTAATTCATTTGTATTTAATAGTGTCCCATCTAAATCAAACAATATAGCAGTATAAGGTTCTCTTTTCATGAAGTAACCACGTCCTCTTGTTTTGTCTGATGTGCCTTATTCCAAATAAAGGCGACAATAATCGTCAAAATAAATGCAGTTAATATCCTGATTAAAAATAATGGCAAAATAGGTATTCCTAATGGAATAAAGATTAGTGTATCTTCTATTACTGCATGACATGCAACTAAGAAGATAAAAGCGATCGTTGCATCTTTTTTACTTACTCCATCTTCTCTAACAGCTTGTATCATTACACCAGCCCCAATAGCTAACCCTGTGATAAGTCCTGCAACTAACGTTAAGGATGCATTTGGCTTCAATCCAATTATTTTAGTAAAAGGACCAATCGCTTTTGAAAATTTTTGCAAATAATTCTTTTCTTTTAAATATTGAATGATAACCATTAAAGGGATAACTATAACAGCCAAGTGTAAAACACCAAAAGTTGCTTTTTGTAAGCCAAGGTACACAATCTCTCCCCATCCATTTGGTATATGCTGAGTCGCCGTTGCTACTCCATATTTAGCCATTTCTCCCCCACCATGCCAAACTAAATTAATAATAATGGCAGAAAGAATAGCTAAGCCAAATCGTACGACCAACACTATCCAAAGTTTAACCCCCACACGAAGAGCAACTCCTGTTTCGATAAAAATATTATGAGAAAAAGAAAGCATTGTCGCTAATATAAATACTTCTTTTACCGTAAGATCCATGGAAAGTATTCCTGCAATTGCCGCATATAAATTCAGTCCATTTCCTAGAACTAACGGAATTGCTGCTTCCCCACGCAGACCTATTAACTCCATAAAAGGAGTTATGAACTGAATGATCCAAGGCAGAACAGGTGTATATTGTAAAATGACAACAATTAACGTTATAGGAAATATGATTTTACTTAACGCCCACGTCGTTTTTAAACCAGCAAACAATCCCCTTTTTATAATGCCCAAAGCTTGCCCTACTTTCTTTACTTATCTAGATAACGCACTGCAGGTTTGATCGTTAATCTTCTATATATAAATAGAATAATTGAAATTGCAATCGCAAGTAACGAAACTACTTGAGCGGTTCTTAATTCCCCTACTAAATACAGGCTATCTGTACGCATTCCTTCTATAAAGAATCGCCCTACAGAGTACCATGTTAAATAGAACAAGAACATCTCGCCTCTAAGTAAGTTTACTTTACGAAGTAAAATTAATATAATGACTCCAATAATATTCCATACTGATTCATATAAAAATGTTGGATGATAATATATTCCTTCAATATGCATTTGCTCGATAATCCAATTCGGTAGCTTCAAGTTTTCTAAAAAAGTTCTAGTCACTTCTCCACCATGTGCCTCTTGGTTCATGAAGTTCCCCCAACGCCCCACTGCTTGGCCAATTAACAAACTAGGCGCCATTATATCCATTAGTTTCCAAAAAGAAGTACCTCTTTTTCGGGTAAAGAAATAAGCCGTTAAGAAAGATGCAATTAATGCACCATGTATTGCAATTCCACCATGCCATATTTGAATAATCTTTTCTGGATTCTGGCTATAGAAATCCCATTTAAATATAACGTAATATATTCTTGCACCTATAATTGCTAAAGGCACTCCCCAAATAAGTAAATCTGTTAAATATTCTTGATGGAACCCTCGCTTTACCATTTCCCGTTGTGCCACTGTAAAAGCTAATATAATGCCACATGCAATAATTATTCCATACCATCTAACTTCTATTGGTCCAAGCGAAAAAGCCACTGGATTAATTGCTTGTAATAAATTCATATGTAAAACTCCCTTCTACCATATCATTAATATTCATTTTCTCCATTTTGGCTTATCACATCGTCTAAACGCTTTGCAAAGTCCTCTGCAGCATTCATACCCATTCGCTTTAACCGATGATTCATTGCTGCTACTTCAATAATTACAGACAAGTTTCTCCCTGGCCGTACTGGGATTGTAAGTTTTGTGATAGCTGCATCTATTATCTCCATTTTTTCTTCTTCCAGCCCAAGCCGATCATATGTTTTCTCTGCATCCCATAATTCTAATTCAATTACTAGTGTGATCCGCTTATAACTACGAATTGCACTAGCTCCAAATAAAGTCATGATATCGATAATACCTAACCCACGAATTTCAAGAAGATGCTCAATTAACTTTGGAGCACTTCCGACAAGTGTGTCTTCACCTTCTTGTCTAATCTCTACACAGTCATCTGCTACTAAACGATGACCCCTTTTTACTAGCTCTAGTGCGGTTTCACTTTTCCCAACACCACTTTTCCCAGTGATTAATACACCTACCCCGTATATATCCACCAATACTCCGTGAACAGCTGTTGTTGGAGCTAATCGACTTTCTAAAAAATTGGTAAGCTTACTTGAGAATCTTGTAGTTGGCATATTAGTCGTTAATACGGGAACTGAATTTTTATTGGAAGCGACAATTAATTCTTCTGGAACTTCCATTCCGTGCGAAATAATAATGACTGGTGTATCTGGTGCGCATAATTTTCTCATTCGTTCTTCTTTTTCTTTTGGTTTTAATAGCTGAAAAAAGGAAACTTCTGTTTTCCCTAAAAGTTGAATGCGATTGGATGGGTAATGCATGAAGTAACCTGCCATTTCAATCCCTGGTCGAGAAATATCACTCATTGCAATATGCCGACCAACTCCTTCTTCCCCACTTACTAATGTAAGTTTGAACATTTCTTTAACGTCCTTTGTCGTCACATGAGGCATACAAAAGGGCTCCTTTCGTGCTACTGTTTTCACATAGTTCTTATTTTAGCATGATTATTCCATTTAATAGTATCCATTTATCTTTTCTCTTTCTATTTATTAAGAGAAAGGAGTGAGTTGTTGATGAAAATTATGCTCGATGCGGGTCATGGTCCAGAAACACCGGGAAAACGAACACCCGATGGGAAAATGAGAGAATTTGAATTTAATCAAGCAGTTGTACAACTAATGAAAGAGGAACTACAGCAATCTGGAGTAATCGTCATTCTAAGCCATCTAGGAACTTCAGATGTGCCGCTTAACGAAAGGACTGCATTAGCAAATAAACTAGGAGTAGATGCATTCATTTCCATTCATGCAAATGCGTTTGGTTCTTCATTTAATGATGTAAGTGGAATTGAAACTTTTACGTATACAAAGCCTTCCAACTATTCTAAAATTCTTGCACAAAATATTCAAGACTCCTTGTATTCGACTACAAAACGTAACAATCGTGGAGTGAAACAAGGCAATTTCGCCGTGCTCCGCGATACAAAAATGCCTGCCGTTTTAGTAGAATGTGGCTTTATGACAAACAAAGCAGAAGCAGCATTACTACAATCTGCTCCTTATAGAAGTCTTTGTTCTAAAGCCATAGCACACGCTATCCTAAATTGGAAACAGAAAAGCTGACAGAAGCATACGCCTCTGTCAGCTTTTCTGATTACTCATCATCTACAGTATATCGAACAAGGACAGTTCCAGTTTTTGCATTTCCATATACCTTCAAAGTCTCTGATTCAGATTCTACTATTTTCGTGAATCTAACTTTTTTATTCAATAATTGTTCTGATTGATTAAGTTGTGTTACATCTGCTAGCTGCACATCTATTTTTCCTAATTGAGAAGTAGCTTCTCCTTTTAACGAAACATCTTTCCGTACATATAATTCGACAGTTCCTGCTACTGCAGTTCCTTCTATTTTACGGGCTTCCTTATCTTTCGTCGTTAGAATAACATGTCCGCTGACAGACGAACCTTCTACTTCCTTCAACTTTCCATCTACATAAATGCGTCCATTAATCGTTTCCACTTCAATGGAATCACCTATCACTTGTTGAACTTGAACCGATCCATTTACCGTCTCAATATCCGCTCTTCCAAATTTTAATTCTTCCAATTTCACTTTTCCGTTAGTCGTTTTCACTTTAAATGAATTTGCTTCGATGTGTTTCGCCCTAAAATCACCATTAAATAAACGGGCCGATATATCATTATAAGCTTGTTTTGGGACATATAATGCCACTTGAACAGATGTTGTTTTCATATCACTATATAGTCGTAATTTATTTCCATCTGTTTTAAAAAGAAAATCCGAGTGGAAACGATTTTTCGCCTCTTCTTCTGACGTGTTTTTATAAGATTTAACCGTCACATCTGCATGTGTATCAGACTCTTCCGTTGGGAAAATCTCCACTTTACCATTTGCAATATCAATCGATATATCCTGATATTGCCCCTGCCCTGCTACTAACTTTTCTTGGAAAATCACTGGTTCACCAAAAGGCATTTCAAAATCAAATTCTTTTATTTTATCTACGGTTCCTTGCAAGAACTGCATAAAACGTTCTCCTACTACCGTAAAATCTCTTTTCAAATCTTCTATAAAATCAGAGCTTTGTTGCTTGTGATGCGAATGTGGATCAGCTTGATCCGTTGATGTGTATTCCTGTTTTTGTTCTTGGTTTACAGGCTGAGCTACAGGTGCTGTTTGCTTGCCAAGTGCTTCCAATAAAACTAATGCTTCTTGTGCAGTAATTGTGCCATTTTCAACCATATCTAAAATACGTTTACGTTCTTCTTGCATAGCGAAAGGCCTCCTCATAAGTTAAAAGTCTGATTAACTTCTTACTCTACTTAATACGATTAAATGGAAAAAAGGTTTCACTTGGATTCTACTGCAACTTTTTTCTTTTTAGTCGCTTTTAATATTACTTCGTCCATTCTCCCTCGGTCGCGTTCCAAAATGGTTTTTAAATATTTCCCTGTGTAAGAGTCTTTTGTTTCAGCTATTTTTTCCGGTGTGCCTACTCCAATAATCATTCCACCTTTGTCGCCGCCTTCGGGACCCAAATCGATCATATAATCCGCTGTCTTAATCACATCTAAATTATGTTCAATAACTAGTACGGAGTCCCCATTTTCTACAAGACGTTGTAGTACCACAAGTAAACGTGCAATATCATCTACGTGCAAACCAGTTGTTGGCTCATCGAGAATATAAAATGATTTTCCGTTGGATCTTTTATGCAACTCGGAAGCAAGTTTTACACGTTGGGCTTCTCCCCCTGAGAGTGTCGTAGCTGGTTGACCTAACTCCATATATCCTAGACCAACGTCCACAATAGTTTGTAATTTACGGCTAATTTTTGGATGGTTTTCAAAAAACGCTAATCCATCCTCCACTGTCATTTTTAATACTTCCGCTATATTTTTCCCTTTATAATGTACTTCTAATGTTTCCCGATTATACCGTTTTCCATGACAAACTTCACAAGGTACATAGACGTCTGGTAAAAAGTGCATTTCAATTTTAATAATTCCATCTCCGCGACATGCTTCACAGCGTCCACCTTTTACGTTAAAACTAAACCTACCTTTTTTATACCCTCTTACTTTTGCTTCATTTGTCGCTGCATATAAGTCACGGATATCATCAAATACTCCTGTATAAGTAGCGGGATTTGATCTTGGTGTTCGTCCGATAGGAGATTGGTCAATCTCAATTACTTTTTCCAATTCCTCTATTCCTTCTATGCTTTTGTTTGCCCCCGGTTTCACTTTAGATCGGTTAAGCTTTTGTGCAAGCGACTTATAAAGAATTTCATTCACAAGTGTACTTTTCCCTGAACCAGAAACACCAGTTACTGCTGTAAATACCCCTAAAGGAATATCTACATTGACATTTTTTAAGTTATTTTCAGAAGCCCCTTTAATTTTGATAAAACGACCATCTGGCTTTCTTCTTTCTGTTGGTAAAGGGATGAATTTCTTTCCACTTAAATACTGACCCGTTAGTGATTTTTTATTTTTCATTACTTGTTCAGGTGTGCCTGCAGCGACGATTTCTCCTCCACGAATCCCAGCACCAGGGCCAACATCGATTAAATAATCGGCTGCCATCATTGTGTCTTCATCATGCTCTACTACTATCAGTGTGTTTCCAATATCACGCATATTCTTTAAAGTTTCGATCAATCGATCATTATCTCTTTGGTGTAAACCAATGGAAGGTTCATCTAAAATATATAAAACCCCTGTAAGCCTTGATCCTATTTGAGTAGCTAGACGAATGCGCTGTGCTTCTCCACCAGATAATGTACCCGATGCACGATTCAACGTTAAGTAATCTAGACCGACATTTTCTAAAAAGCCAAGGCGTTCATTAATTTCTCTAAAAACTAATCGTGCAATTTGCATATCTTTTTCTGATAGTGTTAACTGATTAAAAAATCGATTTGCTTCTTCAATCGAAAACTCCGTTACTTGACCTATATGTAAGGAATCCACTTTTACTGCAAGGGTTTCTTCTTTTAATCGATAGCCTTTACAAGTAGGGCAATTATGTTGAGCCATATATTTTTCCATTTGTTCACGAATATAATCAGAGGATGTATCTTTATATCGACGTTCAATATTAGATAAAACCCCTTCAAATTGAATCTTGCTGTCTCTTACTTGCCCAAATTCATTTTCATAGCGAAAATGGATTTTATCTTCTCCCGAGCCATACATAATCTTATTCCACTGGTCGATTGGCAATTTCTCCACAGGTACCTTCATTTTAATTTTGTAATGTTTGCATACCGCTTCTAATAACTTGGGATAATACTGGGAACTTGTTGGTTGCCAGGCGATAATAGCCCCTTCTTCGAGTGTTAGTGTTTTATCGGGAACAACTAATTCTGGATCCACTTCTAGTTTCGTTCCTAACCCATCACACTCTGGGCATGCACCAAATGGACTGTTGAAAGAAAACATACGTGGTTCTAACTCACCGATAGAAAAACCGCAAATGGGACATGCATGATGCTCACTAAATAATATTTCTTCATGTTCCATCACATCAATTAATACTCTTCCATCTGCAATTCGAAGTGCGGATTCCAACGAATCACTTAAACGAGGTGCTACGCCTTCTTTCATCACAATTCGGTCAATCACTACTTCTATATTATGCTTTTTATTTTTATCTAAATTGATATCGTCATCCAAATCCATTAACTCACCGTCAACTCGAACACGTACATATCCTTGCTTCTTCATATCTTCCAGCAACTTTACATGAGTGCCTTTTCTGCCTGATACGATGGGAGCTAATACTTGCATACGTGTTTTTTCAGCGTACTCGCTCAAACGATCGACCATTTGCTCAATTGTTTGTGAACTTATCTCAATCCCGTGTGTGGGGCATATCGGTTTTCCAACTCGAGCAAATAATAGACGCAAATAATCGTAAATTTCCGTTACAGTCGCCACCGTAGAACGTGGATTTTTACTCGTCGTTTTTTGGTCAATGGATATGGCGGGTGAAAGACCCTCAATTACATCTACATCCGGTTTATCCATCTGCCCTAAAAATTGTCGTGCATAAGCCGATAATGACTCGACATAACGTCTTTGTCCTTCTGCATAAATCGTATCAAATGCTAGAGAGGATTTTCCAGAACCAGATAAGCCGGTCATTACAACAAGCTTATCCCTTGGTATTTTTAAACTTACATTTTTTAAATTATGTGCGCGAGCACCTTGTATAACAATCTCTTGATTTTTCACACTATCATCCTTCCAGCTTCAATTCCAGGATTGCATCACGTAATTCTGCAGCACGTTCAAAGTTTAGCGCCTTAGCCGAATCCTTCATTTCTTTTTCAAGATTTACTAATAAGGCCGCTTTTTCTTCTTTTGTTAGTGCTTTTCCACTCGTTAACTTTTGTGCATAAGTTGCTTCTTCTTCTGCAACTTGTGATGCACGAATAACTTCTCTTATTTTCTTCTCGATTGTTTTCGGGGTAATTCCATGCTTTTCATTGTATTCCATTTGAATGGTACGTCTACGGTCTGTTTCATCGATTGCTTTGCGCATGGAATCAGTCATTCTATCCGCGTACATTATTACTGTTCCATGTGAATTTCGTGCAGCTCGTCCAATCGTTTGAATTAAGGAACGTTCGGAGCGTAAAAATCCTTCTTTATCGGCATCTAAAATAGCAACTAGGGATACTTCTGGAATGTCGATACCTTCACGAAGTAAGTTAATCCCGATCAATACATCATACGTTCCTAAACGGAGTTCTCGTATAATTTCAATTCGTTCCAATGTTTTTATTTCTGAGTGTAGATATTGAACTTTAATTCCTATTTCTTTTAAATAGTCGGTTAAATCCTCTGACATTTTCTTCGTTAATGTTGTTATTAGAACTCGCTCATTTTTCAAGGCTCTCTCATGTATTTCATTGATTAAGTCATCTATTTGACCTTCAATTGGTTTTACTGTAATGACTGGATCTAGTAGCCCTGTTGGACGAATAATTTGTTCGACCATATCAGGAGTATGTTCTAATTCATATGGACCCGGCGTCGCTGATACGAAGATAGCTTGATGAACATGATCTTCAAATTCTCCAAAAGTAAGTGGACGGTTATCAAGCGCAGATGGTAATCGAAAACCATGATTTACTAGCACCGATTTTCTTGCTTGGTCACCATTAAACATTCCTCTTACTTGAGGCAATGAAACATGACTTTCATCTACTACTAGTAAAAAATCTTTTGGGAAATAGTCAAGGAGTGTATATGGTGTCGCCCCTGCCTCCCGTAAAGTTAGATGACGTGAGTAGTTTTCAATCCCTGAACAAAAACCCATTTCTCTCATCATTTCTAAATCATAGTTTGTCCGCTGTTCCAATCGTTGTGCTTCGAGTAACCTATCTTCCTTACGTAAAATTTTAAGCTGTTCCACTAATTCTTTTTCTATATTTTCTATTGCAAAAAGCATTTTTTCTTCACGTGTAACGAAGTGAGATGCTGGAAATATTGCTACATGATCTCGTTCCGCTAATATTTCCCCTGTCAATGCATTAACTTCCCGTATTCGATCGATTTCATCTCCAAAAAACTCCACACGGAGACAATTTTCATCTCGAGAAGCTGGAAAAATTTCCACAACATCCCCTCTTACCCGAAAAGTCCCACGTGTAAAACTAATATCATTTCGTTCATATTGAATATCAACTAATTTTCGAAGTAATTGGTTCCGCTCAATTTCCATGTTAGTTCGAAGTGAAACGACCATTTCTTTATATTCTTCAGGATTTCCCAAACCATATATACATGAAACCGATGCAATAATAATGACATCTTTTCGCTCGAATAAAGAAGATGTGGCGGAGTGACGAAGCTTATCAATTTCTTCGTTTATACTCGAATCCTTTTCTATATATGTATCGGTTTGTGGCACGTACGCTTCCGGTTGAAAATAATCATAATAGCTCACGAAATATTCTACTGCATTATTTGGAAAGAACTCTTTAAATTCACTATACAGTTGCCCTGCAAGTGTTTTATTATGAGCCATCACCAGTGTCGGTTTGTTTATTTGTTGAATAACATTTGAGATCGTAAACGTTTTCCCAGTACCAGTTGCACCAAGCAACGTTTGATGTTTTTTTCCTTCTCGAACGCCTTCTACTAATTGTTCAATTGCTTTTACTTGATCCCCTGCTGGCTCATACGGAGCTTGCAAATCGAATAGTTGATCCATAGTATGCCTCCTAAGGTTTAGATGTCTTTAGTTTAACATAATACGTTTTTAAAAACGAAGAAAACGAACGTATGTTTTTTGAGTTAGAAAAGAAAAACCGCTTTGCATAAGCGGCTTTTACTTTGTATTTTGTAATTGTTGTAATGCTTTCGTATACTTCATAAACTTTGTTCGATCTTTTTGATCAAGTGCCTCATCTATCAATCTTAATAATCGAAAACTACTTTGTTCCCGGTGGATAATGTTCAAAAACATATCAAGATATATTTCATTTAACAATTTTTCTGCAGAACTTTCTTTTCCAGTTTGACCCATTGCTTTCAAAAAATCTGCATATGAATATTGTTTGTCCATTTCCATCACCCCGATGTCTTTTTACCATTATATAAAAGTAAAACAAGAGTTGCAATCATTTTGAGAAAATTTTGATTTTAATGTTTATTTTAAAATTTTAAATATTCGTTATATTTACTTGATTTTTTTCCATATTTAACTATACTTGATGTATAAACTACTAAGGAGTGAATATGTATGACAATAAAAGCAGATGATAAATCCTTCCTAGTTTCATTTGAAACTGCGGTACTACAGCCGGTTCGAATAAATAACAAGATTTATACGAGGGTTACTAATATTTCAGGAGAATCCACCACAATAGGAAAAAAGCCTTACGACATTGTCCGTCAATCATGCGCCTACTACGGTTCTACTTTTCAACAAGCTAAACAACTTTCCAAAGATACTCTAGGTAATTACCTTAAACTCCCTATAGTAGTTGCTCATGACTATGGAAATCCTTTTATTTTAATACCACTTTTGTCTCCTAAATCGGATTTAAATGTTTGGTTTTCACTTAAAGCCATTGAAAGACTCGAAGCAAGTGAGGGTGGCTGTACGGTAGTATTAACAAACGGGGCAAAGATTACAGTAAATTCTTCCATTGTTACGTTAAGTAAACAAGTTGGGTTTGCAAATCTTTTAAATACACATTTTCTTAAACGGATGAGTCGCCTATCACATAACGAATTTATAACATCCCGAAATCAATTTTTCCAAAAAGAGTTCCAAGATTAACGAATCTTTTCCGCAAGGGCAAAGTATATAGAAAGTAGTTCTTCCACTCTGTTACGAAGGCGGACGTTTAGGTAACGACGATGTTCTTCATACCCACCATGAAAAAAAACATACTCAGTGAACATATCATCCCCTTCACCTCGAAGAACCTTCATACTATGTCGTCTCATATAAATATGCGTTTCTTTTAACTCTTTTTGTACTTGCTTGGCAGCTTCTTCTACCATAGATATATATGGACGTTTCAGCTTGAAGGGGGCTTGCTCGAAAATCATTCGATCTTTTTCTAAAATCGTTAATACCATCGGGAGATAGATCATGTTTTCTAAATATGGTATGGATTCTTCCGGTATTAGCGGCATGTCGCATTCTCCTTTTAGGAACACCTGTTCTTTTCTTAATTGTACATCTTTTATAAGAAAATGCAACTTTATTGATCAAGTATTTTCTACCAATTGAATGAATAAGAAAAATGCAAGCGTCCTTTAAGTGCATCTTGTCTTCTCTATTTCAAGAGTGCTTTGGACGAAACATTGGCTACACTATTATCAGGAGAATTTTTGTGGATTGAAAAGTAATTGCGTCACTTCTTAATCCACTTTTTTCGGTAATTTTGTGGCGGATGTTTGTCCGTCGCCTTCTTGAAATATGTAAAGACATAATGCATTAGGTTTGGATAATGAGAAAATAAATCCTATTTTACTCTTTTAAAAGCGGACGAAGATACAATTTCGTCCGCTCAGCGCTTCTTTATCTATGAATACTATCTATTTTTTTCAGGTTCCTCTTACCATATTGATAGACAATAGAAAGAACTAGTTCATTATATCGTCTTGAGTTTGCGATAATAGCGTGTGAATTAGCAATATACCCATATATTGGAGCGTAGCGAAGGAAGCAGCTTGATATTCCCCCCCAAAATGCGTCCGCCTGCAGCGGAAATCAACCTGTCCATATCATAAAAATTTATATACTTTTCCTTAATAAGAAAAATCTCGATGAGCAAGCGAAAAGCTCATCGAGATTTTTTATTAAAAGCGTTAATTTATTATTTCAGCAGCCCAACGACGTGCTTCTAGATAAAAATTATTTAATACGGCGTGATCAATTTCAAGTATTGCAGCCCCAACTATCATGTCATTCCAACGAACTTCATCACAAGCAATGGCTAGCTCTAAAATAGGGGTCATTACAGTTTCAGTGCCAGCCAATGTTGCTGCCACTTCATCTGAAAGGGGGAGTTCCTGAAGTAGTTGGTCCATCGAACGATGTAATAATGTATCAATTAAAGAAAACATCCCTATGATGAAATATTCAGAAGCATTTGGTAGAAACTTACGTCTTGCTAGTAAATCGCAAAACTTTGCTCGAAATAATGACGCTTCAATGAGGGCCATGCCATCACCTGAATGGCTTACCTTTGTTTCTCTAAGCAATAAAACATATAACCAGTGACTCAATTCTTCTAAACCAAGCATGAGTACTCCTTGCTTAATAGAGCGAACCTTTGACTTCGTGCGAATTGCAGGTGAATTAATCATCTTTAAAACTTTAAAAGAAAGAGATACATCCCGTTCTATTTCATCTGCAACCTCCTCGATTGATGCAGATTTATCCTGTAACAAGCTAATGATTCGAAAATATTGTGCCATATTTGTTGGTATTTCAGTTCCTTTAATAATTTCTGGTTTAGCAAAGAAATAGCCTTGAAAAAGCGTATAGCCTGAAGCTTTAGCCTCATAAAATACCGCTCGTGTTTCCACTTTTTCCGCAAGCAAAACGACATTCGGATAATTTGTTTTTACAATTTGTTCAATTGCTAGTCTTTCTTTTGATGTGCTCGCAAGGAAATCTACTTTAATGAAGTTAACAAGAGAAAATAGCTCATCATACAAAGTAACATTTTTTTGAAGAACAAAATCATCTAAAGCGATTAAAAAGCCAAGAGATTTAATTACTCTTATTTTTTGAATTAATGAAATCGTAATCGGAATATCCTCTAATATTTCTACGACTATTCGATCCGTTGGAAATTTCTCAAACACTTCTTTTTCTAATAAATTTTCTGTAAAATTAATAAAACATAGTTTTTCTCCCGCTAGTTCATTAATACCTATAGTAAGAAATGAATGTACAAGTACATCTAAAGTAGCAGTATCACCGTCTAGAGCGGCAAAAGAATTTCTTTGTCCATCTCTATATAATAATTCATATGCAAAAATACGTTCATTTTTAGTAAAAATCGGTTGTCTCGCAACAAAGATGTCCACGTAAATTCCTCAAATCTTTAAAATTTCAATAACATAATTGTACCAAACTGGAAAAGGAAAATCGACCTATTATGAATCCATTGCCTATAGATGACAGACTAGTAATAAAATGATATGTTTTGTAAGGGGAAGTAATTGTATTTTTAGGGGGATAAGAAATGAAATCGATTTATTATGAACAGCATGGAAATTTGGCATATGTAACACTAAATAGACCTGATGCGCTAAATGCATTTAATTACGAGATGCTTCGAGAGCTAGGCGATATTACAGAATCTATCCGCATAAATCCAGATATCCGTGTCGTAATTTTCACTGGAGCTGGAGAAAAATCGTTTAGTGTGGGAGCAGACTTAAAAGAACGAAAAAATTTAACAGATCAACAAGTAAAACGAAATATTTATAAAATTGGAGAAGTATTCTCAGCAATTGAAAATCTACCACAACCAACGATTGCTATGCTAAATGGCTACGCATTTGGTGGGGGTACAGAGCTTGCACTTGCATGTGATTTCCGAATTGCAGCAGATGATATTCAACTAGGATTAACCGAAACAAGTTTAGCCATTATACCAGGCGCGGGGGGAACGCAACGTCTACCGCGCCTTATCGGAGAAGCAAAAGCACTAGAGCTAATTTTAACTGCCAAAAGACTAAAAGCAGAAGAAGCATTAGCTTACGGATTAGTTACTAAAGTTACCTCTCGTGAAACACTAATAACAGAAACAGACAGCTTCGCAGCGCTGATGCTTGCCAATGGACCAATCGCACTTCAACAAGCAAAGTTTGCGATCAAACACGGCATGAATGTAGATTTACATACAGGGTTAAACATTGAACGTAAAGCCTACGAAATCACTATTCCAACAGAAGATCGAATAGAAGCTTTAAATGCATTTAGTGAAAAAAGAAAACCAGTTTTTAAAGGGAAATAATAAGAGGAGTCCAAATCCTTTTAACATAGGAAATTTTAGGAGTGCGAAGTGACTATGTCACTTCACACTCCTTTATTTATTTCGATAATTTTGTGGCGGATATTTGTTCGTTTTCCTATTGGAAAGTGAGCGAAATGGTGCATATAGTACCCATTGAAACATACCCGTTTAGAGTAAAAAGCCATAAAAACCATCTAAAGCCTACTTGATAAGTGGATATGTGGTGCTCGGGCATTCAGACTAGGTTAAGTGGTACTTAATCTGGTATGTGGTACTCAGACTAGCTTATGTGGTGCTCAATCTGGTATGTGGCACTCAGACTTGGTTATTTGGTATTCAATTCAAGTTATGTGGTACTCAGACTAGCTTATGTGGTACTTGGGCTAGGTTATGCGGTATCTAAAATCTTATCTTTCGAAATATTATTTTAAATAGTAAAATCTAGATAAAGTTAAAAAAGGAGGCGAGACTAATTTTCAAAAATCGCTATTTTGCTATTATTTTATATGCTGTCTTATTAATTTGCTCCTTTAAACTATTTCAATTTCAATTGTCCCACCCAATCGTAGAGGATTATGGGCGGCTTTTACCTATTAAGATGATGGCTGTGAAATCAAGCGATGATGAGGAAAATCTCCGTAAAATTATTGAACAAGCGAATATTCATGATGATCCAATTTCTATTGCAGGAATGCAGCATAGTCAAGGAGGTCAAACCCTCTATCCAAATGGCATCCTACTCGACATGAAAAACTATAATAAAATTCTAGCATTAGATAAAGAGAATAAACTCATCACTGTACAAAGTGGAGTAACTTGGGCTGCCATCCAATCCTATATCAACCCATATGGACTCGCTTTAATGGTTAGTCAATCCCAAAATATTTTCACAGTCGGTGGGTCGTTAAGTGTGAATGTGCACGGCCGCGACATTCGAAATACTTCTTTGATTGAATCCGTAGCATCATTTAGATTACTTAATGCAGAAGGGAATATTATTCATGTCAGTCGTGAAGAGAATTCTGAGCTCTTTCGGTTGGTAATTGGGGGTTACGGGTTATTCGGTGTAATTCTTGATGTAACATTGCAATTGACGGTTGATGAACTCTATCAAGTTCAAACAAAATCGCTAGCTTACGATGAATATAGTTCTTATTTCGCTACTAATGTCCTTGGAAAGGATACTGTAAAAATGCATCTGGCAAGAATTTCAGTTGCACCAGATAACTATTTGACGGATATGTATATAACGAACTATTTCACCACTGACCAATCAGTGCTAAATAAACACTCTACATTAAAACGGGAGAGCATCATCGCTGTCCCAAAATTCTTTCTTGGTCTTTCTCGTATCAATGATTGGGGAAAGAATATGTTTTGGAAAACACAAGAAACATACAATAAGAAGATTGATGGCTCTTATATTTCAAGAAATAATGTGATGCGCTCGGAATCAGCCTTTATGGAATATGACAGTACGAGTAAAACGGAAATATTGCAAGAATATTTCGTACCAATAGATGAGTTTACCAACTACATAGATGACTTAAGAGAAATGCTCCAAAAAGAAAAAGATTTTAATTTGCTGAACATTACCATTCGATATGTGAATAAGAATGATGAAGCAATCCTTTCTTATGCAAAAGAAGACATGTTTGCCCTCGTTTTGCTTATAAATCAAGGAACTAGTAAAGACAGTATCGAAGAAACAGGTCAAGTCATTCGGAAAATGATTGATATTACGTTAGCTCATGATGGAAGCTATTATCTTCCCTACTATAACTACCCTACAAAAGAACAGTTGGAAGAGGCATATCCTAGAGCAGAAGAATTCTTTGAAATGAAGGAAAAATATGATCCTAATCACCGGTTCATGAATCTTTTCTATGAGGAGTATCATTGATGAATTACAGAAGATTTATTGTCTATCAAAGTACTATAGGAATGGCGGCAAGTATGATTTTTCCGTTCTATGTGTTGCTGTTAAAAAATGTTGGGAGCAGCTATTCACAGTTCGGATGGGCATACGGAATATTTGCACTGACTGCTGCATTAAGTTACCCAATGATTGGCAAGCTTGCTGATAAAACCGGAGATAAAATTCTATTGATCCTTTATTCTTGGGGTATGGCACTAATTTTACTAGTCTTCCCTCTTGCCTTTGAAATCTGGCATGTTTATGTCCTTCAAGTAGTAATGGGATTACTAGGTGCCGTTCAGAAAAATTCCGAAAAAACAGTTCTAGCTCGTACAGTCAATAAAGAGACGGCAGGCAAAGAAATTGGTCGCTATCATATTTGGACATCGGTTGGTGCAGCTTTAGCGGTTATAGTTACGGGGTATTTAGTTGATTTTCTGACGATTGGGAGCATTTTTTATGTAGCTTCTATTGTATTTGCTTGGAGTGGGGTTTATATGATGAATATGAAATCAACAGGATAAATAAAAATGCTCTTCCAACCTTTGTAACTGTAAGATAGGTTGGAAGAGCACCAATATTTCTTAGTACTTATAAGATGCTTTATATACTTTACGAAATTTAAGAAATGAGATTAGTCTCCAAGGAATTATATAACTGATTGCAACAATCATAAATAGTGCCATTACGTTGCTAGGATCTATTTCGTTTAAGTATCTTCTAAGAATAAAACGAATTGCTAAGATTATAATGAAAGCAACAAAAAATGAAATATTTTTCTTTGCATATATGCATTGATCTTCCCTAATTTCAAATTGTGTTGTCCAAATCAATGGGATAGAAAGAATCATGCCAACTAATATAGCAATGCTGCTCCATATCCATGTTACATGCATATTAGGGCTGAATAATAAACCTAATGCTGGAAAAAAGTATAGAATGGGAAGTAATATTCTCTTTCCATTACCCTTGATAGGACGGTACATGCTTCTACCTTTTCTCCATAAAACAAGAATTGCAATAATAATTATTAATCCATAAAATGAACTTGTATCCATATGCCCCTCCTTCTATTATTAAGAACACTACATTAGCACTTTAAATAGTCATAATAAGTAAGACCGCAACATTATATGCGCAATCCAAGAAAATTATCCGCCACATCCCTCTCACAACATCAATTGTATTATTTGTCGCATTACTAAGATATTTTATTTGTTCCTCATCATTTTGCAGCTATTAATGTATATAATCCAGGTATATTATTTTCTACCCCTTCAGGTGAATTTGCAGGAAATGCCCACTTAACTCCTGCTTCTTCATCAAGATAACTTATATTAAGCCCGGAACATGAAATAGCTGTAACAATTTCACCTAAAGTCCATCTTCGAATATTCACTTTACTCAAAGCGGCTCTCTCTTCCTCTGGTAGCAAGATGCTATAAGCTACATCCTCTTCCACCACTTCTTTACTAAAATAATCTCCATTTGCGATCATTTTATTTCCTTCAACATGCACTAATTTTGAAACGATAGGATGATAATCTCTTAAAATAAATTGACCGCCTGGCTTAAGTGAATCGTAAACCACTCTAAATAGAGGAAGTAAATCGACGAAGTAATGCAATACACCAAGTTCTAATATCACGCAATCAAAATCCGCTATTCCTTCATTTTTCGGAACTTCTAAAATATCTGAAACTATGTACTTGATATTTACAAGCGCTTCTTTTGCTAGCTCCATCGCATATTTTCGATTATCTTCCGATATATCCACTACCGTAACATCTGCTCCTAATAGCGCAAAAGATACCGCTTTATTCCCTTTTGAACCTAAGAAATTAGCAATTTTTTTACCATTAACATCGCCTATGAGATTCAAATAGTCAGATACAGCATCCTCTGGTTTTTCCATTAACTTTTCAGCATATTCTTTAGGTGAGCCATGTCGATTAGTCCAAGCTTGATAAGCAGATTGATTCCACCCTATTTGATTTACCCGACTAAGTGTTTTTTGTTCCATTACTCCACCTCCTAACCTCATTTTTACCGAGATTATATACTTTATATTTACCATTATTTGAGGAAAATCTTAGTATATTTTTATCTTTTGGTATACCTTCAAAATAAGCACCAATACAGCCAGTTGTACATTTGTGTCCAGATATTAAAATGTTTAGTTGTCTTTTGCCATAGTCAGCTTCTAGTTCCTTCATGAAGAGAAAAACCCTCTTTATATAGCTATGGATGTCTTCAACGCTCTTATAAACACTAGAATCAGGAACTACTCCATCCATTTTTACTTCTGCTTTTTTTAATCGATCAGCTTCTCCTAAATCAAATACATCCAGTCTAGTATCGATTATTACTTTTATACCCGTTACTAGCTTTGCTGTTTGAATAGCTCTTTCTTGTGGGGAAGAAAAAACATAATCGAATTTTATGTTTTGAAGTTCGTCTCTTAATAGTTCCGCTTGTTCTATGCCATACACATTTAATGGCAAGCCTAATCTTCCTTGCATTCTTCCTTCTTTATTCAAATCAGTTTGTCCATGCCTAACTACGTAAATCAATTTTTCACCCCTAATCCAAGACTGATATAATTTGGTTAAATTCAGCATCATTTACAGCAACCGTTTCTGGAACATCATTATATTAAACAATTTAAGTAGCGCAATAACTATTAGTAAAATGCCCATTAAAAGAAAACAATTGAAAAAAGATTTCAAACCAATAGTTGGTGAACTTGGTACAAGAACACTTAATACTATAAATAAAACGCCAATACAAGAAAGGAAATAGGGAAACTTCTTACCTTTACGTTTAAGTAGAGCATATCCTAGAAGGATTATAATGTACGTACTACTGAGTAACATAAGTAAAGGAAATGAAGAAGCAAATTTAGCAGCATATACAAAATAATCAATTATTAAAATGTCGGTTCCTTGCTTCACCGGACCATGTACCATCTCTGAAAAAATAGCAGTATATTTCCATTCCCATGGAGTATGTACTATTTCACTTCCTTCATACCACGCAACAAGAGTCGAAAATACCAAAAACATGCAAGCTACACTTAATTGTAGAATAATCTTAAAAGACATTTTTTCACCTCCACTATATTGTACTAAATTGCCAGTTAGTCGAATGACAATAAGTGTATCATTTATTCATTTGGTTAAAAATTACCCCAATGATTAGAAATTGTTTTACTTCTTCAAAATATCTAAGATGCAGTAACCTAGTACAATTCCTGCTGCTACAGTGAATGGAGTACTAATAGTCATACCAACATAATCTGCAAACAAAAATTGTTCTCCGAATGAAGTATAAGTCCAAATTGGAGAAGTCGCGATATATAGAGATGGTGTACCGATAGCTAATAATTTTACCCAATCGAATGTCCATTTTTTCTGTTGCTGAATGTCTTTGACCAATGCAGGTAGTTTAAATAACATCCCAATAATTATAGGAAACACAAAATTGAATATAAATATTCTTTTGTAATCAAACGTTTCTTCTGCATTGGATTTTAAATTCATATAGTACACGCTACTTAAGTAGCAGATAAAACCAATAAATATGGTCCAACCAAAATAATACATAAATCGCTTCATCAAAAATCATCCTTCCAAATGGATTACAAGTTCAGATAATAATTAATTTATATCCCCAACAAAAGATGTAGCTTTTCCACTTACAAAAAAAGAAATTAAATGTGTTCTCAAAGCTTGAGGATATAGCTTATAATCTAACAACTCGGTAATTGGTAGCCATTCCGTTCCTATTTGGCCCTTGTCTGGACTATCTCCATCATTAAAAGTGTCTTGATTAACATTACATAAAAACATAAATTCAGTCTGATGAGCATGAGAATGATATGCAGCAAGTTCATGATTTTCCCCAATATATTCACGCACAAATATCAATTCTCCAATTTCCACTTCCGCTCCTAGCTCTTCTCTACACTCTAGTGCTTGATGAAGATTTTCACCATGCTTTTGACCACCACCAGGTAGAATATAATATGTTCCACCATTTTCATGTAATTTAATAGTTAATAATTTGCCGTCTTTTACTATAACTGCTTTTGCTGAATTTCTTATTCCCATTTTAAATACTTTAACGATAACTTTTTGTGCTAGATTTTTTATGGTCATTTAAAATACTCACCAATCAATATCAATTAATCATCCAGCTTACCTACTTATCTATTCTCCAACATTATCCAAAATTCCTTCATCTTGTGATAAGCTTGACTAGAGGTGAAACGAATGAAGAGGAAAGCCATATATGTTGAAACAACTATTAATACCGAAATAGAAAAGTTATGGGATGCCACGCAGAATCCGGAACAACATGAACAATGGGATCTGCGCTTTTCTTCTATCACCTATTTACCAAAAGAAGAACATGAGCCGCAGCATTTTGAATATAAAACGAATATCGGGTTGGGCTTGAATATTGCTGGTTGGGGAAAAAGCGTTGGTACTTTTCATGCAAAGGACGATTCGAGAACATCCTCCTTACACTTTGGAACGGATCAAGCGATTTCCATCATTCGCGAAGGAAAAGGCTATTGGAAGTATAAGCCTGAACAAAATTCGATTAAATTTCTAACACAATACGATTATGAAACTAATTTTGGCGCAATAGGTAGATTCTTTGACCATCTTATTTTCCGACCACTTATTGGGTGGGCGACAGCGCTAAGCTTTGATGTATTAAAGAGATGGCTTGAAAAAGGAGAATCTCCATCTGCACAATATAGTCGATTTTTCAGTCATTGGATCATCACACTCTTATTCTTTTTCGTATGGGTATATCAAGGCTTAGTACCTAAATTGATAATGATGCATCCAGAAGAAGTGTCTATGACGAAAAGATTACTAGCTATCACAACAAGTGAAGCAGCTGGCATTGTCGGGAAAATTGGCATGGCGGAAATAATCTTTGGTTTCATTTGGTTACTCTATTCTAATAAAAAAAGATTACTAGGAATACAATTAATCCTTTTCCCATTGCTCACCTTATCAGCCATTCTTGCGGATCCTGCTATTCTTAGTCATCCATTTAATCCTTTAACTTTTAACGTAACTTTATTTGGTCTTTCTATTATTGGATTTTTCATGAGGAAGGATATTCCGACTGCTAAAAGCTGTAAACGAACGAGATAAGGAGCATTTAAATGTCTATCTATAAACAAATACTTGGTGATCAATTTTATCGACTTCAGCCAATGCTCCAAAAAAGATATACACTTCCTGATGGGAAACCTTTTAAAGCAACCGGCACCATGAATAAAATAAGCGGAGGACCTAAATGGCTGCTCCCTTTGTTTTTGCTTGGAACTCGTTGGAAGTTTTTATTTCCAGAGCAAGGAGAAAACATTCCTTTTTCTATAGTAAACAGTAGTCGAATCGGGGCAAACGGCGAGAACCAAGTCCACTGGGAAAGAATCTTTCAGTTTCCTAAAAAGAAAAGATATTTTAATGCACTTATGAGCCTAGATTTTAATGAAGGCGTCGTAAAAGATTATCTAGGAGAACCGAGTTTATTTTACTCTGAACTGGCTTTCTTTGTTTCGAAAGAAGGACATATGCGAATTGAATCAAGAAAACAGCGATTTGTTATTGGATCAATTGAAATTCCTTTATCTAAAATTTTTCAAGGTATTTTACAAGTAAATGAATATTATATAGAAGAAAGAGACGTTTTTTCTATACATGTCGTCATTACAAATCCGTTAATCGGCAATTTATTTGAATACGAAGGAGAATTTCGAGCGGATGACTTTTAAACGAATTATGTTATTGCATATTATTTTATTTCTAGCTACTATGTTTTTTAGTGAAACTCCTTGGTATTTTTTAATGCTCACAGTCGCTCAGCTTTTATTTGTACCAATCACTTTACAATTAATCTTGAAACAAGAGAATCGAGTGTATTATTATTTTGCAATACCAGCTTTTACGTCTGTTTTTATTTTACAAATAACGACGGATACTAAGTTGGACCTATTATTAGCAGCCATTTATCTTCTTTTTACATTAGTCATTGCTTTATATGGATTCGGTCGTTTTATCCGCCGAGGCTTTGCGCATTTAGAAGAATTTTCGATTGATGCTGGGATGATTTATTTATTCATCGGGGGTATTTGGTTCTTTGCTTCTGTTGCCGAAATTGATACTGATTTTTCACCTATTCTTACATGGTTAACTGGAATTCACTTTCATTATTCAGCTTTCTTATTGCCCATTTTCGTAGGATTTCTTGGTCGTTTATATAAGACAACTGCATATAAAATATTCTGTACCATCATTTTAATTTCTCCGATCGTTGTAGCAATAAGTATAACCTTCTTCCCTTGGCTTGAAGTTGTTTCAGTGCTTCTTTATATTATTGGGATTTATGGACTAATTGTATTAACTATTAAAACCACATTTGCAAGTGTACGACAAAAAGTGTTCGTGCTTATATCATTCGGTTCGTTAGGGGTTACCATTATTTTCTCTTTACTGTATGCAACTAGAATTTTTAGTATAGGCATTGATTTCATGTTACGCTTTCATGGATTTTTTAATTGTATTTTATTCGCACTATGTGGAATTATCGGTTGGTCTATTTTCACACCTCCCTCTAAAGGACAAGGTTGTCTTTTTCCAGTTAGCAAAATTAGAGGAAAGCTCGTTATTGGTGAGCAAATTTTGACTGATCATCTGGAGAAGAGAACTTACAAAGGGCTTGTCGATGATATGAATATGTATATGGAGAAGGAAACCATATCTTCTACCATCATCGATTTTTACGAAAATACAACTCAATACAGATTATTCTCTGAGGTGCATTGGCACACTTGGTTTAAGCCATTTGCAGCTATTTATAAACTTATTAGTAGGAGAATACAGCAACTCAACCTACCTTATTCTAATAAACAGATGGAAATGACTGGCGACATAGTTGCCGTAGAGGATGGCCGCTCCGATACGAGAGCATGGGTACGAAAAATCAACAAAGAAGTCATCTTTGTCGCTCTCTACTCATCCCATCGAGGGAATAATAAAACGTATATGAATATTGCTTTGCCACTACCTTGGTCATCAATGATTGGAATACTGGAATTACATCAGCAAGGAGAAAAGCTTCTCTTAACAAGTAAAGGAACTAGCGATTCCGATGCGGGGATTTATTTAGCTACTAAGAAATACGTATTTAAATTACCACTACAAGAGCAATTTTTACTTGAGGAAATAAAAGAAGGAGAGCTTCGTGCAAAACATCAAATGCGGATATTCTCTATACCTTTTTTAACGATTAATTACAGGATTCATAGAAAAGAAATCTTTAATTAAATGAAGGAGCTTTCCGTCAAGTAACGGGTTCCGTTACCTATTGCAAAACTAGAATTTACACACATAATTGTAAGTAAAAATGTAATATTAAGAGCACCGTAAATTACGGTGCTTTTGTTTACAAAAAAATAGCCCAGTTCAATTTCGAACTGGGCTATTGCCTGTGTTTAAATGCCAAACGCTTGTTCAACTAAAGCACCAATTAGCCATCCATGCAGCACAAAATCAGGGCTGCACCACAGAGAATGAAAATGATCAGGAAGTGCCAATACTGATACTGACCTTTATCCAGTCTACCGTAATCCATAGACTTATTTACGCTCTCCTCTTTTTTTAACAATTAAGCAGAGGTCTTCTTAAGTATTGTCATTTTTCTTTTGTTTAAGAAACTAATTTTCATGGTAGTTTAAGTACATTATTTAACATTCTTACTTGAATCCGATATTATACGCTCTATAAAAAATAATTAAAGAGAAAAGGAACTAATAAAACTAAAATAGAACCTATACCAAAAACAGATACCACTTTTATCATGTCTTTTTTCAAGATAATCCCCCTAAGCGTTTTTTATAATTGTTAATACGTTCCAAAACGAAAAAGATTCCAAAATAATCCACCTAAAATAGATTAGACTTATTCAAGTAAGGGGTGCTTAGTTCAATAACAATAATGGCTTTTTACTGACAGACCTATTCTGCTAAAGCACCCGTTAGTGCAATAAGGACTTTTAAAACTCTAATATTATTTAGAACTTCTTATGACTCTAAAAGACAAACTCGACAAAATAAACGAAACAACAATTAGTATTGGAGTTACAACAAAAATTGTTAATAGGTCAGTTGTAACATTCCAAGGCACATAAGCATTCCACATCAAACCCATAAATTTCCACAAAGTACAAAAAATAAATATTACGAATAAAAAATAAATAATATTCGCTAATACTTGATTCATTTTATATACCCCCCCCAAAGCATTGAAATGTTATTTGTTACAAAATACAATATCCTTGTTCAACTAACCTGACCCGTTAGTAAAAAAGGCTCTACTCCTTATTGAAGTAAAGCACCCGTTAGTCCAAGAAGGTTTGTTCTTTGTTAGGTTTAATGTATAAATCAATTCTTTCTTTAGCACTTTCACTCTTACCCCGCCATTTAACAATCATGTAAATATTATTTATTTCGTTTAATGTAATAGGTGTTCCATCTTCGTTCAGATATGTCCCACATTCAATTGCCCCAGTATATTCCTCTTCAATATCCTTTCCAGTACTACTTACTCCACCTGTATGTACTACTAGGTCTTTATCGTTAATAACTACATGGGTTTCGAAATGAAAAAAATCTACATTAGATTTATTTCCATTTTTCACATGTAAAGTTCCATTACCCGCTTTAAAACTTTCTGGTGTTATCACAACTTCGTATCCAGTTAAATTCCAAGTCTGACTTTCTCCCATTAATGATAAATAGTAATTACTAACTGACTTCTCATTACCATTACATCCCGAAAGTAAAACGACAAGTACTAAAAAAAGCATATAAAAAATTCTTTTACTTTTCAGTATCATAACGACCCCCTTTTTCCGCTATAATTGTATCATTTTAACTTTTATAAAGGTGATTTCATCTTACACTAAACTGCTTCGTTAGTAAAAAGGGCTCTACTCCTATTTAAGTAAAGCACCCGTTAGTTTAAGTGTAGACTTTCACAATCTTATTCCTCTACAAAAGAGAGCCATAAAAAATACCCTTAAGAGAGCCCTATTAGTTATTAATTGTTTTAATTCGGAAAGCATAAATTCCATCACCTTCATCCCAACTTGCGTGAATGACAAAAATGAATTCGCCTTCTTCCTCTGGTAATGTAAATTCATGGGTATTAAATCTTTCAAGATCCACGCCATTGTTTTCCCAAATACCAATTTCGATTGAAGAAGGTTTGTAGTCAAAGTTAATTAAAATTGTTTTCCCGCTTGGAACTTCATTCACCTTCACCTTTTCTACAAGTTCAGCAGGGGATGCCGAATCAGCAATAACAACTTTTCCATTTTTCGTCCAAGAATATGTCCCCATTGCATAAGAAATTTCTTGATTATCAACTGTTATAGTCGGATGTGGTGGTTTCAAATCTTTATTTTCATTTGATTGGCATCCAGTTATAAAAAATATAAAAACAAATATCCATAGGCATCTTTTCATTCTAATCCTCCCTCTATAAATGTGAATGTATATGGTTTGTTCATTCTATATTTTTCCTTTTTACTTAAATGATGAGCTTCGGCTTTAAAATATTTGATTGTTATTTGTTCTAATTCCTTCTTCAACTAAACGTTAGTAATAGGTAAACGTTTGAAGTTATCTCCGGCTTTTCCCCTACTCCGCACGGAACGTGCCAGTTTCCAAGCATTCCGCGTTCCATCTAACGATGGTATTATTAATTATAAGTTTCAAGTTACTCTTCATCGAAGAGCTTGCACTGTGGCATCATTCTTATATGAAATGATGTTCCCACGTTCTTACCAGACCGGTGCAATGCACAGTTGAAAAATAATTATTACCTATCGCTAGACTTGGGGCTGTTCCTCCACCTCCATTACAGAGGTTTCACTGGTCGTACCCCTACCCTCATAAGGACCAATGCATTTCGCCATTTAGCTTATAGCAACCGTTTCGGGTGACAGCCCTTGATCCAACGTTCCTTATTTTCCAAGTACCTTATAACCTAGCTATCTTTTTCTAAACTTAGGTGCTTCCTGTAAGCCTATGAGCTGGATACCGCCATTGTTCGGTATAACGTGTTTCAGAGCAGCAATTTTTACTCCACGTCACTCACCCCATCGTTGGATGGTACACAAGTTTCCTTATGCTCTAACTTTAGACCCGTACATTCGGAAGTTCGTCTGTTCTTTTCCGTAAGAAAATTCTCACCATATTTAGTTTTTCAGCCATCCGACATATCCATTGGCATACCTTTTCCGTGAGGAGTGGCTTCAGCCTTTGTTCTGCCGACTTTACCTGAGCTTCAGACCCCATAATCTGTCTATTATGACGCATGCAGGAGTATCAATGGGATAGTTTCAAAATACGTGGTTTTATCATTCCTATCCTCGGTTATAAAGTTAGGATTTCCGAAGAAATCCCTTGTTTTTTCACACATTAGTGCTTATAACAAAACTTGTCGCGCTGCTGCGTTAGTTTAAGTGTAACATTTCACATTGTATCGCCGAAATCTTCTTGATGTTTAGGACGTAAAAATAGACCATCGAAAAATGATGGTCTTGTTTAACTAAAGCACCCGTTAGTCAATTTTCGGCTTTTTAACTTTTAATATCGCCTTTAAGGATAAGATAGATATTCTTAAAAATCCTCTTACTAATAATTGTCCTATTAACTGAACACCTGCCACAAGTATTACAGCAACATCTCTACTAACTGGCTTAAACCAACTGCCATCATTTGGGATAAAATACATAGCCAAAAATATGGATAGTAACCCTGCAATAATATTAACCCAGATAACGTACTTAATCTTTATGTAAACAGACAAAGAACCTATTATAACAACAAACAATACAAGACCTAAAAATAAGAAAGAAGCTTCTTCCCCCTTAATATGTTGCCCATATTCATAAAAATGAAAGAAGAAAGCTACAGGCACTAAAGAAAGAATCAACCACAAAATCTTCATAATAACCTCCTTTATTTTCATAATACTTGCCGATGATAAAGAAAAAACTAATTTAAAACTTCGACGTAAATCAATTTATTCCTTCTTCAACTAAACTGCGGCGTTAGTTCAATAAGAAAAAAGGCTTTACTCCATCTTGAAGTAAAGCACCCGTTGGTTTAAGAAGAATTTTTTACTTCTTTCTTCTGTTTCCTACGGTAAAAAAAACGCCATATATAAAAGATAGTATATGTAATTACTAACACTGACAAAGGAATATACGGATAGTTTTGTCCACCATAAAATATAAGGATGCTTCCTATAATAAACGCTGGTACCGCCAAATAAAACCACATTCTTACTTCCTTGTTTTTAAAACTTAATTCAAATCGTTCACTCATATACCCTACCCCCTTTATAACTTTCTTCAATTAAACTTCCCTTTAAATGTTTGAAACGAATTGTTGAGGTTCTGATTTCCCCCCATTATTAAACAAAATACATTACCTTCTTCAACTAAACTGCTTCGTTAGTTCAATAAAAAGACTTTTAATAAATATTCCCAAATTCATTACCTTGAAATTCACTTGTAAACCCTTTTTCAGTTGAACATGCAAAGGAGAACTTTTAAACAGCTCAATGAACTTCAATTATATTCCCTATTTGAATAGTTCATAGTTGCTCAAATATATTGCTCCATTTCTTCTTGTTACTTGAAAATTTAATTCGTCTTTAACCTTAAGCACAGAACCAGTAATCTCTAAATTTTTTCTTTTTATAAAGGATATACCATATCCATTATTATCGGGATACCCATAAATATAACAGACTACTTTTCCATCATTTAAAAAAACAATTTGATTCATTGAATCACTTACTGTATCCGCTATATTATCCCATTTATATCCAACTTCTTCATATATCGTATCTTTAGATGTATATGGATCAAATGAATATATAACATCCCATTCAAAGGGGGTAACATCTAATAAATTTATTGTATCAACGGATTCTTCAATTGATAACACTTCTTTTTTTAATAACTCTTCATTTACATCCCACAAATCTTTTTTTAATGGATTCAATAATATAGCAATAAATAGGATGCAAAGAACAATAATCACTCTAGTTTTTGTAAATTTCAAATCAAATCTACCTCTTGCCTCTTTTATCCTAAGAAGCTCATCTATACACCAAAAGAAACTGGAAGATAATATAGGAATAAGTAAAAAGAACTGTAAGTCAGGAAGTATAAAATCCCTTCCCAATTCTGAAAACAAAGCTGGAATCAAAACTACTAAAGTGGCAAGGAATAAATGAATGAACAATGCCAAGATCCCTCTATACTTCCCTTTTAATTTTTTAGTTAGATAATCAGAGAAAACAGATACTGGTACTCCATAAAACAAAATAATAGGGAATAAGTAAACACCTAAAATGATGATAAACCATGATTGGTAAAATAAAAAAAAAATTATCATAAACAACGCATAAGTCACTACCGCAGAAATAAGCTTTCTTTTAATCATTTGAACACCCCAATCATTTCTTCTTCAACTAAACTGCGACTTTAGTTGAATAATAAGGGCTGTTTCCTGACAGCGCTTTTTTGCTAAAGCACACCGTTAGTTGAAGATGTTATTTTTTATTTTTCATTAAATTACTTCCATTTACATCTGTTGAAAAACCAACTTTACTCCTTCTGGAAGTAAAGCACTCGTTAGAGTTCGTTGCCGACATTTTTGCAAGATAGCACCGTTACTATTTTACTGAAAACAAGTAGGATGTTCCTTTTATCATGCCTATGCTATTGGTGTTCCATTTTTAACAGATTCATCTGGCTTTAAAAGTACCACGTCACCTTCCTCTGGTACACCTCCAATTACCAATACCTCCGATTTAAAACCAGCAATACGTCTTGGAGGGAAATTTACTACTGCAACCACCTGATGTCCAATAAGTTGTTCTGGTGTATATCTTTTTGTAATTTGTGCAGAAGAATGTTTAATACCAATTTCTCCAAAATCAATTTCTAATTTTATTGCAGGTTTTCGTGCTTCTGGAAAGGGTTCTGCGTTAATAACAGTACCAATACGGATGTCCAATTTCAAAAAGTCCTCAATTGTTACCACAAATTTAGCCTCCAGTCATTTACAATTAGTACCATCTTAACAAATTGAATCAAAAATTTAAATCATCAAATAATTCAGCTCGATTTTTGAACACAGTTAATCATCGCTCTTCTACTAAACTGCCGCTTTAGACTATACTCCTTCTTGAAGTAAAGCACCCGTTCGTATTATAAGGTTAGCCAGATATTTCTGGTTGACCTTTTTTTATATCGATATATGATTGCGGTAGCCGGGGTAGAACGTAAGCACCCGTGGGGCTATTGATCCCGTCAACTAAACAGTTCGCCCCCTACTTGTAGAAACATGATTGAGGCTGGTTGGGACTCTGATCTCGTATAACAAGCGAAGCTATGATACTACATGGAGGAATAGGGGTTACCGGTTAATTGTATGACAAGGAGGAAAATAATGATGAATCCAGTAATTGGTCTGGATGTGGCAAAAGGCGAAAGTCAGGTTCAAGCATTCTTAGATAAAAAACAACCGTATAAAAAGAGCTTTAAAGTAGCACACACACTGGAAGGGCTGACAATTCTTTTAGAGTTTATGAGAGAAATAGAAGTGGCTTCTGGAGAAAGGCCCCCCATTGTTTTGGAATCCACTGGCCACTATCATACACCAGTTGTCCAATTTTTCGAAGACAGAGGTTATTTAATAATCATGGTTAATCCACTCGTTTCGTATCGAGCAAAAAGTTCCAGTTTACGTAAAGTAAAGACAGATATCATAGATGCTCGTCATCTCTGCGAGATGTTTTATAAAGAGGACTTAGAGCCTTATAAACAGCGAGGGATCCAGCTCTTAAATTTACGTCATCTTACAAGACAACATGAAAATATTACAGGTATGTATGTACAAACTAAACTACAATTCCAATCCGTTTTAGATCAAGTATTTCCTGAATACTGTGGGGTCTTTGGAGATCTTTATTCAGATGTCTCCTTACTGACCTTACAAGCATTTCCTACTTCTGAGGAAGTGATGGCAACACGTGAAGAAACAGTCGCCAAAAAAATAAAGGAATTCTGTAAAAGTCGTTCTCAAAAATGGGCAAACAGTCAGTCAGAAAAGTTAAAAGCTGCCGCAGATCGCAACCCATTCCAGAAAACCTTATACAATAGTCTTATCTTAAGCATAAATATGTATATTAAGATGCTTCTAGAATATAAAAAACATCTATCAGATCTGGAAAGAGAGATAGATGCTTTAGCGAAAAGCATGGAAGAATATAAGATTCTCCAATCCATCCCCGGTATTGGTGAGAAAATCGCAGCAACGATTATTTCGGAGATTGGGGAGATTGATCGGTTTAATCATCCTAAAAAGTTAGTTGCCTTTGCAGGAATTGATCCAAGTGTTTTTGAATCTGGTACATTCAAAGGTACTTTGAATCGGATTACCAAAAGAGGTTCTAGTAGACTACGACATGCCTTATATATGGCCGTTAAAAGTGCCATTCGTGATAGTCGCAAGAAGAAAACGACAGATGAACTCATTCCTCGAAATAAGAGGTTAAGGGAGTTTTATGATAAGAAACGTGAAGAAGGAAAGCCCTTTAAAGTAGCTGTAATAGCATGTGCAAATAAGCTTTTACATTGGATTTATGCACTTTTAAAAAACAATTCATTTTTCCAATATCTTACCTAGTATTAAAATATAACTAAAAAGCCTAAACCTTTCCAAATACAGAAAATTGAAAGGTTATTTGGCATGCACAATTTTAGTATAGCATGAACTAATTTGTTTTTTATTAATAAATATTGACAAACTATTGGCTGGTTTAGTTGAATAATGGAGTATTAGAAATTAATTAATATCACCTACATATTAATCCAAATTCTATTTTCAATCTTTCACATTTTTAAATATTGAAACTTTTCATTTTTTGCAACGTATCTAATAACAACCTATTACCTGATTGGAAGTGAAGTAATGAGCTTTGGTACCTGGATTGCTATCGCAGTAGCACTTTTTGCAGCTATATTCTTCTCAAGAAAAAAGAAAAGTAAATAGCCTTCCCGGAGATTAATTCAACTTGATTAATCTCTTTTCTTTCATATTTTGGTTCAAAAGCTACATAAAAACTCCCCTTCTCTTATTGAACTAACCTGCGGCGTTAATTCAATAAGAAAAAAGGATTTACCCCTTCTTGAAGTAAAGCACCCGTTAGTTTAAGTGAAATGTTTCACAAATTTTTTTCATGGATATACATTTAAAATTTTTTGCGTTTCTTCGGAGTCTTAATTTCTTCCCATGAATAATTTGGTACTGTGGCAACCCATATCGTATCTCCCATCATATCCACATCCGAAATAATAGTATCGTTCGCTTCAAACACTTTTTCAGATTTGCTTTCATATTCCGTACTGATGGAATAGATAGCTTCACCTCTATTGCTATATCCCAATAACTTCTCTCCTTTTTTAATGAATTGAACTATCTCTTCATCCACGTTGATTTTTCTCCAATTTACCTCTTGAAGATTTCGCGTCCAAATTCCACTCTCTGTGGTTATGAATAGCCTATTACTAATCACTTTCATATTCCACGGTACATCCTTACTATTCGGCATGGTGATTTCGTTCCATCCATCATTTATCTTTTGTAAAAGCTTTCTTTCTTCTGTGAGTCCTAACAAATCTCCATTATCCGATATTTGAATCACATAAAATGGGTTAGGAACAATAGCTTTTTCCCAACTTTTCCCTTGATTACTTGTATAATAAATAGTTCCATTTGATAGCACAGCTATATGATTGTTGATAGAATAATCGACGTTCTCAATCGGGTGGTCTAATGAAAGAATTTTCCTTCCTTTACTTTTGGATGTAATACCCACCCATATTTCGTTTTCCGTAACTGCATATAATTCATCATTCCTATCAAACCAAGCGTGTGTCACATAATTATCAGCTCGTAGTGCGGTCCATTTTTTTCCACCGTTCTCGCTCCATTCAATAAAAGGTTGATTACTTGTACTAAATTGGGTTGGCTTTTTGTCTCCCCATACGACTAATTTTTTGTTTCCAGCGACAAACCCTGTAATCGCCATCCCTTTTTTAGATAGCTTTTCGGTATCAATACGTTTGGATATTAATCCTCCACCGTATGGTAATTTATGAATGGCACTGACTATATCACCGTTTCTGGCATTGAATGAAATTCGAGTAAATCGTTTATCTCGATCATTTCCAATCACTGTTAAAATTGGTGTACCCTCGATATTATCCAATGTAAAATGATATCCTGTTGCCCAACCTTTTCCTTGTTTTAGACCATATTTATCCTTTGCAAGTTGGAGAACATCCGAGCTATCCAATTTGATCTCATCGTATTGAATTGTAGGAACCTGAGATTGCTTGAACGATTCAAACACGGTAATTTTCTTTTCTGAGATACCAATTAGTAAATGTTCATCTGTACCTAAAGCCATAAATTGCATAAACCAATTAAAGCGTTTCCCTGTTTCTCCTCTCGAGCCACCCATCGTTTCATCCACAGTATTTACACTGGTAAGTGTTGCGTTTGCATTCCATTCTTTCGCTCGCTGAAATCCAATATCAATCGCTTCTTTAAGCGTAAGTTCCCCCTCTGAAGCGATTGTTTCACGACCAATCAAATTTACAAAAACTAAAAAAATAACTAACAAACAAGAGACTTTTTTTATGAAACTCAAAATACCACCATCCCATAACTAAATAAGCACATTAATCACAGGATTAATGTGCTTATTTAGGATGGAGTAAATACTTCGCTATATTCCCTCATAGATCCAATATAACAAACAAAATACTCCTTTTATCAGAGAATCCTTCTTCAACTAAACGTTAGTAATAGGTAAACGTTTGAAGTTATCTCCGGCTTTTCCCCTACTCCGCACGGAACGTGCCAGTTTCCAAGCATTCCGCGTTCCATCTAACGATGGTATTATTAATTATAAGTTTCAAGTTACTCTTCATCGAAGAGCTTGCACTGTGGCATCATTCTTATATGAAATGATGTTCCCACGTTCTTACCAGACCGGTGCAATGCACAGTTGAAAAATAATTATTACCTATCGCTAGACTTGGGGCTGTTCCTCCACCTCCATTACAGAGGTTTCACTGGTCGTACCCCTACCCTCATAAGGACCAATGCATTTCGCCATTTAGCTTATAGCAACCGTTTCGGGTGACAGCCCTTGATCCAACGTTCCTTATTTTCCAAGTACCTTATAACCTAGCTATCTTTTTCTAAACTTAGGTGCTTCCTGTAAGCCTATGAGCTGGATACCGCCATTGTTCGGTATAACGTGTTTCAGAGCAGCAATTTTTACTCCACGTCACTCACCCCATCGTTGGATGGTACACAAGTTTCCTTATGCTCTAACTTTAGACCCGTACATTCGGAAGTTCGTCTGTTCTTTTCCGTAAGAAAATTCTCACCATATTTAGTTTTTCAGCCATCCGACATATCCATTGGCATACCTTTTCCGTGAGGAGTGGCTTCAGCCTTTGTTCTGCCGACTTTACCTGAGCTTCAGACCCCATAATCTGTCTATTATGACGCATGCAGGAGTATCAATGGGATAGTTTCAAAATACGTGGTTTTATCATTCCTATCCTCGGTTATAAAGTTAGGATTTCCGAAGAAATCCCTTGTTTTTTCACACATTAGTGCTTATAACAAAACTTGTCGCGCTGCTGCGTTAGTTTAAGTTCAATGTTTCACATTCTATATATTTATTTGAACATAAGTATTCAGAATACCTTTTAAAATCAGGTTAATAAGTATTGTTTTTCAGTATATCCATGGCATTATGCTAGTTAATTTGAAGACGATTTGTAGGTAAAAATGCAAACGTACACCAGCCATTGTACTCTTTCCAATTGTGTTGCAATTTGTTATGCTTTTATTAAGTATATTTGGTATGTATTCCTTTTATATCAACAAAAATTGACCAACAAAATGATATACAAATTGATGGTCATTTAAGTTACATTTTTAATGTTTGCGACAGGTAACGGAACCCGTTATCCGTTAGGGGACCTCCTTTTCACTTGCTATTCACTCTACATTTTCTTATATTTTTCATTAAATGCATTTAACCAATCCATATCAATTGGACCGTTAACTACTTTATAATAATCCCCATTATAAATATGAACATAATTTTCTTCCATCGTAACCATAGTAGGATTAGATTTATTATGATGGATTGTGAATCCAAATCTCTTCCCTTTGTAATTAGTATCAAAGAAATTCTCTTTTTGCTTCTTCGCTTGATACTGGCTTAAAAAATTTAGAAGTTCATCTACTGGCTCTATATCCTCGGTTCCCCACCCATCACTGCTGTCGTCTGGAATAGGATAGCCTCTATTAGTAAATGAAAAACCTATAAAATCACTTTTTTTCAATCGGATTAAATCCTCTAAATCTCGTTCACGATAATCATTCCAATACTTGAATGAAAAAAATGCAATAACTACAATGAAAAAAATCAAATATATTTTATTTTTCTTTTTCATACTTCCCTCTCGCTAAATCTGCTTTCTACATACATAGATCATTTCATAGCTATCATTACTAATAGGTGTTCCTTTCCAATCCGTATTCACATGTAAAATATCAAAACCATTTTCCAATAATAATCTTTCCATTTCTTTTGGATATGTATACCTCAAGCTTATATGCGTTCTTGTTTCATCAACGACAATGCCATCCGCATTTTTAAACTTCCTAATTGTAGTATAGTGTTGCATTTGACTCAATGCATCGTAGTTACTTATGGTATAAACGTCTACCTCTTTATTACAAGTTGTATCGGTATACGTTTTCCAATATTCTTCGGTACTCGGTTGCAGTAACTCTTCTGCGCTAGGAAACCTCGTTCCAAAAATAAAAATTCCATCTTCCTCTAAATGTGTTTGGATAGAAGATAAAAGCATGTTTTGTGATTCATTCGTATGAAAATGTTGAATCGAGTTTCCAACCATATAGATTAATGGGCTTTTACAATTTAAATCTAGTTGAGTGCAGTCTTGCTCCAACCATTCAATCTTTAATTGAAGTTCTTCTGCTTTTTTCTTTGCTTGTTCAAGCATACCCGCATGTAGGTCAACCCCAATTAAGTTAAAGCCATTTTGTGCTAGGGGAATCGTTATTCTTCCTGTACCACAAGCTAAATCAATGATGGTACCTCTTTTCTTTGAAGCCCATTCTATTAAAAATGGAATTTCCCCCACATAAGCATTATTTTCGATATCATATGAAATTGGATTATCATATTCTTCCATATTGTCATTCATTACTTTACTTGTCATGAGATTCTCCTTATTCGTTATCATTTTGAAACAACCATTGTCTGACTTGCTCTTCGAAGTCCTTATTTTTCCATGCTACTATAGCGGCCATTTCGCCCAGTTTATTCATTTCGTATTGGAAAAACAAATCTCCAATAAAATAGGCTAATCTACTGTGACCAAATGTTTTTCCTCCATTGATGGAAAACCACTCATGAAATAGTTCATCCCTTGTTAAAGATAAATAATCAGCTGTAAATGCTTTCTTTATTTCGCTTGTATTTGCATGTGTAAAAGTTAGCCACTCTAAGCCTTCGTCGTTATAAGAAAAATAGATAGAAGGATGTACGTTTACAACTGTCTTTCGAGATAAATGGGTTGCTGCTCCCTCTTGATAAAGCCCAATAAGTGGGCTAGTCCATTGGATCTTTGTCCAATCTATACCAACTTGATCTGATAGTATGTTTTGTGCTGCATGGCCAAATTCATGTGCAACAATTACGCGCAAATGGTCGGGGTCTGGTGATAATTTTTCTAATGCGAACGTGATGTTCGGAATGATTTGGTGATGCGTGTAGGCGTTAGAACCAAAACCTCCAACGATTAAATTAATATCAACTGGGAAAGTAATTTGATACAGTTTCCTATATTCTTCAGCTATTTCTTCAATTATCGGTAAAATATTTTCGTGTACTTTCTTTATAACTGTAAAATGCTGAGAATATTTTTTAATTGATTCACTATGTCTTTCGTCCGTGTCCTTACAATGAGAATCAAAATACTCTGCAAAGATATCCGGATACTTTTCATAATAACTTCTTAAAAAATCAATAGATGGTTCATAATTATTTAGAAAGTATGGAACAGTATCATAGATTTTCAATTAATCTTCCTCCTAAAGCTTTCTACTTTTAATAATTAACGTAGTTGGTATAGATTTTGCCTTTTCGAAAGAGTACCATCTATTTTCATGCCTTTGTATATCTTCTTCAGAACACCAGACATCTTCAATCACTTTCTCAATCTGAAAACCATGACTAATTAATGTATTCATATAAGTACTGATTCTAAACTGCTGCATAATTGCGGGATTCCCCCACCCTTCATGGTCATAAGGACCTTCCTCATGATAGGATTTGTTGAAAGTTAGGGCTCCACCTTCATTACTTACTCGACTATGCAATGGATGCTCCCAGCTAAAAACAAATACACCCCCTTGTTTCAAGTATTTATTAATATTGGATAACGTCTTGTCTAGATCAGTTGTCCATCCAAGCGCATAGATGGAGTAGACAATGTCAAAATAGTTTTCTGGTAATCCAGGATTCAATTCCATTGGTGATTGAAATAATTGAACAGACGAACCACAATTCACTAATAATGATCTCGCTGCATTTATTTGTTTTTCCGATAGGTCTAAGCCCCATAGTTCAGCTGCATTTCGCTGATTCATATATTGTAATGAATGCCCACTGCCACACCCTATATCTAACACTTTTAAATTCGTAATATCCCCAAATAGATTAAGATCATCTTCAAGTGGCGCCATCGGTCCATACTCAGGAAGTGGATTTCTTCCATAAAAACGTTCTGCAGCAGCTTCCCAACTATGTTTGTTTTTCTCTAGTGACTTAGTGTTCATTCCTAAAACCCCCATCATTTTTTCCTAATAAGCATGGGCTTCTACGATGCTTAGTAGCTTGCTCAAAAGCATAAGCAAGCTTAATTAAAATCCCCTCACTAAAAGCAGTTCCTGCAAAAGTTACTCCGAATGGTTTTCCACTTTTCATATATCCTGCAGGCATTGCTATAGAGGGATATCCTGCTTTTGCAGATATGGTGGATCCTATGTAGGAAGGAAAAAGAATTGCATCTAGATTATATTTTTTAACAGCAAAATCGATTCCTTGTTCTTGAGAAAAATACAAGTCTTCCAATCTTGCAATTAAATATTCTGGATTTCTTAATGTATTAGGAAAATGTTCTCTCTTCTCTAGCTTATCTTGCCCGTACTTTAATGCTTTTTCTCCTAAACTTTTATTAAACTGAATTAACTCACTGAATGAATGAACAGGTAGTTGCGGAGGTAATTTCGAAAGATAATTATCCAAGCTATGTTTCAGCTCATATAATGACACTCCCCAACTCCATTCTCTATGGAAAGAAGGAATTTCTATCTCTTGAATAACGATTGCTCCTTCATCTCCAAGTGTTTGAATGGCAGAATTAAATAATTCTTCATCATATTCATCCGATTCATTAGAAGCAATATTGAACACACCAATTCTTGCACCTTTTAAACCATTCGTATCTAAATAAATAGTGTAATCTTGCAGAGATCTCCCTTCACTTTTTAATGTTGCAGGATCTGATGAATCCACACCAGTTAGTGCTCCTAATAAAATTGCTGCATCGGTGACGTTTCTCGCAAATGGTCCAGCTGTATCTTGAGAATATGTAAAAGGAATAACACCTGTTCTGCTTATTAAGCCAACAGTAGGTTTAATACCAACTACTGAGTTTTGTGTAGCAGGACTAAGAATAGAAGCATCTGTCTCAGTGCCTACCGATAATACAGTGAAATTAGCAGCAACCGCTACTGCTGATCCGGAACTCGAACCTCCAACAAAAAGATTCTCATCCCCATAAGGATTTTTTACTTGTCCACCTCTTGCACTATAGCCAGCCCACATTTCCGAAGACATTCCATTAGCTAATTCTGTCATATTCGCCTTTCCTAAGATGATGGCACCTGCTTTGCGAAGCCGTGCAACAAGAAAAGCATCTTGAGCGCTAATATGATTTTCTAATGCTATTGTTCCTGCACTTGTATGCATGGAGTCATTTGTTTCAATATTATCTTTCAGTAAAACTGGAATTCCATGTAAAGGTCCTCTTGATCCCTTTATCTTTCTTTCATGATCTAATGCTTCTGCGATAAAAATGGCGTGAGGATTTATTTCCAAAACAGAGTTAATCTTTAAACCGTCTTGATCATATTTTGCGATTCTATGTAAGTAATACATGGTTAGCTCTTTTGAAGTTATTATTCCGTCTTCCATTCCGGGTTGTATTTCTTGAATGGTTAATTCTTCTCTGAAAAATTTATTAAATTTAATTTCCATTAATACTCTCCTCTGATCCTCAAAGCCTCGGCTGCAACAATACTGTCGCGCAAATAATATTGTATTTCTTCGTTTTTAACAATTTCATCCGTCGTCATCCAGTGAATCGATTCCACCTCATCCGGACTTTTTGCGTACGGTTCCCCTTTATCGAATTCACAAAGAAATACAATGTCCACAACTTCTTTGCCATTTGCTAAAACAAAAGAAGTATTTCGTACATATTGAATAGGATCCTTCACTTCCACCCCAACTTCTTCAAATAACTCACGTCGAAGTGTTCTCTCCAAAATATTTTGAGAATCACCTTCTTGTTCTACAGTTCCACCTACTAAGGCCAATCCTCCTCCAGCATGCGCTTCCTTTGTGCTCCTTCTAATTAAGAGCCACTTATCCTCTTTAAATACTGCACCTTCCACATTTATAAAAAACATTTGTATTCTCCTTCCACAAAGCCATTATGTATTCTTCGTGATGTGTAACAATATTTCCTTTTCTTTTTACAAAAAGCATAAAAAAACTGACAACCCTGTATTAGGGTTATCAGTTTTTTATTGCAGGCTAATCTTTATCATAGTCCTTTTTAGAAACGTCCTTTATATCTGTAAAGTCTGGTTCCTCACCAAGTTCAGTACCAAGATTAGGATTTCTGTAGCTTTTATGATCTCTGTCTGTAACTACATCCACGTCTCCTACAGGGTCAAACAGAAGTGGTAAGCATAGTAGTCCACTTAAACCAACAAGACCAAAAATAATTCTAGATAATCCTGCTGTCTCTCCACCAAAGATGGAGGAGACTAAATCGTACTTGAAAAATCCTATTAGACCCCAGTTGATTGCACCGATTATTACTAATACTAAAGCAATCCGAGATATAATTCTCATGGATTAACACCTCCTTTTTTTTATGCAAAGGAAGGAAAGAATACCTTCCTTTACGAATCTTTAGCGACGATGTTCGACTAAATCGATTGCCCCTAATACAATATGGGCTAAACCAAAGCCAATAATCGAACCCGATATTAACGGTGTAATGCTTCTATTATTACGCAATACCACACCCGTAGTTGTTACGGCTGTCCCAAGTACCGTAGGGATTAAACCTTCACGTAAATTCTCCATAAAAACACTCCTTTCGTTAATTGCTATGATTCGCCCTTATCTTTCGCAATTAACACCCGTTTAATACAGACCAATGAAATTAATGTTTTATAAAAATTTTTTGTATTAAAAAGGGCTTTTATTAATATGTGCTAAAATTATTAATTTATTTTCGAAACGTTTTTATAAAATCAAAAAAGTCGATATCCTGATTGTTAAGGAATCGACTCTTCATTATTCTGCTTAACTGGAAGCATTCTTTTGTATATGAACACCAGCAATCCACCAATCGATCCCCACAAAATCCAATCGATTTTTCTTCCCATTCAACACATCTAGACCATGAGATGTTAACTCTAACTTAGCATTTGATGGAGAAAGTTTATAATTTGGCAAAGGAAGATCACTTGAAAGTAACGGATTCATTCCCTTCATTAATTCGTTTAAAATAGCAGCAAAATGCAAATCACTTAATCCGTCATTCACTCTTTTTTCAGTTACGATTTTAAATAACCCGTAGAATTGACATACTCCTTCGTTAATTAGTTGTAGAGATAAAAGTTCAACTTCATTTAGGCCCGTTTTTGAAGAAGGAAAATAACTTCCATGCTCTTTAAAAACTGGAAGTAGAAAAGGAAGAAAATGCTGTTCTGTTTGAATCCATTTTTCAATATCCTCTTTATTATTCGAGTTATACGCAATCCAACCTGAAACAGCCTCACGAATTTGTTCCTTTGTTATCTCTTTTTTATCATCTACTAGCGCCGTTAATTGTTGGGAAGTTAACTGACCCAATCCATGGAAAGGATAAATACCAGGGTATTGGTCAATACTTATCATTGATAGTTTTTCAAATTCCATTGAGGATAGTACTGTTAATAGATACATGAGCATCGTTTGGTCATACCGATCATGTTCAAACCAAAGAACAACCTCATCATTTGTCGATATATTTTTTAGAAGGGAATCTTGTTTTTCACAATTGGAAATAAAAAATGCTTCAGGAATACCTAGTCTTTCCTCGAAAAAAATCGCACGCTTTTGTATTTGCTCCTCTTTTGACCATTCTAAATTTAATGGACCAAAATCATACATTTCTCTCCACACAATAATTTCGCCATCTATTCCTTGAATCTTATTTCCTACTGCATCTCCATTTACAATATGTATCATGTACATCCACCTTCATTTCTATTCGTATTTTCAAGCCTTTCAACAACCCATTGCTTTCTAATTCTCCATTAATTAAACTTTTTCCTTTTTATCACTCTAAAATTTGAAACTAGCTCTGGAACAAATGGACTTATCCTTATTACGTTCCAAGATCAAATAAAAATGTGTTAAAATATGGTTATTAAAGGAGGAGGAGTATTTGAATAGCAATAAAATTGCAGTTATTACTGGAGCAAGTCGCTTAAAGGGAATAGGAGCCGCAATTTGTAGAGAACTTGCTGATGTGGGCTATGATATATTTTTTTCATACTGGACTAGTTATGACAAAGAAATGCCTTGGAACATAAATATAGAAGAACCTATCTTGTTAAAAGAAGAATTATCAAAAAAAGGTGTTGAAGTATCGAGTTTGGAACTAGATTTATCTAATCCAAATGCATCTCAGCAACTTATTAATGCTGTAATTGAAAAACTTGGCCCTCCCACAGTTTTAATTAATAATGCTGCATATTCAACTAATAATAACTTTGCTAGTTTAACACACGAAGAATTAGATAAGCATTATATGATCAATGTTCGTGCTACTACACTTTTAAGTATTGAATTTGCTAAGCAGTTCAGTAATTCACATGGTGGAAGAATTATTAACCTTACTTCTGGACAATTTCGGGGACCAATGCCTGGTGAATTAGCTTACGCAACCACAAAAGGAGCAGTAGATGCATTAACCCTAACTCTTTCAGCAGAACTAGCTCCACTTGGAATCACAGTAAATGCGGTGAATCCAGGTCCAACAGATACAGGTTGGATGAGCGAAAAAACAAAAAAAGAGCTCTTACCTTTGTTTCCTTTTGGTAGATTGGGAGACCCAGGGGATGTAGCTAGAATTATTAAGTTTTTAGTAAGTGAGGAGGCAGAATGGATAACTGGGCAAGTAATTAATTCAGAAGGCGGTTTTAAAAGGTAAATTTTTATATGTAAAAAAGCGTCTTTACCTATTGTAAAAACGCTCTTTTTCTTAAATTACTTCTTCTATACTTTTCTTTTTCAAAAAACCAAATTTAGTTTCAGAAATAATTATGGCACAAAGAATAAGAGTTGCACCTATAATCATTTTAAAAGTCATTACTTCACTTAAAATTATAATTGAAAATGCCATTCCCCAGAAGGATTCTGTTGATAAAATAATTGCTGCTTTTGTTTCCGAAAGGTATTTTTGAGCAACTGTTTGCATTAAAAAAGCGATCGTAGTTGAAAAAACGCCTAGATAAAGTAGATTGAACATTCCTTCTGTTTCCAAAGAAAAAGAAGATTCCCCTCTAAACAGAATAACAGTACATCCAACAATAGCTGCCACTATCATTTGAACAATCGTAAGAGCAACGGGATCCTCATTTTTTACAAACTTAGATGTATAAAATATGTGAAATGCAAAACAAATCGCACAACATATAGTTAGCATGTCCCCTACATTAATTTCAGAGGATAACTTAAGAGATAATACCGCTATACCAATTACGGCCAGAATAGCACCAATTAATTCGAACATATCGATTTTCCTCTTATAGAAGAAAAATCCGATAAAAGGTACAATTACAACGTTTACTGATGTTAAGAATGCATTTTTCGAAGGAGTCGTATATTGCAGCCCTACAGTTTGAAGAGCAAAACCAAGATATAGAATGATTCCTAATAACGTTCCTTTAATTATTATACTTTTATCTACTTTCTTCAGCTTTTTGTAAAACAAAATACTTAAAATAACAGCACCAATTACGAACCGCCCCGCTAAAATCTGATAGGGAGTATAGTATTCTAGCGATATGGCGGTCGAAACAAATCCACTTCCCCATATAATTGCTATAATAATCAACATTATTTCACCAATATATTTTTGCATGTAATTCACCAACCTTTTTTCAATATTCTTAGTATAACGTAATATCTTTTAAAAAAAGTGACTAATTTCTACAATATTCGCACAAGTAGAAGAAGCTGCTATCAACTATGAAGTATTACGCCAAAAATTTTTCCTAATTGGCCACATTTTTATTCATTCTTTACAAAAGTGCATAAAAAAAAGACCATTATTTTGGTCTTTTCATCAAAATCTTTATTTGAGTTTATAACCTTATAAAAACTTCTGTTCCATCTTTTGCTTTAACGTCGACTATATTAAGCCCTCTATGCCTTTTCAGTTCATTTACAATTTCTTTTAGTTCATTTTTGTTAAATTGTGGAATCATAAATGGTATTTCTTTTTCCTTCATACTTTCTTTCGTCCATTTGTTTATCATTTTATTCAACAATTGTGAAGAAAGTATAGTAATACAGATGTTTAACACAAGATAAGGAACTGGAATGGAGAGTCTTACTGCTTTTGATTTCACTTTTACGTTTAGCATATGGGTACTCTATTCAATCGTAACGGAAATTGTGTCGCCATTTGCAGATCTAACATCGACAATTTGTCCGTCTAATTCATTTTCAATTGCATCCAAAATTAAACTAATATCGATATCCTTTACAAATTTTTGCGATTGAGGAATACTCGAAGCAATATTGTGACCAGCTAATAATACAACTTTCACAAGCTTAATTGGCAAATTGACATTAACATTGTCATTTTCAGCAGAAACAACACGTACTTTCAACATTTTGTCTGTATAGGAAGATGACTTTGGTGCAGTAGTACTTCCAGATTCTCTAACTTTTAATACTTGGATAAGCTCAGATGCCTTTGCTGCATCCACTTTCCCTTCCTGTACCATATTTAATACTTTTTCAATTTCTGCATTCATCTCTAATTCCCCCTATTCATCTTTTAAAAGCTTAAGCGCTTCTTCCGAAGTTATTTCTCCGCTTTCTAACATTTCAATAACTTTTTTCTCGTCCACTTCGTTTTTCTTCTTTGTTTCGTATCCAAGGGAACTAACAACCTCATTAAGTTTTCCACGAACTGTTGGATATGAAATCCCCAATTCCTTTTCAACTTCCTTAATATTGCCTCGACATGTTAGAAATACTTCAACAAATCGAAGTTGTTCACTTGAAAGGGAAGCCAATTTGGATAATTCAAATTCATTTTCAATCGTTGTTTGACAATGAGAGCAATGCAGCTTCGTGATTTTTAATGTTTCACTACATACAGGGCAATGACTAATAACTGGATATCCCATATAACTGTTAATCCCTCCTTTCATTTGTATTCATCATATATCATCTTATTAATAAAATCAATATGCAAATTAATATTATTAATATTTTTATTTAAATTATTAAACATGATTAATACGTACGTAAATATAGCGGTATTTGTTATTACTTTGGAAATAAAACAAATGAAAAATCATCTTCTTTCTACAAAATATTTGTAATGAAAGATGCTTCACTTTAGATAATGAAATAATAGAAAAAAACAGCCCACGAATACCAAATGTTAATGGCTCTCGTGGACTGTTTCTAATTTAGATTATAAAACTAATCCATCTTTCATTGTAATGATATGATCCGCGTAAGGCAGCATCTCTTCGTCATGGGTTACCATTAACGTTGTAATGTTCAACGTTTTCGTCAACTCTCGAATCAATGTCATGACGTCTTTAGATCTTTTTGAGTCTAAACTTGCTGTTGGCTCATCCGCAAATAGCATTTTAGGCTTGTGGATGATTGCACGGGCAATTGCCACTCGCTGTTTTTCTCCTCCTGATAATGATGCAGGGTAAGCTTCTTTTCGATGATCCATATCTACCAATTTGAGTATTTTTTCAACTTCTTCTTTTTGTACGCGTTTGCTCGTCTTCGTTTCTGACACGTCTAGCATTAGCATTAGTTGTTCCTCTACTGTGAGGAAAGGTACGAGATGGGATGATTGAAAGACAAATCCAAACTCGCTTGCTCTGATTTTTCGAATCTGCTCTTGGTTCATGTTGGTCATATTTTTCCCTTGGAAGATTACTTTGCCATCTGATGCGCGTTGCAGTCCTGCGGCGATGGTAAGGATTGTACTTTTACCAGATCCAGATGCACCTACTAAGGCTGTTATTTCTCCTTCTTTAAGAGAAAGGTTAATACCTTTTAATACCTGTTCTTCCACTTCGCCATTTTTGAACGTTTTTGTTACTTCATCAATTGTAAAGATTGTCATATTACACCTCTCCTTGTTGGATAGCTTGCAGTGGTTCAACTTTTTTAATTTGAAGACCAGAAAGCGTTGCGCCAATAAATCCGATGATTAAGAATATGATCGATAATTGAATAGTTGTTCCGAGTGTTAAACTGAAAGGCATTCCTTCAGGCGCAATCGTCGCAAAACCTTGGCTTAACGCAACGGACAATACAAGTGCAATCACGGTGATGACAATCATTTGGTACCACATCATACCGAACAATCGGCTTGTTTTAACACCTAGAGCTTTCAAGATTCCGTATAACCCAATCTTTTGAACGTTCATCATGTAGAAGAATATTGCGAACAACATACCACTAATGACAACCAAAAACCAAACAATCATATTCAGTGACATCTGTTCAGCATTGTAACTTGGAATCGTATTAAGAAATTCTTTATTAGAAAATGATTGTAGGCCCGCTACATCTTGTACTTTCTCTGTACCTGGAATGAAAATCAATTGCATTTCATGTGTACGGTAAATTTCTTTATAGTCTTCCATATTGATGAAAGCAACAGGAGCATGACTATATTTTTGTTGATCGACAAATCCCGTTACTTTAAATTCGCCATTAAACTGATTGTTCGTTAAGATATCTCCGACTTTTATCCCATCATCCTCCATTGAACGATCAAGGATTACTTCTCCTTTACCTACAGATTCAAATAACTTCGAATCTGTTGAAGTAACAAAAGCAACACTATGCTGCTTCTCTTCCGTATCGTTCACAAAGCCCATTTGAATCGAAAATGCCATTGCATCTTTCTGTTTGTTTAATATGTCTGTTTGCGCATCTACATCTATTCTCGAAAGATTGTACGTTTCATTCGCATCCGCATTCATATAGAATTGTCCGTCTGGTAAATCCTTTATCAAAGCTGCATTATCTTGGGATAGCCCATTTGATAATCCTGAAATGATAAATGTTAAAAAGCTGACTAAAAATATGATTGATCCTAATATCGTAAACTTCGCTTTATTCTTCTTCATTTCTTTCCATGCAATATTCATTTTTACGCCTCCGTATTTTCCTGATAACTAGAGTATATTATCGCTAGGTGAACGGAAGATGAACACAGTGTTACGCATATGTAGAATTTAGTCGAGGAATTATTATAATGAATTTTTTGAAGGAAACCACGTCTGTTGATTAACCACTTACTTACACAAGATACTTGTAAGGAAAGCATTAAAATCTTCGTTAGAATTTGTTTGTTTTCGTTTCTATTTGGACGAAGATACAATTTCGGGCACACAGCGTTTTTTATTACAGGTAATATAGAACGGATTTTTTCTAAAGTCCATCTTAGTTATAGCTAGGATTTTCGCTCCAGGGCGGACACTTTCCGCCGGGTGAGCGATGAGCCATCACCGTCGCATACGCGCCGTTGTGATGGCTCATCTGTCTCACTCATGAGGCCACTGAAAAAGTCCAATTTTCCCGAAAATGAAAATTCCATAAAAACTCATTCCCAAAAAAGTACTATTCTTAGCTACTAAAGTGGGGGTAACTCTACTTATTCTCAAGGTTTATACCTATGAAAGTGGGGGTAAGAATTTTCAAGATTTTTAAATTCAAATTTTTAGTCACTTTTTCAGTGGCCTCTCACTCATCCGGCAGGAGTCGCCGCCCTTTCGCTCCAATCAATTTGGCTTGCTGGCTATTCTGTGCGTGCCGTCGCGTCGTTACCACGGGATAGGTGCTTTCTATCATAAGATGATGCCACTTTTTGCTAATCGCAAGATAGCTACCGTTATGTTCTATTTCCGTAGTGTACACTTTATAAGTGTCATCCCATGCCAAGTAAAATCTATATTAAGAGACAGTGGTCACATTAAAACGTGTTTTAACTTATTCACTTATCGGTTTTTATTTTAAAGAATAATACTACATTATGTGGATTTAGCGCGGCGGTAAATCGCATTTGCGACGAGCTTGCGCAGGAGCAACTTCTTTTCTGCGACGAGCGAGCATGAGACTCCTGCGGGAATAGCGTTAGCCGAAGACCCACCTGAAGCGCTTAAATAGGAAGGAAGGCTAATGACGCCTCCTCCTGAGGCTGAGGAAACTCCCACGGAAAGCGAATACCAGAGCGCTAAATCCCGGTGGTTACTATTTAGATTACATGTTGCGCACTATATAAATAATGCGTTCTTTGCCGACTTTAATAAGTTCGATGCTAGTTTATATAGATACTCTGCATCGATAGAATTAAGCAGGAATTTATAGAACTATACACATTAATAACTTTAGGTAATTTTAACTATTGATACTAGAGAAACTTCCTATATAATCAATTCTTGTGTTTTAAAAAAAAGGAAAAGGATGGGGATAAATGAAAAGAACCCTTACAGCAGTTTTAGCATCCGCAATGCTATTATTATCTGCATGCTCAGCAAACTCAGATACAAAAGAAGCGGAAGTTAATAAGAAAGTAGATACAAAAGCGTCAGCCGAAACTACTGTGGCAGTTAAACCACCAACAATTGAAGGTAAAGATTTTGATGAAATGGGTGGAGCAGATGCTTATGCATTTGCAGGGGATAACAAGAATTCTCGCTACTACAAAACACCAGATTTTTATCATGCAAAGTCCGATGATCAGTTACTTATTATAGAAAACTTTAAAACGTTCCAACAAACGACAGAATGGTCTTGTGGTCCAGCTACATCCTTAATGGTAGCAAATCATTTTGGTGTAACGGATTTAACGGAGATGGATATTGCTGAAAAAATGAAAGCAATGACGGATTTAGATACACCAGGAGCTAAGCCTGGTTCAGCAAACAACTTTCCCGAATACGGTTCGGATGTTGGCCAACTCAATGGTTTCTTCTCGAGTCTAGAGGGGTTTGAAGTAGTCGATACAAGCTATCGTGAGAATGTTGCAGCATCTGATTTAATTAAGGATACAGATGGTGCTACAGAAAATAACGTAGGTAACCTTCCTGCTACATTCACTTGGAATAGCTTATATGCTTCCGAAAACACTGATACTACAGAGGCTTGGGTAAAAGATGCAAAGGATAGCTATTTTGTAAAATGGTTAACAGGCCACATATCAAACAATCGTCCTATTATGGTCGAATGGTCAGACTGGGACGGGCATTGGCAAGCAATTATCGGTTACGATAATAATGGTACACCAGGTATTGGTGATGATATGTTAATCTTTGCTGATCCTTATGATACTTCAGATCAATGGCAAGATGGCTATTATTTCTATCCATTAGAGCGCTGGTTTGCACAATGGAATGACCGCAACATTGCACCAAAACCATTCCAATTACAACCATATATCGTTGTTGATAAAAAGAAATAATTCAATAACTAAAAAGGTCGACTTAATTCATTTAGGTGAATTTTGTCGATTTTATTATTTAGGCCCACATCTGTTGATTAACTATTTTCTTACATTTTTGCAAAAAGGGTTCATAGAATCCATTTGCATTTACACGTTTTCGGTTTACTTTGGACACTTTAATAATAGTACGACTTAGTAACCGCTAGGATTTCCGCTCTAAGCGGACGCTTTTCGCGGCCTCGCAATGAGCCCGCTGGAGTCGCCGCCTGTCGCTCCAATCCAATGAAGTTTGCTAGCTCAATCAGTGCGATTGTCCTCCAATATTAAGGCATATGCTCAACATTGAAATAGGGCACCATTAATAAGCACATCTCTTGCCAAGTAAAGGCTTTACTAAGAGATGTTTGTCGCGCTCGGAATAGATTTTGTCGCTTTCAAAGGGTAGTATGTCGCGTTCATAACCTGTTACGTCTCATACACCCATTTATTGGTTTTTTTAGAAAATGAGGAGACTTATTGCCGGAGCGCGTCGGGCCGCATGAGCCGAAAGATGAGACCCACTTGGGCACAGCACGTGTTGGCTCATGCAAGGTGCGGCAAGCGCGGAGGCATACTGCGCACAATTTCTAAAATATAATTTGTTGGTTAACTTTAGTTAATTCACATATGTTATTGGGAATAATTAGCTAATCAACAGACGTAATTTAGAGCAGGTATTCAAGTTAAGACTTTTTTCAAGAGTAATTTCTTTTCTTCCGTATATTGTTGATAATTTCTTCATTAGATTAGATTTCCCTTTTCAATAAAAAAGTGTTTTCTTTCTACAGAATTTCATCTGTAAAAGAAAACACTTTTATTCATAAATTTAAGAAACACTTTCTTGTAAGCTTCTTTTGACCTGCTTTGGAGCATCTATCTTCTGTCGCATTCTGACAAAAATATTATTAGAAATTAAAGCGAATATGATGAGCCCGACACCTATTACTTCATAAGATGTAATTTCATTGCCTTGAATACCCGAAATAACAAGCGTAGTAACAGGAACAAAGTTAATAAACAATAGACCATTTAAAGGAGAGAGGATACTAACTCCAATATTCCATCCTAGCAAGGCAATAACCCCAGGAAAAATAATCATGAAGGATAAATGCGGACTTACAATTTTGATTGTTTCCATTGTCGGTAAATCTATCTTTCCAGAAAGAGTTAATACAAAAACGATTACAGCCGCAGTTCCTGTTCCTAATAGACAGCTTAACGTTGAATAGCGTAGCGCAGACCAACCTCTAAACTTATTTCCTCCCATTGTATAAACAACCCATCCAATAACCGCTAATAAAATAAGGAAAAATGGAATGATATTATCTGTCGCAGATAAGAACGCACTTAAGTTTCCTTTCGTAATAACGAGCAAAGCGCCAATAAAAGCTAGTAATACACATACTAATGTGAATGTAAATGGTCTTCTTCTATGTAGTATCCAAAATATTACTATAGATATCATCGGCATTAAAGATTCCATAATAGAAGCAACCATTACCCCTGGCCCTCCTAAGAGATTTTCTCCAAAAAAGATTAGTAAGTTATATACAGTAAATGCCATTGTACCGAAAAACCACAATAGTATCCCTTTTCCTTCAAATCGAAATGCCTGTTTACCTTCTTTCCATAAAAGAATCACAACTAAAATAGCTGTTACTGTACCATAACGGAAAATAGTAAAGTAAAACGGATCAATGTATTTAAAAGCATCATGCGCGACAGGAAACATAGCACCCCATGACACACTAGCAATAAAACATAAAAAAGTACCTAATAAAATATTATTTTTCATAAAAACAAAATCTCCTTCTCGGTTTTCCCTTATACATTAAACTTCATAAACTACTATCATGTAAAACGAATAATATTGATGTTTAATATCATTATTAGTGATACCATAGAGAACATGCATGTTAGAAGGGTGTTTAAAAATGGAGTTTAAAGATTTAGAGATTTTTCAAAAGGTCGCCGAAAAAGGGACTGTCACAGAAGCTGCAAAAGAATTAAGTTATGTACAATCAAATATCACATCGAGAATTCAAAAGCTAGAAACAGAGTTAAACACTCCATTGTTTAACCGACATAACCGTGGAATGAGTTTAACACCCGAAGGAAAAAAACTATTAGTATATTGCGAGAAAATACTATCGCTTACAAACGAAATGAAAAAAGTGGTGCAAAGTAAAGAAGAACCGTCTGGAAAATTAGAAATTGGCACAGTAGAAACTGTCATAAAACTACCTACTATATTATCTACTTATACGAAAAAGTATAAAAACGTTGATTTTTCCCTTTTCTCAGGAGTTACGGAAAAGTTACAGGAGAAAGTGTTGAACCACCGTTTGGACGGTGCCTTTGTAACGGAGACAGACATCCATCCTGATTTAATCGCTCACGATGTTTTTCAAGAAGAGCTTGTTTTAATATCGGATATGAACACGATATCCATTGAACAATTAAAGGACAAGCCATTCTTATGCTTTAGTAAGGGTTGTGGCTACCGAGCAAGACTTGAAGCGTGGTACACAGATGAAAATATTACCCCTAAAAAAGTAATGGAATTTGGCACATTGGAAACCATTTTAAGTAGCGTTGTGGCAGGTCTAGGCATCACATTTGTTCCAAAATCAGCCGTCTCTCACTTGCAAGCAAGAGGCCTGATCAAATGCCATTCACTACCTGAAAAATATAGTAAAATAAAAACAGTTTTTATCAGACGATCGAATACATATTTAACAACAACTATCGAGAAGTTCATCGAAACAATTGAACTTAGCAAAGGCGAAACATCTGAGCTACTGTCTTTTTAGCCTTATAAAAAATCCATTAAATAGCAGAACGCAACAAACAACATTCTTCTGTCACAGTAGAGAAAAATTTTTTTATATTCCATGTCACCAAAAAAACGTCTCCTTTCTACAGAATTATGTAGAAGAAGACGTTTTATTTTTTCATTTCATTGGTTCTTGTATTCCTACTTTATTTATATAACGGAACCTTCCATTTATCCTGGAGCTCTTGATAACGAGACACAGAAAGTAAATGTAATGTCAGTTCTTTTGGGGTTTCTTCTAAACCATCTGTTAGGAAGTTGATGGTCCGCTTATAGCTATTATTATTTTCTTTTTCAGTCTTTGTAGAGTCATTTGCTAACCTAACATAAGACTTACCAGTATCATCCATTAATGCCCATACACCAAGTTCTGCAGCATCATCTTCTTTTCTGCCTTCCATTACAATTTGAAGAATTGATGAATCACCTTGCTTGACACTAGTCTGTAATTCAGCGTTTGTAATACTAACTAAATTACCTTCATATTCAAATGAAACAGGTACATCCTTTATTTTTTTAGGATTAAATTTAACAGAGTAATTGCTAGGAACCGATTTGTAAACACCATCTAAGACAAAGGTAAGTTTGCTATCAACCTTCTGAGGTACAAAAGATTCTTTCGATACTGTATAGCCTAATAATCCTCCGTTACGACCAGAACTTAGAATAAGCCCATTGTCCCACGGTTGATTTGTGAAAAAGGGGTGATGTTTAAAAATAGACTTATTTTGTTCGTTTTCTAGATGGTAGTGAATAAACGTATTATAAATACCAAAAGTGCTTACATCTTCTCCAAATTTTTCTACTATCGATTTGACTTGTTCATCTATTACTGCTTGTTCTTCCATTAAGAAGGAAGTTTCATATAACAATGTAGTCGACGAAGAAGCAAATTGAATTTCTTTTAAATTGATGGTAATTCCATCAATATTTTTTGTCATATTATTTAGAGGGGTTGACGTCGTGTATAAACTGCTATTAGTTAAATCCACTGGCACCTCTAGTTTCCATTTCCCAATTTTACCATTCATCTCAACAAAATTTAACTTGATAGTTATATTCTCTAAATCATCTTCATTTAGAGGAACTTGAATTAAATTATAATCTCGGCCTCTATCCATATGATAACCAATACCTATATTGTTTTTTCCATTATAACCAGTAACAGAAATTCTATTGTTTCGATTAGAATCATTTATATTTGGTCTCTGGGCTATGCCGTTTTCATCTATGATTTGAATTGATATTGCAACACGAGAAGAATCTACAAATATATCCTCTACCTTTAGAGTAAGACCTTGGTCATTTACTTCTAAGTTTACTCTTTCTTCCAAACCTTTTTCCGCTGCCATTCTCAATCCTTTATCTACTTGTTCAGTACTAAACATGCCCCCTATAAACTGAGCAAAGGTAGGGCTTAAGGTAGCTGTTAAACCAAGTGCAAACACAATTCCCGCTGCTAAAAGTAAAGCGCGTTTCCAAGGTCGACTTTTTCTTCGTGCAATCTTTGGTACGTATGGTTCAAGCTGTTCCAAAACAAGAGATGCAAAGTTATCAGGTAATGTTTGAGTTTGTAATGTCTCTATTAAAAATTGTTGTTCGTCTTTAAACAATTGAACAATACCTCTACAATTATCACAGGTTTTTAAATGTATGTTTAATTGAGCATGCTCCTGTTCTGTTAGCAGGTCATCAACATATTGGGTAAGTTTATCTTCCTTCGGACAGTTCATAAAAATAGCCTCCTTCCCGTTTTACGGTATCTCTCATTTTTTTCTTAGCCCGATGAAGTTTATTCCGAACGTCTGATAGAGGTACTTCTACTAGTTCACTTATTTCATCATAGCTTAATTCATTTATATAACGTAAAAGGATAATCATCCGCTCGTCCTCTGGTAGGGTTGAGACTAGTCTTTCTATTTGCCTACTTTTCTCTTTTTTTAAGAAAATAATTTCCGGATGATTTGTATTAACTACTTTTTCTTCATTTATTTCTACTTGCTTCATTTGATAGCTTTTCTTTCTGAACTCATCCATACAATGATTGATCGCCACCCGATACATCCAAGAAGCAAATATTCCATTTCTATCATATTTACCAAGTTGGTTATACACTTTAATAAATACCTCTTGTACTAAGTCCTGTGCATTCTGTGGATTTCTTGTCATCCTCAGAATCGTCGCATAGAGCGGATTTTTATATTTATTAATAATGTGTGCGTAAGCTTGCTTATTGCCAGATAGCACTTCTTCGATCCAATGTACCTCTTCTTCCATAGTGTCCTCCTTCTAAAACGAACATGCGCATGTTTCGCTTTTCTCCCTCATCTATCATAACGAGTTCAACCGTACGATAATTTCATGTTTGAAGAAAATAATTTTAAACAAATAAAAAAACGTGACCATACTCCAAGACTATGGACACAGAAATTAAGTTTTTTTCTGAGCAATCACCCTTCAAAAAATATCCTATTCGCTAAGCTGTTGCCTGACTATTATTAATAGGAGTATGTCTGTTATTCAAAATTATATAGGAATTCATTGGATTACTTTTAACATTGGACAATAAACTAAAATTCATTTTCAATCTCTGGTATCTGATTACTTGAAAAACAAATAATTCAAACGTATACTAAAGGTAACATCTGAGTAAAATAAAAAAGGTCATTTGATGCGTTAACATCAAACGACCAAATATAATAGTAGGTTCCCTTCAAGGGGGATTGGCTATTGAATAGGTAATAACCCATCGAGCACTCAACTCAAGGATGGGTTATTTTTTATGGTTAAATGACAGAATTACTACGACCAATGTTGCAAAAGCTACTGCGAACATCAATACTTCGAATACTGACACTAGCACCACAGGCCCACACGATGTGGGTCATGGAGACGTTGCCGCTGGATGCGGCGAACTTAGTCTCCCTTCCAATAATTCGTACGGGAGTGAGCTAACCACCCTTGAGCTACCAATCTATTATCCTTTAATTATAACACACATATGTTCTATTAAGTATTTTAATCGCACCTTGTTTTTGTATTTCCATCCAGTCGCAATTTACTAATAATACAACTTAACTATTTATTGCAAATTACTCAGAACGGAAGCTTTTTATCCTCTTGATTATTATCTTTTAATTCTCCAAACGTTATCACTTAGTAACTCCACATTCGTTTATCCCTACGTTGAGGTATTAACTTTAAACTAATCACATAACATCGACTTCCATACTTTTCTAGAGACTAAGATATTGTAAATGTTTGAATTAAGCAGTTTTCATCATCAACTATTTCATTTACTCATCAAATTCAATATTTAGTTGCTCATAAATCTTCTTCCAAAATGAAACTGCCGGTAGATTTTCTTCAAGCTCGATTACAAAGTACTTGCCACGTTTTTCTTTAAATAATTTTTCTAAAGCTTTGCTACCGAATCCTTTCCCCTTGTACTTATTTAGTATGAAAATATCATTCACCCCGAAATCACTTTCCTTTTTCAGAAAAGGTCGTTCTAATAGCAGTAAAAAACCAATAATATTATTCTCGTTCTTTATGAAATAGGGTAAAATTCCTTCTACATTCCAGAAAGCATCTAAATCCTCAAAATGAAAAAAACCATCTATTCCAATATCAATATTTATTGTGAACCTTGAAAGGTCATGAAGATATAGTGCATATAAATTACGTAAAATTGGTGCTTCTGTTTCTGATACTAGTTGAAGGTCAATATTCAATTTTTATTTCCCCTTTAAAAACTTTATAAATCCAAGTCATTTAGTAAGAATAAAGCGAGGTGGAGGAGCAAAGCTTATTAAAGTACACACTTCTATCCTTGTTATTAGTTAAGATTCTTTCATACACGAAATATTACTCTTGGGAAGAAAATAATTACGTTCCAAATTACATTGGCTATTACTGAATTTAACAATTCATTTATTATACTTCTAAAAAATCCATCTTCATTCTTTTTTTGTTTTTGCTTCATTTTTCTAGCCTCTTCGCTTCTTTGTTTACCTATTTCATTTGAGCATACCGTTGTTATGAGAATCCTTTTTTCTACCAACGTAAAGTAGATGAGATGATACTCCTAGGGTATAAGGGTCAGCTGCTTGCTGTATTATTAAATTGATAATCTTTTCTACCTCTTTTTCTCCTTTATCTCTCCAATGGTTCCAACTTTCATTATTTAAAATTGCTCCTACATTTGAACCTATTAACTCTAAAGTTTCAAATCCTTGCGCTTCCATAAACGGTTTTATTTCATCAATATTAATATAATAAGCACCTGTAAAACGTCCATCATCTGCATGGTTAAAGCAACCCGTTTGAGAAAATTGAGTGATGGAATCCATGTTATCGTTTGGTTTCCAATTCTCTGGAGATATAAGGGAAGAAAAGATATGCCTAATTCGAGACATGAAAGCTACAAAAACAATTCCATCTTTTTTAGTAACTCTATATAATTCTTCCACTGCTTTAATACGATCATTTTCTTCTTGTAAATGATACATAGGGCCAAGCATTAACGTCGCTTCGAACTGATTATCTTCCAGTTTGTTAAGCTCTCTAGCATCGGAAACATAAAATCCTTTAAACTGTTCTATTAAATCAAGTTCTTTTGCTTTATTTTCTGCAATTTCTACAAGTTTTGGTGTTAAATCAGTTAATGTTACCTTATAGCCTTCTTTAGCCAGTTCCATCGAGTATTTTCCTGGTCCAGCTCCATTATCCAATACACAACCATTTTTAGGCATATGCTTTTTTATGTAATGCCAATTCACTTGAAATTCAATTGGTTCTCTATCAAGTCGTCCCCATTCATCGAAACGTTGATAGTAATTAATAATATTACTCATACATTCACCTGCATTCTTTTTAGTTACTTACGCCGATTTTTCTACTAACTTATTAGTGTAGTCCATATTTTAAAATTTGAAATCTAATACCTTCATTACCAAACGTAAACCAGAATAATAACAACCAAACAATAACTCCCATAATCAGACTAAACCAAGCAAAGTACTTATTTGCTTTATATAATATGGGGTACAAGGCAATTAACAACGCTCCGAACGCAAGTGTAATTACTACTGCAAGTTGTCCTGTCAAAGTTTCAAACATTAATTTTAATTCCTCCCAATTACGATATTTCCAACAAAATACTCCAACTCAAAACGGATTCTTCCCTAGATAGAACGGAATAAAAACAACATAAATGGACACAAAAAAAAGCATCCAAAACACAATAGACTTTGCCCGTTCACTATAAAATGCATTGTTTTTTTGGAAGAATAGCCTTCGTATCATTGTGTAGAAAAAAAACAACAGGTAAGAAACGCCAAACCAATTGACCCAGACATTACCCAAGAAAGGAATACCAGAATTTTCATAGATAACTCTTAAACCATTTTCAGTTAAAACCAAGCCTAGAATCAAATAAATGATGATTTCGGTAGCAATAAAAAAAGACATCTTCAAAGTAGCCATTATATTTCTCCCTTTTTTTATTTTGGTCCCATCCAAATCAAAATTCAGTTTCATCCAAGATAAAAAGCTTTTACATTACATGAAATTTCAGAGCATTGTTTAGTATTTCTTGATATAGTTCATGCCAATCATGATAATAATCTTTCACTTCATCTGGATCTATAAAGACCCTTTGCACTGATTCATAAGTTGCATCAAATGCATATATTTCGGTAATATCCATTCGATAGAAAACCTGATATCCTACCTTTGGATATGGACTATTTTCATCCCATGTAGGATTATCATGGTGGTCAACAATCATATAACCGAGCAAATGACATTCTCCGCTGACATAACCTTCTTCCATTGCTTCTCGTTTGAAGCATTCCTCAGAAGTTTCACCTAACTCGATATGACCTCCAGGAAAATCCCATCCTCTATGATTTAAGTCAACTAATACTAATTTGTTATTGTGAAAACAAAAACCATGGACACTAGTAATTAAATTCTGATCAGGAAGTTGATTATCCCTCTTCCACGTTAATTTAACGTTTGACTCACCCCAATTAACATATGTTGTAGTCATACTCTTTTTTCTCCATAAGCATTATTTTTCGATTTTCTTTCAAACATATAAAAGATTAGTAATCCTCCGCTCAAAAACAAGGGAAAACCTATTAGAAAGTACGCGATATTATTTTTTTTAATGTCAAAGAAATTAGATAGATATAGAAAAAGAACTCCCCATAGAAAAAAAGTTATGAGCTTTAGCAAATTTTCCTTTTTATTCATATCACCATTCCTCCAATGTATTCCAAAATCCACAACCCCTCCTAAAGCTTTGGTTCTCATATTACGTAAGAGAAGAACTGGAAGCCAGGAGTCCCATTTTGTGTTTTAGGAAAGTGCTTTAGTACGAATTTCAATAAATCTGTCCCATTTCCCAACCCACTATAATTTTGATTAACCACAATACTCTTTGTAATTATTATTAGATATGTTCCTCTAACTCCCGAACTATCTCCCATTTTTTATCAATGTACTCCCAATTTTCTATTGTAAAAAATCTTGCTAGTTCCTTGCTTTCTTTTTCAATAATTAGTTCATAAAATACAACAAAACTTTCAAGGTTCCTCATTCGAATAACTCTATTTTCAAATCGCTTTTTAGCTCCTAAAAGTGCATTGACAGATTGACGCATTCCATCAATTGCTTCCTCACGGTTAAGAGTAGAAGGCTTGTCATCCTTTTTGTTAAAAAACGTGACAAAATAATTATCTGACATAATTTCTACCTTAGAAGTATCTCCAGTGAGCATGGCAAGATCCCATTCTTTCAAAAACTCATCATGTATTTTTGTAAAATATTCAACTGTATGAAGTAAATTGCCTTTGCTTTTCATTATTATCCCCCTCATTAAATCCTTTTTTAAAATTTCTCCCACAGTGCTGTTACTCATTAGACAAGGAAAAAGTTTCGATATTCGGTCATTTCACTATAGAATCTTAGAATAATTATCTTTCCACTCCTGCTCTAAAATGCTGTATAAAAAAGAATCTCTCCAACCACCTTTTATTAATAAATCTTCACGCATTCTACCTTTTAAAGTCATTCCCACCTTTTCTAACACCTTGGATGAAGCTATATTTCGGGGGGCACAGGTTGCATAAATACCATGCAGTTGAAATTGTTTAAAACCAAATGCTATCAAGTGTTTTGCCACTTCAGTTGCAATCCCCTTGCCCCAAAAATCTGGATTGATAATATATCTAATCTCTCCTGATTTATTTCGATTGTCTCGAATATTAAACTCTCCTGCGCCAATCATTCTTTCATTTTCCTTTTCAATTATCGCAAAAACAAAACGTGTTCTTTCTTCCCTTTTAGCATCTCTCAGAACTTGCTTTACAAAATCCTTTGATTCCATTTCGGTATTCGGACCCCATGGTTGATACTGACAAACCATCTCTTTTGAAGCATATTCATGAACATCTATCCAATCTTTTTCTTCCATTTCACGTAAAATTACTCTTTCACTTATAAAAACTTCTCTCATATCTGTATCCCCTACACTATATTATTTCCTTAACAATGAATATTTCCCCAAGTGGTTATATTATAATTTAACCACTTGTTTTTTAGTAAAATACCTTTCTCCATTCAATTGAATACAAGGAATAAACTTATACGTATCAAAGCTTGTATAGGATGCTCTTTCAAAGTTTTGATTCTTTATCAACTTATTAAATTGTTCTACATCCATACTCAAATATGCTGCAACTTCTATTGCTGTAAGTAATTCATTTTCCCGTACCTCTACTGTATGTATTAGGTCTTTAAGTTCTAAAGTTAAGTTATTACTTTTACCAAGTTGAAATGCTAAGAAAATAATAGCTATGCTCAATAAAATAATGGAGACAGATAAAAAATGCTTACTCATAAATTCACTCCTCTATCTAATTGTATTCTCCAAAACTGGTATTATCTCCTTTAATCTTTTCCAACAAAAAATGAGCACCTAATTGGCACTCATTTCATTTTCAATATAATTTAGTATTTGAGTTAATTTCATAAATAGCAGGTAATTATTAAAACACGAATAATCATTTTTTTTGATTGGAGCGACAGTCGGCGACTCCAGACAGATGGGACATCGCAAACGACGCGAATGCGGCGCCCCCGCGGAAAGCGTCCGACGATAGCGGAAATCATGCTGATTCATGAAGAATATATTATACGTATTCTAACATTGAAATTTTATATTGTTCGTGTTTTATATTCCAACTATAAATTATGCAATTGATTCATTTAAGTACCCCTATACATCTACAGCAATATTTTTTGCATATTATAGTTGTAATAAATATAGGAGGTTATTTAAGTGTCTAAAAATTATTTAGATTTATTAGCTTATTTCGGAATTGGCGGTGCTCACCCTGGTGGTTACTCTTTAACTCAATCTTTATTGGAAAATGTAAACATTCAACGCACTGAATCTGTACTTGATATTGGTTGCGGAACGGGACAGACAGCAGCTTTCTTAGCCGAACAATTTGATTGCCATGTTACTGCTGTTGATAATCACCCAATAATGGTAGAAAAAGCTATTGAAAGATTCAAAGAGAATGGCTTCTCAGTAAAGGTAATAGAAGGAGATGCACAAAATTTAAATTTTCCAGATAGTACATTTGACTTTATTATCTCGGAGTCAGTCATCGTTTTTACTGATATATCAAAGACGTTAAACGAACTTTCCAGAGTGCTAAAAAGTGGAGGAAGTATGATAATGATTGAAATGACTGCTGAACAAAATCTGTCCGAAGAATTACGAGGGAAAGTTTGTAACCTTTACGGCATAAATGACATTTTAAATGAAGAAGAATGGATATCGAAATTACAACAAGTAGGATTTACTCAAATCGAAATTATAAATACTCCATCTGGACTTATTCCAAGTGAAATTAATGATATTAACCAATCGAAAAACATAAATATGGAGTTGTTTGAATTATGGGAGAAACATAACCAATTTACCCTTCAAAACAGTCACTTAATAGGCTATCGAGTTTTTAAATGTTACCTCAAATGATAGGATAGTTGGAACCCGCTATTATTTCATCCGCAGATTTTATATATAACTCACCATTATGAAAAGGACCTTGCTTTTCTTGAAAGCTATTAACAATCTGAAAACCTAAATGATAACCTATCCACCGAGGAAATCGACTTCTTTCTTTACCAAATAAAAATAGATGATGATTTTTAGTTCCCAAAACATTTAGCGAAGGTACAAAATGTTTGTTCCAAAAATAAAGGGCCTCATCATACGAATATTTTTTTGTCCAGGGAGCTAACATTTCTTCACCGTGTAATTCCTTCACAGCGTACTCTCCAAGTCCTTCAATAATAAGGGAATCCTTCAGTGAAATCTTATCTGGCACCAAATCTAAAAATTTTAATCGACAAACATGATTATATTCATGGGCTAATAATGCCCTTATCTCCTCTATAGTAATCTTAGTAGATAAAAATAAAAACAGGACATTTCTATATGCTATTCCATTTTTTCTAGGTATTTGTTCGCCAGATTTCAAATTAGCTTTTTTTATAGGAAAAATATAGATGGAAACCTTTGGACCTTTCCATAATTTCCTTAAATATTTATACTCTTTCTCCACAGTTCTCCATACATTCTGTTCTTCCATTTCTTTTACGTTGTTCTTTACATGAATCCATTCATCTGGTTCAAATAATCCTTGAGTTAGAAGTTCGTATTGCAAAACTTCTGGATTTATTTTAGGGAAAAATTCCATGAGTGGCTCACATATTGTCTCACACTGCATGTAAGATAAACTTTTCCCAGACTTTTCTTCACATACTTCAACAAATTTATGAAGTAAATTCTTTGTATCAATTACTGACATGTATCTCATCCTTCTTATTTTATTCTTCTTTCTTTTCCATTCTTCATTGCCTTTTGAAACTTGAAATTACTTTTATCCATAACCTTTAGACTAGACGATTGTCTATTACACAACATTATTAGCGGCATATGTTAATAAAACATACTTGTATGTAAATAGTCTTGAAAGGAGGATGGAAATGAGTCAATCTAATTTATACAATCAATGTTGTAATTATCATGGGCAAAGGGTAAGAATTACTTGTCGAGATGGTAGAGTTCATGTAGGCCAAATTACTAGAACTAATAGACAAACAGTTTGGATTCGACCTTCGCAAAATCTTGGCGGCTATGGTTTGGGATTCTATGGCGGATATGGTGGATATGGTGGATATGGTGGATATGGTGGAGGCGGATTCGGATATGGCATCGCTCTTGGTGCAATTACAGGAATCGTACTAGCTACAGCATTCTTTTGGTAAAACATATACTATCGTATTCAAATCAATTTCACGATTCTACAAACATTGTCTAACTACTATAAAAATTCAATTTGGCCTTGGTGCATCGCGACCAGATTTTGCTCCTATGCAAAGCTCGTTACAGAAAACAGTGCATCAAGGTTGCTCTATGAAACCCTTAACAAAATCTTTGGCATCCGTACGAGGCTTTAACCTTATTCAGCAGTCACTTGAACTCCATTCTAAGTTTGGATGCTTCATTCGAATTCATCTCCCCATTCATGGAAGTGGGAGTCTGTGCTGCTGAATAAGTCAAAGCTTTCTATTATTCTTTTTTATTGGAAATAGAATAGAAACAAGTCATTAAAGATTACTTGGTTACTACACACACTTTTTCATATTTATTGAAATATGTGTATACCTTAATCTTTTAAAAATTTTCATCTGCTATTTTCCCTATGAATAAAATTAATACTACCCTCAATAAAGTCTTTTAAAAATGACTCGCTAACAGTAGCCCCCGGGTATTCCCTGACTTAATTTGATAATAGTAATTTATTTTACTTTCATCTTCAAATACAACGCGTACACTCCAAACAGGTAATTTGGAAAACACGCTTTCAATTGATTTAATTTCTTGAAGACCATATCCTTTGCCTTCTGTTAAATACTCCTCAGCCTGCTTTTCTAAGCTATTCTTTTTCAACTCAGTATAACAAAATGGAATGAGAACAATAGTTGCTAAAAGTAGAAATACTATTTTTTTTCATTAAAGTTATATCCCTTCCTTAATGATGAAAAAGCAAATTTATCTATGAATTACATAAAATAACCTACTATTCAGTCTTTTTTATATAATTTTTTATCTCATTAGAAATAATAGAAGTATCCCAAGGATGCCAATACCAAACATTGCCGTCGTAAAATAAGGGATAGATATATGCAATTAGTTCTCTGCTATAAAGAACTAATTGGTATATAGTAGTATCTCCTTGAGCAGTATTTGGAGAAAAAGATGACTCTATTTTCCCTTCATTAAGTATAGCTAAAATCCCTTTTATTTCCTGGTCATTTAATATAATATTATTCAGTTGAGGTTTGTTATAGCCTTCATAAAATTCAACTTTATTAATTGCCTCCAAATCGATATCCTTGAAATGGTGCAGAAAATTGCCCTCACCTGAATTGGAATAGTATATTCAATACCCATTAATTTCATTTTCATCTGGGATTGCAACAAAGTCTTTTATATCTTTCACACGAAATATTTCAGTTCCTTCCTCCCAAAATGCAGCATCTCCATCTTTCGTTCGATAATGAGGATCAAAAACATTCCTGGAAACATTAAATTGTACTTCTCCTACTTTTTCTCCAATACATTGGGGTCGGCAATGATTGCAGAATATATTGATTCATATTGATTTCCATTAATATCTACAAAATCAACCCACTCAATAATTGAACGTGTTTCGTGAATATTTTGTGTAGTAGTAATGGTTTTTTTGGTGGTATTCATATTACAGGATATTAAAAATAGACTGCAAATAAGCAATAAACTAACTTTTTTCATCCAATCCTCCTTTACTTTTTGTATCTCCAGTATACTCATTGAAGATACTATCCATTTGATCTGTAATCAGTGTAATTGAATTACACCCTTTTCAAAAATAAAAATAATGTCATTCAATACAAACAGAGAATCGACACTCGTTTTATTTCACTTGAATTACAAATGCATAGAAGGCATCTCCATTTGAAACGTTCTCTAAGTGATCATCCATCCACCATACACTATACGAATAATAATAAGTCCCTTTTTCGGTAGGAGCGGTTATTTGATTATCTTTTATGGAAATTTCAATTTGCTCGCTGTTATTCATCTGAGTAACACTGAATTCGTTTGGTTTGGGTTCATAATTCATGACAAACTTAATTTGGTCACCTGACTTAACATGAATAGGTTCTGTACCTTTCAACAGTTCAATTGGTCCAACAGTATCTACACAAACACCATTATTTTCGTTATTCCAGCAATAAGTGCCCAACTTCGTTTCATAGGTTTCTTTTCCAATCTCAATTAATACATTTGGGGGTTTATTCAAAACGGTATGTTGACTTGAACATCCTACAAGAATAGTTACAACTAATATTAGTAACGCATAAAATCGTTTGTTCAATTGACTTACCTCCTTTTGAATTAGTAGACGGTATATAACATAGTAAAGTTACTAATATTTACAAATAAAAGGACCTATTCATTATAATAGGTCCTTTCATTTTGCTATTAAGCTAATCCCTGTGCTAAATCTTCCAATAAATCTTCTACGTCTTCAATTCCAACCGAAATTCGTACAAGCCCGTCTGTAATACCTAGCTCCAAACGACGCTCTCGTGGAATCGATGCATGTGTCATTCTAGCGGGAACCGAGATTAGGCTTTCTACTGCTCCTAAGCTTTCTGCTAGCGTAAAATAACGAAGCTTCGATAGAAGTTCATCTGCTTTTGCTTCACTTCCAACATCAAATGAAATCATTCCGCCGAAACCAGTCGTTTGTTTTTTCATCAGTTCGTGTCCTGGATGATTAGCAAGTCCCGGATAATACACTTTCCCAACTGCTTCATGGTTATCTAAAAATTCCGCAATACGTTGGGCATTCAAGTTATGCTCTTCCATACGGAGACCAAGGGTTTTAATGCCGCGCATTAGTAACCAAGAATCTTGAGGCCCGAGCACTGCACCAACTGAGTTTTGCACGAAATGTACATCCGTCGCAAGTTGCTCTGAATTCACAACAACTAGCCCTGCCACCACATCACTATGGCCACCTAAATATTTCGTTGCGCTATGCACAACAATATCCGCACCAAGTGCAATTGGCTGTTGAAAATAAGGGGTTATGAACGTATTATCCACAATTGTGAGTAACCCATTTTCTTTGGCAAGCTTCGCAATTTCTTGTATATCTGTAATTTTTAATAAAGGATTCGTTGGTGTTTCTAAAAAAATAGCTTTCGTATTTTCTAAAATAGCAGCCTCCACATTGGATAAATCGCTCGTATCTACAAATGTCGCTTCAATTCCGAAACGGTTTAATACTTTTGTCATGACGCGGTATGTCCCACCGTATACATCATCCGTTAAAATAACGTGATCTCCTTTGCTAAAAAGCATCATAACAGAACTTGTTGCAGCCATACCGGATGCAAAAGCAAATCCAGCCACTCCACCTTCTAACTCACTAATTAATACTTCTAGCGCATTACGAGTAGGATTGCCAGTACGTGAATATTCATACCCCTTAAATTTTCCGACTGCTTCTTGTTTATAAGTACTTACTTGATAAATGGGTGTCGATACAGCACCTGTTGCCTCGTCCCCCACAATTCCTGCATGAATAAGCTTCGTTTTTGCTCGCATTTATTATTTCTCCTCCTTGAATAATTCATATACGTTTTGACTTAAATAACGTTCACTTGAGTCTGGAAAAATCGTGACAATATGACTTCCTTCTTTCGCTGTTTCCGCTTCCTTAAGTGCAGCGAAAAAAGCTGCTCCTGAAGAACTTCCAACTAGCAAGCCTTCTTCTTTCGACAATGCTCTTAATTGTGCAAATGCCTCTTCATCACTTACTGTATGAATCGCATCAAAATAAGAATGGTCCATGAATTCCGGTAAAAACTCCATTCCAATTCCTTCCGTAACATGCGAGGCTACAGCTCCTCCATTTAAAATGGATCCGACCGGCTCTACTATTACGGTTTTAACATCCACTTTTTGCTCTTTTAAGAAAGTAGCTGTCCCCATAAAAGTTCCACCTGAACCTGCGCCAGCAACAAACACATCAATCTGTCCATCTAAATCGCGCCATAATTCTGGCCCCAATGTTTTTGTATACGTTGCAGGATTTGCCGGATTTGAAAATTGAGAAGGTGAAAAAGCATTTGGAATCTCATTCACTAATTCACGTGCTTTCTCAATTGCGCCCTTCATTCCAAGTGCAGTTTCTGTATTAACAATTTTTGCTCCTAACGCACGCATCAACGTTTGTTTCTCTACACTAAACTTCTCAGGAACAACAAACATTACTTTATATCCTTTTCCGATTGCGGCTAGCGCAATACCAATTCCCGTATTCCCAGCAGTTGGTTCAATGATCGTTCCACCAGGTACGAGCTTTCCAGATTTCTCGGCGTCCTCAATTAAAGACAAACCGAGACGATCCTTCACACTACCTCCTGGATTCATAAACTCAAGCTTAGCAAATATCCGGCAATTATTAGGAATCGGAATATGCGTGATTTCTACAACTGGTGTGTTTCCGATTAATTCTTGTACACTACTAATGATATTCATTTGCGTTTACGCTTCCTCTTTATAAATTTGTCGCCATTCATCTTTTTTCTCAAGCATTTCCGCGGCAATTTCCTTTGCCCCTTCTAAACTATGGCTTGCTGCCCATCCACATTGCACTTCATTACAAGCTGGAACTTCTGTCGCCCCCAACACATCTTGTAATGTCTTTTCTATTATTTCTAAAATTTCATCATAGTTTGTATGATTCATGACTGACAAATAAAAACCAGTCTGGCAACCCATTGGGCTAATATCTACTACCTGCCCTGTATAATTACGAATATTTTCAGCCATTAAATGCTCCAATGAATGTAATCCTGGCATTTCCATATGTTCTATGTTTGGCTGCTTAAAACGGATATCATATTTATAAATTTCATCACCATGAACGCCTTCTTTTGTTCCTGCTAAACGTACGAATGGTGCCGCAACTTTCGTATGATCTAAGTTAAAACTTTCTACATTCATTTTCTTCATTTTCATCGCTCCTTATTTTTTCGTTGCATCCATTAACCAAACAAAATCATTCATTTTTAGGAAGCTTACTTGAAATCCTGCGTCATCAAATAACTTTGTTAATATTGGGATTGTCGTATAGTATTCTCTTTCTAAATCGTCTGCCACGTTATGGAAACCACGATTTCTTTCCTTAATTACTTGATTTTTCTTTGCACCATCTGTAATAAAAGCAGTATCCGCAAAAACTACTTTTCCACTTGCCGGAAGTAGTTGCGCATATATCTTTAACGCTTCTCCTTTTTCCTCATCCGTTAAATGATGAAAAACATATGAGCTAACAAATGCATCTATATTTTCATTTGCTACATTAAATTGAAGTAAATCCCCATCCATTATGTTTATTGAAGGAAACCGGTCTGCAGTTACTTGACGCATCTTTGTATTAGGTTCAATACCAATGACCGAATTACCTGCTTCGATTAGCTGAGCAGTTAAATTTCCTGTGCCTGTTCCAAATTCAATAACCGTGCCCGAAACTCGCTTTGCTACTTCACTTAAAATAGTTTCATAGCCTTCGAATACATCGCGATATTCCGGATCTTCGCCAGAAACAGAAGCATCATAAGAGTGTGCCCATTCATCAAAAATTTCTACAAATTCTCTACCCATCATCTAACCCCTTTTAGAAACATATTATTCCTACTTGAATACTTTGTTTTAGGCTTATTATTAATAGTTATAACATAATCGAAGGAATTGTCAAATGAAAAAAGCTCATCCAAAGTGGACAAGCTCTTTTACAAAATTCTAAAATATGAGATGATGCATATAAAGAATTCTAAATAATAAAGGGGTGTTTTTATGAATTTTTGGAAGTATTTTTTTGCAGGAATAATTACAAAAGTAATTGTGGAAATGACGATATATAAGTTGGATTTTTTTCAATATAACCTATTTAAACATTTTAACTGGGTATCTTTATTCAGTTTTTCATTAGAAACAATATTCTTTGCAGCAATTTATATCATGGTATTTTATATCCTAACAAACTTCAGCACGTGGAAGATGCGTGTAAAATATGAGCTTGCTCAGAAAAAAAATAACCTAGATTAATTCATCTGCGATATACGCAATATCAATAAAAGTAGCTTTTGGATAGACGCTGACTTGCAGTTTCATTTTTTTCTATATTCTCAGAAGTTTAAGTATGAAACTATTGCTTCCCACAAGCAAAGCACCTTCTATCTAGATCCGTATCACCGTAAATTCGAAGTTCCTTTTCTTCTCCACAATTCATACATTTTTCAAAATATATTTGTGGTAAAATACCATCTTCAGCTAGAGGTACCCATTCCTTTTCATATAACATTTTTGTCATTCCAAAATCTATTAATACAAAATGTCCATTTTCATCTATACCATAATTACCGCTATCCTTTAAGTCAAAGCCATCGTATTCCTTGTTGATTAAATGTATTGCAGATTTTAATTCTTCTGTAAATCGTAAATCTTCGCTTATTTCAAGATCATATGATTGTGCTTCAATTAATGGCAGGTTAGAATAATATTTTTGTATAGAGATCTGCTCGTCTACGTAAACGATATCTGCTACATATTTAGTTAGACCTTGCGTATTTAATTTAGTAAAAATGTTGTATTCATTTTGGGATTGTTTAAACCCTATCGGATGTAAATGTTGTTTGATAACATAATTTTTATAGCGAAATACCTTTCTTGTAGAACCTATTCCAACAAATGTTTTATTCGTACAAAGATTATGTAGGTTATCTTTAATAAACTGAATATCTTTTTCTAGCATGTTTTCTCCTTTCAATAGCAGCCTATTTTTTCCTAATCAATAAAACTTCAGTAAAGAGCATAGTATGGAATTACCCTTTTGAAAAAATTAAAGTTTTATATGATCAATGAAAGGAGATATCCTAATTGAAGAAAAATTTAAACAAAGTTTTAGGTGCAACGTTTATGATTCTTAGTGGTTTCTTCTACACAGCAGAAAGAATTGCGAAAAGAGTGGCAGATTCAATTGTTGAATCTGGGTATGCATCACAAGGTATGTCTACAAGTGGATTAGTATATTTCCCAGGTTTTTTTGATAACTTTTTTGTTTGGTTATTCTTTTTTATTGGCTTCTTGCTTTTCATATATGGTTTTTCAAAGAGGTTTGTAGATATCTTTATTAAGAATTTACTCCATAATGACAAGTAGAAGTATTCAATTTTCTATAATTGTTTACTAGAAAAGTATTCTATTACTTCGCCAACTAAGGTACTAATAATAATTCGTCCTAACACAAATACTCTGCTTGTTTATTCATTAATATAAAAAGTTTACTTATAATTATCTAGTAAACAATGCAGTGAGGCTACTAATCCTCACTGCATTTTCGATAAGTTGAGTGTACCCCAATATGTAATACATAAATTATTCTTCTATATACTTCCTCAAAATCCGCTCCAAGTAGTTTCATCTTATTTTTCATTCTGCGTTAATGCTCATGTGCCAATTAACCGAACTAAAGAGAACTATATGATTTATCTTTCCTTAATCAATAATGTCCTTTTTGGATTGAATAAACTTTTGTGTTAATAATCCAGCATTATAAACACCAAAAATCATAATAAAATCAAAAACTAGCGGTGGAAAAAAAGATCTCTTCTCATTAGAAATTTCAATATAATCAAACGAAGCATATACAAATAAACTAGCAGTTATTAAGGAGAAGACAAATTACCACTTCACTGATTTAATCATAGTATCACCCATCCCTGTTCCTTCTTTTCATTTTCCACAATTCCACCCACTGCTACAATATCTATTGGTATTGGCATTACCATTCTAATCATTTCCCTACATAATTTTTTTCTATCACTAGAATAATTGTTTACAGACCTTTTTATTTATCGTCTGTCTTATATCCTTCATGTATCGCATTCTAATCTAGGGTCTTGCCATACTGTTTTCATTCCTCTTCAGTAGTTTGAAGTCATATTGTGCATAAAGAGAATGAGCATCTCTTGTAACATCGGTCTCCTTAAATAGTAGCTAATACTCTTTTTGAAAATTCTATTTTAATATTATCTTATTTGTTATATAATTGTAAATACTTTACTCTTTTTACAATGCATACATCTCTCATTTTAGAAGTGATTCGCTATGGTTACATTGAAAGGGAATATCTAATTCTAGAAGAAGATAGTCGTCAAACAAGTACATTAATTAATATAAAGAAATACCTTTAAGGAGAATCTAAACAATGACACTATTAAACCGTCTAAAATCAGGGGATAAGATTGGGATCTATTCGCCTTCATCTCCTATCACTTATTCTTCCCCGAAACGATTTGAAAGAGCCAAGTCTTTTTTAGAATTGAAAGGCTTTGAAGTTGTAGAGGGAAATCTAACCGGCAAGCATGATTTTTACCGCTCCGGGACTATTGAAGAACGCGCGAACGAATTAAACGAACTTATTAGAAATCCAGATATTCGTTGTATTATGTCTACAATTGGTGGTACAAATTCCAATGCACTTCTGCCTTATATTGATTATGATGCTTTTAAGAAGGATCCAAAAATCATGATTGGTTATTCGGATGCTACTGCTATTTTGTTAGGAATCTATGCACAAACAGGAATACCAACGTTTTATGGTCCGGCACTTGTCCCTTCTTTTGGCGAATTCGAGCCTTTTCTTCATTATACATACGACTATTTTAGTGAAATGTTAATAGAAGAACAGCAGATTCCATTTACTTTTCCAATCCCTCCATACTGGACTGATGAGCCATTAAATTGGGAAGTTAAAACAGAGGACAAGCAGCTGAGAACCAATGATTGGATTTGTGTAAACGAAGGTACTTCACAAGGAAGATTAATTGGTGGAAATTTAAATACGATGCACGGTATATGGGGGAGTCCATATATGCCTACTATTCAAGAGGGCGATATTCTTTTAATAGAAGATACGATGAAAACAGCTGCGGTTGTGGAAAAGAATTTGAATCTCTTAAAATTAAACGGTGTGTTCAATCGTGTTTCTGGAATTATACTTGGAAAACATGAACTGTTTGATGACCAAGGAACTGGTAGAAAGCCGTATGACATTTTAGTTGAAACAATTGGGAATACTACTATTCCGATTCTTGCGGACTTTGATTGTTGCCATACACATCCAATGCTAACTATGCCTATCGGAAGAAATGTGAAGCTGGATGCAACAAATATGGAAGTAACCATGATGGAGCAGTGGATAAAATAATGGAAATTCAAGCTGTATTTATTGATAGAGACGGGACTATTGGTGGTACTGGTCATTTTATTCATCCAAAGGACTTCAAGCCTTATGATTTTAGTAATGATGCCTTCCAATTACTTCAGAGTCATGGAATCAAAACATTTGCGCTCACGAATCAACATCGAATAAGTCGAGGAGAGGACTTACTTAATGAGTTTCAAGAGGAGTTTAAATCTTATGGGTTGAATGATGCATTTATTTGTCCTCACAGTGAGAATGCTGATTGTCATTGCCATAAACCAAAACCAGGAATGTTATTAGAGGCTGCATGGAAATACAATTTAGACCTAAAACAATGTGTTGTTATTGGAGATGTTGGGTCAACTGATATGTTGGCAGCTCATGCAGTTGGAGCTTTGAAAATATTAGTGTTGACTGGTTGGGGAAAAAATTCTCTAGAACAATATCGACATTCTTGGAAAGATGTAGATCCCGATTATATTGCAGAAAATTTGTTGGAAGCAGTGCGGTGGCTTTTGAAAATTGATTGATATCCTATCCTTTTGGATTAACCAGGTACTAATAATAGTTTATAAGAGACGACTAATTTATTTAACAAAGCGATCATCAATAAAAGGGTATTTTATCTGGATAAAATACCCTTTTACAACTAACCGAGCAATTATTCCAACTAAAACAGAAATATTTCCAACTAAAAGTATTTTCCGTAAAAAATGCAGGGAGGAATGCAATCTTCCCTGCATTTTTATGAAAATTCTCGATATTTTGATTGTAAATCCTGCGATGCCTCACTTATACCTCTACATACTTCCTCAAAATCGGCTCCAAGTAGTCTTCTTTTAGCGATAGGTCATTCTGAATAAATGTTTCTACGCTCTCTCTATCCAGCGAGACTAAAAGAAATTCCTCGAATTCAGGTTGTTCTCCTTTTTCTATTAGACTCTGATTGTGTCTTTCGAATAATATATACAATTCTTCGGCAGTATAGTCAACTTTCAGTTCGAACATCACTGCCCAAGAATCATATGTCCCTTTACTTTTTACAAATTTAGGAATGAATGATTTAGTATAGGCTGATTCAATATGCATGCCCATTTCTTCTTCTAATTCTTTTCCAATACTATTCACCAAGTTGAATACTGATCCATTTAAATCGGACTCATCTAATCCCCCACCAGTAAATTGTAATCGTCCAGGTGTCGCTGTATTTAGATTCATCCGCCCGAAGGCTATATGATTATCGTTCGTGATAACGGCTACACATGTGAAGATGACCTTGCAAGGATACGAACAATCTTCATGGCGAATCGTATATAAATAGTGTTTATAGTCTGTTTTAACAACAGTTACTTGGAGTTCATTCACAGTTTTATTGATTTGAGTTATCGTAAATACTTCTCCATTCCGCAAGTGAGGATTTTGCTTTATTTGTGTATCCCAATATTTTTGATGTTGCTCCCGAATATTTAATGGTAATTGTAAAGCTGTTGAATCATAGGTAACTGTCACTTTAGCTGGCGTTTCTTCGATTAATATAGGCTTCATTTTATTGCCTCCAATTCTTTAATTGCAGATCCTTTGTAAATAAGTTCTTATAGCAAAGCACACTTAGCATCATACTAGTAATTGCGGATGAACTAGTAAATACGAAAATGATTAAAAGTTGGTAGCGAACCGCTTCCACGGGGTCTGCTCCAGCAATAATCATCCCTGTCATCATACCAGGAAGCTGGACAAGTCCTACCGTTTTCATGGCATCAATTGTTGGAATCATACTGAATTTGACGGAACGTTTTAGTACGTCTTGCACAGCTTGTCGACTCGTCGCACCAAGTGAAAGCAATGTTTCGATTTCCCCTTTCGAGCTTTCCGTTTCCCGTTTTAATTGCGTTAAAAATAAACCACAAGCAACCATTGCATTGCCTATTGTCATCCCGCTCAGTGGAATGATGTATTGAGGTGTTGCTTCGATAATTTGCAAACTAAGTAAAAGTCCCATCATTAGTATTTCCATCGTTGCAATTGAGAGAATAATCCTCCAAACGACTCCTGTCATGCCTTTTGCCCTTTTTGCAGCATTTAAAGCAGCAACTACAATCATGATACAAATAATCAATACAATGAAAAGTAAGTGCTTCGATTGAAATACAAATTGAAGGACATACCCGACCGCTAAGAGCTGAATAGCCGCTCGAATTGTTCCAATTGCAATGTCCATCTCCAAATCAAGCTTTTGCCAAACAGAAACAAGCATCGTTATGACCACGAATAATAAGGTGAAACTTAATGCTAATAAACTCATAATGTCACCGAACAAACCGAGTTTCGATTTTCAAAAAACTGTTTCGTCTTTGTGTCTATCGTCAATTTTCCGTCTTCCATATACCAAATTCGCTCACTTATCTTCTTTGCTTGCTCCGTATCATGTGTAACCCAAATAAAAGACGTTGCTTCTTCCATATGGAGCTTTAATAATAGTTGCTCCACATACTCTTTACTTTGCTGATCCAGTGATGCTGTAACTTCATCAAGAAGTAGAATAGAAGGTTTTAATAATAGGGAGCGAACTAATGCTACCCTTTGCTTTTCCCCACCAGACAAATCTATTGCTTGTTTTCCCCATTCTAAATGTTCAAGCCCTACATCCTTCATTAGGCATCGTGCAGAACTTTCATCAAATGCACGATTATGTAAGTTACTCACAGTTGTTAAATTATCCATAATTGTCCCTGGAAGCATGACTGATTGTTGTGCAACATAAGCTATATTCATACGCCAAGCACGAGTATCTATGTCTTTAGTAGAAAGTCCCTTTAACCTAACTTCCCCACTATCGATTGATTCAAGCAGCGCTAGTACTCGAAGTAAAGTACTTTTCCCTTGTCCAGATTTACCGAGTAAAGCAATGCGTTCCGGCGACTGTATGGTTGCAGTAATATGAGCAAATAAAAAAGGGCGGCTATTTTTTTCATTCGTATCCCAATAATTTTTTGTCAAATTCTTCAATTCCAATAAAGCCTTCATACACGTTCTTCCCATTCTTCTCTCAATATTCCCATTCGAATAGAGTCATAATATAACCCATTATAGAAAAAACATTTGCGAAGTCGCGCTTCCATTGTCATGCCTAACTTCTCACCAACTTTAATCATTCGATCGTTTCCAGACCAAGTTGTATAGCCAATTCGTACAAGTGGTAGGTCATTGAATAAATGCGTGATCCACATACGGATGGCTGCAGTTCCTATTCCACCATTCCAAAATGCTGGTTCATAAATGATTATTCCCATTTCAAGCCAAAGGGAAGCTTCATGCTCCCAGTAGTAACATAATGATCCCACTAGCAATTCATCCACACAAATACCCCAGAAATCTTCCTGATTTATATATTGATCTTTTTTCTCTAAGAATTGTTCTAATGTTTTCGGCTCATAAGGAATATAAGGGGCATCCCATTTTTTCCATTCTGGTGATGTTTCTTTTGCACTAAGTTCCCATAGTCGCAGGATTTCTTCTTCTACTACAGGTCTGATTGTTACTTCTTTCAATTCTATGCCCCCAACCTATTCGTATTTACCTAATTTTATCACAATATCGATAATATAGACTGTTCCCTTCATATACTTAATTGTGGTAGATTGTTGTATAACATAATAATAAGGAGTGACACAAACATTGGGTGGAAATCAGCAATTACAACGTGGGTTGGAACAAAGACATATCACCTTAATGTCTTTAGGTGCAGCTATTGGGGTCGGTTTATTTTTAGGTTCCGCTACAGCTATTAGACTAGCAGGACCTGCAATTCTTATTTCATACATAATTGGTGGCTTTGCTATTCTAATTATCATGCGTGCACTTGGAGAGATGGCTGTGCACAATCCAGTTGCAGGCTCATTCAGTAGATACGCAAAAGATTATTTAGGTCCTCTTGCTGGGTATATTACAGGTTGGAATTACTGGTTTTTATGGGTAGTTACTTGTATGGCAGAGATTACAGCAGTCGGCGTTTATATGAAAATGTGGTATCCAGGCACTCCAAGCTGGATTTGGGCATTAGCCGCACTTGTCATTATGACAATGGTGAATTTAATCGCGGTGAAAGCATATGGAGAGTTTGAGTTTTGGTTTGCTCTTATTAAAATTGTTGCCATTTTAGCTATGATTTTTGTTGGTCTAGGTGTCATCATTTTTGGAATTGGCAATGGCGGAGTTGCTGTTGGTATTAGTAATTTATGGTCGCATGGTGGTTTTGCTCCTAATGGTATCAAAGGTATTTTAATGTCCTTACAAATGGTGATGTTCGCTTATTTAGGCGTTGAAATGATTGGTGTAACAGCAGGAGAGGCAAAAAATCCAAAAACGGTCATTCCTCGTGCGATTGATACTGTTTTTTGGAGAATCTTATTATTTTATGTAGGTGCATTATTCGTTATTATGTCTATTTATCCATGGAACGAGATTGGTAATAATGGAAGTCCATTCGTCTTAATGTTTGAGAAAATTGGAATTGGACCAGCTGCTGGTATCATTAACTTTGTTGTATTAACGGCAGCATTATCTAGCTGCAATAGTGGGATCTTCAGTACGGGTCGTATGTTATTTAATTTAGCTGAACAAAAGCAAGCTTCTGCTTCTTTCAAGAAAATTAGTAGTACTGGCGTTCCTTCTAAAGCAATCATGTTCTCAGCGGCATTATTACTAGTAGGAGTGATCTTGAACTATCTAGTTCCAGAAAAAGTATTTATATGGGTTACAAGTATCTCAACATTCGGCGCTGTCTGGACATGGGGAATTATTTTATTGTCTCAATTAAAATTTCGCAAAAAACTTTCAAAAGGTGAAGTTTCGAGATTAACTTATAAAGCATTATTCTATCCATTAGGGTCGTATGTAGCACTCGCCTTCTTAATATTAGTGCTCGGTCTCATGGCATACTTTCCAGAAACACGAATTGCGTTAATCGTGGGACCAATATGGATTATTGGATTAGTGTTTGTCTATTTTAAAAATGGGTTCGATAAGCGATAACTATTAATAAATGGTACGCAAACTAACCGTAAATTCGTAATAAAGTAGCCTATAAACATAAAATTATGACGCACCAAATCACCATTTTCCAGTTGATCATCCGATTATTGGAGTTCATCATCCGATCCACCCAGAAAAGCCCTTCATTTCACATTAGAAATGAAGGGCTTTTCTATACTCTTAAATGTATTTCTCAAACCATCCAGTAATTTGCTCTAATCGAGTCAATCGTAAATTTGGTAAACCAGTACGTGATAAATTGTGGTCTGCTTGAGGGAAACGGACGAAGCTTGTTTCTTTTCCCATTGCTTTTAATGTAATGTATAGCTGTTGTCCTTGTTCAATTGGACAACGGTAATCATTTTCGCTATGCAGAATAAGTAAAGGTGTTTCCACATTGGAAGCATATTTTAATGGTGATGCATCCCAAAGCTTGTTAATATCGGTCATGTCCGCTCCAATTTGCCACGGAGTAAAATAATACCCAATATCGGATACTCCGTAAAAACTAACCCAGTTGGATATAGATCGCTGTGTTACAGCAGCTTTAAAACGATTCGTATGCCCAACAATCCAGTTCGTCATAAATCCACCGTAACTTCCTCCAGTTACACCAAGTCGAGTTTCATCAATCCAGTCGTTTTCTTTTAACACATAATCTAGACCTGCCATTATATCCTCATAATCTCCGCCACCATAATCTCCGCGAACACCGTCAACAAATGCTTGACTATAGCCATGACTTCCACGTGGATTCACATATAAAACGCCATATCCTTTTGCAGCTAATAACTGAAGTTCATGGAAAAATGTATTTCCGTACATAGCATGTGGCCCTCCATGTATTTCAACTACAAAAGGATACTTTTTCCCTTCCTCATATCCTGCAGGCTTCATCAACCAGCCATGCACATCCCATTCATCAGCACCTTTATATACAATAACTTCTGGTTCGACAAGTTCAGTATCATTTACAAGGTCTTTATTAAACTGTGTAAGTACATTTCTTTCACCAGTCGTCAAATTCTGCTTAAATAATTCCCCGGGAAATATTGGGTTGCTTATTGTCAGAAGTGCGTACGTACCAGATGCATCAACATCATATCCATAGACATGTTCATCTTCTCCAGTAGCTGGATATAATTCACCTTCTAATGAAGCGAAATAAAGGCGAACATCCCCCATAGTCGATACTTGGAAATATAAATGGTTATCAGCTGTCCATACGACATCTGGCGCACTTGCCCCTTGTTGAAAGTCTGCTACAGAAAGATCACCAACAGGCGCATCAAGTCCTTCTGTTAATACATGACGATTCCCTGAGTTCACTTCATATACATAGACCTCTGAATGCGTCGCGTTTTGAAAAGTTCGTTGCATTCCAACAAATGCAATATACTGATCATCCTTCGAAAAAGAAGCGCCACCAAAGTAGCCATCTTCATTTATTATTTCAGTTTCTTCCTTCGTTTCTGCATCTACAAGATACATGGGTTGGCGGAATGAAAAATCTTGCTTCTCTTCACGATTCACACCAATTATAAGTTTCTTTCCATCATGAGAAACGGCTTGTAAATTATAGTTAAAGTTGCCTTCTGTAAATTGAATAATTTCTTCTGAATCTAACGTAATGCATCCAATATGGTTATACATATCTTTAGGTAAAAGACCTGCTCCATCTGCATGGTATTTCATTTTGTCTACAACATATGCTTCTGGCAATTTCTTTTCTTCTTTTTCCGGTTCATCTGTCCACTTTCTTCCTTCTTTTAAAGTAGCAGAAAACCAAATTTTTGTTCCACAAGGGGACCAAAGAAAACTAGAAACCCCATGTTCTAAATCAGTTACTTTCTTCGCTTCTCCACCACTTGCTGGAAGAATATAGATTTGACTCTTCTCTTCTCGATTAGATAGAAAAGCGATATATCTTCCATCATTCGACCACTGAGGAGAAGATACGCGTTCTTTCTTATATGTCCACTGAGTAATTTCTTCTGTTTCCATATTTAAATGATATAAATATGCATAGTATTTATTATCCTTTTCATTCATTTGTGTTCGAATAAATACTGCTTCTTTTCCATTAGGTGCTAGTACAGGGCTTGCAATAGAATGCAGTTCAAATAAATCGTTTACCTCTAATTTTCTCTTTGTCATAAATATATCCTCACTTTCAATATCCTTCTTTGTTTTATTTCGACATTCGAAATCATTTCCCTGCTTACTACATAAAAAAACTACTCCTTTTTTTGGGAGTAGCCTACTATTCTATTAAATAGTTTGTTCTTTTAATGACCGACGTAATATTTTACCTGTCGTGTTTTTAGGTAGTTCTTCTAAAAACTCGAATTGTTTAGGAAGTTTATATTTTGCTAATTTTTCAACGCAGTAATCATGAAGTTGCTCTTTTGTGAGTGATTGGTCTTTTTTCACTACGAATGCTAATACTGATTCTCCAAACGTTGGATCTGGAACACCAACTACAGCAGCTTCTATAATGCCTGGATGTTCAAATAAAACTTCCTCTACTTCACGCGGATATACATTATATCCTCCAACAATAATCATATCTTTCTTGCGGTCGACAATATAGAAATATCCTTCTTCATCTTGTCTTGCAAGGTCCCCAGTATATAGCCAACCGTCCCGGATCGTATTTTCCGTTTCCTCTGGCATTTTATAATACCCCTTCATAACATTAGGGCCTCTCACTATTAACTCCCCAACTTCTCCTACCGGAACTTCTTCGCCTAGCTCATTCACTACTTTATTTTCAACGTTCACAATGTTAGTCCCAATCGATCCTGGTTTGCGATCACGGTCAATTGGATTGAAACAAGTTACAGGGGATGCCTCGGATAATCCATAGCCCTCTGAAACGCGAACGTTGAATTTATCTTCAAAATTATGCAGTAACGCTACAGGTAAAGAAGAACCTCCAGAAATCGCTAAACGTATCGTCGAAAAATCTTCCACTTTTCCTTCTGGGAATTGATATAAAAAATTATACATGGTGGGAACACCCGCAAATACAGTGGCTTTGCATTCTTTTGCTATAGTGAATACATCCTGTAGGTTAAATCTAGGAACTAATAAAATCGTTGCACCCATTAACAATGGAGCATTTACAACAACCGTAAGTGCAAAAACATGAAACACTGGAAGTGTCGCAATGATTCGATCCTCCGGTTTGAAACTCAGATACTCCGCAACATCGCGAGCATTCGAATAGACATTTTTATATGTAAGCATCGCACCTTTTGGTTGACCAGTTGTCCCGGAAGTATACAAAATTACTGCGTTGTCATCGTCTAAAACTTCTACTGGTTCAGCATTTGGTGAACTGTTACTTATTAACAATGTAAACGATTTCACTTTACCTTTTAAAGAATCAGGTAATGCTTTTAATTTATCTGCTGTATCTGGTTGTGTTTCACAAATGATATAGTTTTCGACAGTTGTAAATATATCCTCTCCCTTTTCAACTAATGGCAGTAATGCGTCTAATGCAATAATCGCTTTTGCATCACTATTCTTTACAATATAGCTAATTTCCTCTGACGTATAAATGGGGTTAATCGGAACTGCGGTTGCCCCGATACGCATAGTTGCATACAAAGAAATGAGGAAGTGTGGAGAGTTACCTAATAGAAACCCTACATTATCTCCCTTTTCAATTCCAAGTAATTGAAGTGCGCTTGCAAATCGTTCGACACTTTGTTGAAATTCTGCATAAGTAGTATCTCTTCCCATAAAATGATAGGCAACTTTTTCTGGATACTGCGTAGCAATTTGTTGAACATGTGAAACTAAACTCATATTCTCGTCTCCCATCTCAGCTTGAATGAATACTCATTCATTATCTATTAATTCATTATATAAAAAAAGTTTAGACTATTCAATGATTAGAGAAATTATTTTATATAAAATAAAGCACCATGAAAATCATGATGCTTTAATATGCGCTAAATACCTCCAGCGGATTAAATAGAAATAAGAAACTTGAATAACCGTGAAAGCAATCAAAACAAATAACATCTCTTTAGCGATGGAGACCGCCGCTAAGTCAACCCAAACTGCTTGCAAGTAAATGAATGAAAAAGTACTATGCACCATGGCAAGCCCCCATGGCAAAAAGAATTGTGGTATCAATTGACGATTGACAATCTTCACAAGCTCTTGCTCAGTTACACCCATTCGGCGAAGAACATCGTATTGCTTCTTATCTCGCTCCAAGTCAGTGTACAATTTAAAATAAACAAAACTTCCAGCTGCTAGTAGAAGAACTGCCGCTACAAGTAATCCCGTGAATAACAATAAAGAAAACGTAGAGCGAATGATGGAATAATTTAAACCTGGATTAACAAAGTAAAATGGAGTGGGATTTATGTTGGTTGTTCCAATCGACTCGACCATTATTTTATCTATGTCCGTTCCTATATCTTTTGTTCTAAGCCATTCAGGTACATGAAATGCGTAAAAAGTTTTGTACGATTCCTTAAGTCCATGCCCAAAAAGCGGCTCTGTTATTAGTACAAAGTCTTCATCACTAATAATAATTGTTCTATGCTCAATAACTAAAGATGGAAAAATATATTGCTTATATTCCCCTATCAAATGGAGTGGTACACTGCTCTCTTCTAGAACCGTTTGTTCCTCTTGTTGAGTAAGATTTCCAAAATCCTCTTGCGTATTCGGTACTAATAACGCATCACCTTGCTTCAAATCAACTAGTGGGAACTTCAGTGCAAGTGCTAAACTATTCACTTCAGATTCTTTAATTAGGTTTACTTGTTCATGTGTATTGGACGAAGTTTGTTTTTTGACATTAAATTTTACAAGTTCATAGGATAAGTTTTCACTTTGTAATCCTTGCGCTATTTGCATAATATGTTTTTCTTCAAAAGGATTATCCCAATCACTAGCGTAAAAAATACTCACTGGATTTAATTCACGATATTGCGCCGTAAACGATGTAAAGGAGGTAACTACCCCTACAGACAAAAAAGCAATCGTAGATACAATTGTTACAACGAAAAACATGCGGGCATTTTCACGTATTTTAATAGACCCTTCCGCAAACGCAATTAAACGAAATGGATGCCAATACAAGCTTTTCTTTTTACGAATTAGAATGATGATATACAACATACTATCTGTAAAAAATAAGTATGTACCACTCACAGCTAAAATTATAATAATAAAAGTAAGCCATAAAGACATCTTTAATAGAGAAAGTATAACTAAACTGTAGGAAGTTAGTAGTAAAACTATACCTAATATTGCTTTCCACTTTACATATTCGTCTTGTTCATTCAAATTCCAATAACCTTTTAATAATTGAATGATTTCTTTTTTTCGAATGAACACTACACTGCTAATAGAAATGATAACAAACAATGATAAGAAAACAATAATCGTTAATGCAAATGGCTTCCAAGACAAATATAGAGGGAGGCTGTCTAGTAAAAATAATTCTCGAATGACCATAAAGAAAAATTTAGAAAACGAAAATCCCCAAAAAATACCGACAGTAATAGAGATAGCGCCTAATATCATCGTTTCTAAAAAAATCAGGCGATTTAACTGATTTTTTTCCATCCCTAAATTGAGTAATAAGCCAAACTCTTTAGATCTAGCTTGTAAAAAAGCACTCATCGAATAAAACAAAAAAAACAATGTAAAAATGATTAGTATAATCTCTGCAATAAGCATTCCACCAAAGGCAATATCTCTTAAAAATTTGTCCTCAATGTTGGGATGGAACATCAACATCGAATACAAAAAAAATACCATTACAGAAAAAATACTCGCCATAAAAAATGCTGCATATACGCGACTATTCCGAATTACATTATGATAAGCGAATTGTCGAAAGGTCATTTACATTTCCACCTAATAAAGACAAAACATTTAAAATGCGTTGAAAAAATGTTTGTCTTCGATCATCTTTATAAATTTCGTTAAAGTATTCACCATCTTTTATAAAAAGCACTCGATCGCAGTAACTGGCTGCAACTGGATCATGTGTGACCATAATAATTGTTGTCTGATTCTTTTTATTCACCTGTGATAATATTTCTAATACGTCTTTTGCTGATTTTGAATCTAAATTTCCAGTCGGCTCATCTGCAAGGATAATAGTTGGTTCATGTATTAATGCACGACCTATGGCTGTTCTTTGTGCCTGTCCCCCTGAAATTTCGGTTGGCCTTTTATCCAAAATAGAAGTTAAGTCAAGTTGAGCTGCCAATTCTTTTACTCTCAGTTTCATCATTTCTACAGGCTGCCCATCAAGCGTTAATGGCAAAACCATGTTTTCCTCCACTGTTAAGGCTGGAAGTAAATTGAAATCTTGAAACACAAAACCAAGCTGCCTTCTTCTAAAGAGTGACAAATCATTTACGGTAAGTTGTAAAGGATTTGTTCCATTAATCGTTATATCTCCTGATGTAGGTATATCAATAGTGGAAATAATATTTAGCAATGTTGTTTTTCCACTGCCAGAAGGGCCCATTACTGCAAGGAATTCTCCTTTTTCAACTTCAAAGCTTATTTGATTAATGGCAAGATGAGCTACTTTTCCCTCATATACTTTCGTCACTTCTTCTAGTGTTAATATCGACATCTTGCTCGCTCCGTTCTTCTTGTTCTTGCTGTTTAAACACGATTGAGACAGTCGTTCCTTCACCAACTTTAGTAGTAATCGTCATTTCATGTCCAAGACGATTGCAAATTTCTTGTGCTAAATATAATCCCATACCTGTAGATTCACCTGTTTTTCGACCATTTTCTCCCGTGAAGAATGCTTTTGTTACCCTTTTTATATCCGATGTAGGAATACCAATTCCTTCATCTCGAACAGAAAAGATGACATTTTCATCCATTATTTTCGTCTCAAAGTAAACTTTTTTATTTTCCTCAAATGTATACTTAACAGCATTTGTTAAAAACTGCGCGATGACAAATTGAAGCCATTTTGTATCCGATGTAATAATACAATTATCATCGATTGATATAAATGGAAACACATGATGTCCTATAAATAAACGTTTGTTTTCCGTCACGACTTTGCTAACTAGTTGCTTTAAGTCCACTTGTTCTATATGCATATCCTCTTCAAATGTATCTAATCTTGCATTCATTAAAACAGCATCTAGTCCCCTTTTTAAACGATCCGTTTCTTCGGATACACTCATAGAATCGATTTGATGCTCGTTTTGTACCATCAGCTCTAGTACGGAAATAGGTGTTTTCATTTGATGAACCCAGCTATTCATAAATTGTAGATGTCTATTTTGCGTTGCATATAGTAATTGCACTTCTTTCTGATAAAGCCTGTAAATATGTTGCAAGTACATTTCCACCTGTTTAATTTCCGGAGATTGAGCTTCACGCTGCAAAACCACTTCAATTTTGGTTGGAACGGAAAGAATCTTTTTATAAAAAGAATATTTCTTTACAAACAACGTTCCTAAAAAAGTAATCGTTAATATACTACTAATAACAATTGAATATATTGCTGTATCTAAGTTTCGAAACCCATCTAACCAATACAAGAGCATGATAAATAATACTAATAAAAATTGAAAGATAAGAAAGATTACATGTTCTCGTATAAACAATCGGAACATATTAAGATTCCTCCGAACTTAGGATCAATCGATAGCCCGCTCCTCGAACCGTTTCAATCGTTGACATGACATCATAATCTGCGAGCTTTTTCCGAACACGCGTCATATTTACATTGAGTGTATTTTCATCCACGAATGACTGGTCATCCCATAATTCTTCTAATAACTGCTCTCTTGTAACAAGCTTCGGATAATTTCGCATAAGCAGCTCTAATATTGTACATTCTTTCTTTTGTAGTGGTATTTCCTCTGTTGCTATATGCAGTTCCATTCTCTCTAGAAATAATTGAAGTTTTCCTACCTTCACAATTCGTTCTTCTTGTTTTGCAGCATATTCGCCATATGTTCTTCTTAAATGGCTTCGTATTTTTGCAAGGACGATTTCATAATGAAAAGGTTTCGTTATAAAGTCATCACCGCCATTTTCTAAAGCAAAAACTTGGTCCATTTCTCCTGATCGTGCGGAAACAAATATAATAGGACACGTTGTAAATTGACGGAGCTGGCGGCACCAATAATAGCCATCATACGATGGTAAATTTACATCTAATAATATTAAATGAGGGTCAAACACTTCAAATTCCTCTAAAATGGAATCGAAGTTTTGTATAGTATGCACTTCATAATGATATTTACGTAATGTTTCTGCAAGTAATGCAGCAATTTTCCGATCATCTTCCACAACTAAAATACGATGTATCATCATATGGATCCTCCTCGCCAAACAGTCTCTCTCTATCATATCAAAAAAGAGCCCAACATACGTTAATATGTTAGACTCTTCCATAAATAATGAAATACACATCGGCATTCATTTACCAGCTCAATAAGTTTAGTAAATAAGTTGAACTAAATCTTCCAATGAAATACCGCCAAAATACTTTGGTACATCAATATTTTCAAGTGCTTCTTCAATTGCTTGTTTACTGTAAGGCTTTCCTGTCAATAATTCTTCTACTTCTTCCATATCACCAACACCAAAGAAGTCACCATAAATCTTCACTTCTTCCATAATCCCTTTATTCACTTCTAATCGTACATCTATCCCGCCTGTAGGGAAACGATGAGAATGCTTCATATTAAACTTAGGTGATTTTCCGTAATTCCAATCCCATTGTTGATAGCGTTCTTCCGAAAGTTTGTGGATATTCTCCCAATCTTTTTCTGTTAGCTCCCAATATTGGATATTTTCTGCACCACCGAATATGGAAGACAAAATTTCAGATCGAAATTGTTCAATTGTCATTGGTTCTTTTAATAGGTCAGCAATGTTTGTCACACGGCTTCTGATTGATTTTATTCCTTTTGATTCAATTTTTTCTTTGCTTACTTTTAAAGCAGAAACGACCGCATCAATTTCTGTATCGAACATTAACGTTCCATGGCTAAACATTCTACCTTTAGTTGAAAACTGAGCATTCCCAGAGATTTTTTTCCCTTCTGCTAAAATGTCATTTCGCCCAGATAACTCTGCATCTACACCCATTTTCTGAAGTGCATCCACCACTGGTTGTGTGAACTTTTTAAAATTGCGAAAGCTATCTCCATCATCTTTTGTTAAGAAACTAAAGTTAAGATTTCCTAGATCATGATACACAGCGCCACCACCAGAAAGTCTACGTACAGGAATAATCCCGTTCTTTTCCACAAATTCTGTATTAATTTCTTCTATCGTATTTTGGTTTCTTCCAATAATAATAGAAGGTTCATTTATGTAAAACAGTAGAAAAGAGTCTTTTTCTACATCCATTGTTTTTAATGCATATTCTTCAATAGCAAGGTTAATACGTGGGTCAGTGATTCCTTTATTATCAATAAAATACATCTTCATCTCTCCTTTATTTTATTTTAACCGAAAGTCCAAACAATATGTTGACAAATGTTCTTGTGTTCTATTACAATTCATATAATTTAAACAGTTATATAACAGATGGAGGTGGAACAACTATGTTAGAAAACGTAATTGAATTTTTCCGTAACCTGCCTGAAAAAAAATGCGCTACATGCGGTGAGACTATAGAAGAGCAGCATGAATGCTATGGAAACCAATGTGATCAATGTAATACCCTTTAATTATTGAAAAATGCCAGCTAGATTAATTTCATTTCTAGTTGGCTTTTCTGCTTTATTTGCGTTATGCCCAGATTAATTTGCGTTAATCGACTTTGAAATTGTGCTATAACTAGATTAATTTGCGTTAAGCAATCTTGAAATTGCGCTATAAGCGATACGACTAAAAACGCTTATCTCACTATTCCATGAGATAAGCGATTACTTTTTATGAAAGTGACTCATTTATACCAGCTACAATTACTTCAATTCCTTGAGCTCTAATACTATCAACATTATCCTTGGTGGTCTCTTCATCTGTAATAATCTTATCGAGCTTTTGAAGCGGATACATTCTGCTAAAGAGATCTATCCCAAACTTTGAGTGTTCAATAAGGCCTATTACTTTTTTAGAGTTGTCATAAACGGTTTTATGGAAAATGGAAACTTCAGGCGTCGCTGTGCTCAAGCCCTTTAGTGATAGACCGCCTGCAGTTGCAAAACATAAATCTATCGTGAATTGGCATGCAAATTCATTAGCCAATGCATCCGTTATATTCCCAGAGCTTTTCACTGCTCCACCAATCAAATATAGTTGGATATTTTCCACTTCCCGCAAATAGTACGCTACTTCAACCGCATTCGTAATGACAGTGAATTCTATGTGTCTAGGCAAATACTTCAGCAGAACATAATGAATTGCCGCTCCACCAATAAATACAGTTTGCCCTTCATTAATATAGGTCACTGCCTCCTTAGCAATTGCATTTTGATACTCCATAACATCTCCGTACCTCATAGAGGGAGGAATGGGCATCGTCCGAACATTCGGAATGGGAATTGCCCCTCCATGTGTTCTTTTAAGTAATCCTTGTTCTTCCATTATCGATAAATCACGACGAATGGAATCAAGGGAAAGATTGTATTCGTTTGCTAATTCTTTCGCTAACAAACGACCTTCTTTTTTCAATTTCTCTAAAATCTGTTCACGTCTTTCTTCGGAAAACATTTATTCATCCCCTTTTTCTAAATTGTTATTCCATTTTCATGTTTGTAAGGGTTTTTCCAATTTCCCTCCCATTACATTCATATTATTTCATGTTTGTTCTTTTTTATTAACGTTTAATATCTTTAATATTCATTTTCATTCTTGTTTGTCCACGTTTGGGAATACTAAATACATAAATTTCATATTCTATTGTCTAAAACATAGTATTGTGGTAGGATTACTTTTAATTAAATATTTCTGAATATATGAAAAGTGAGGAGCATTCTTACATGAGATATGGTTTTTGGTTACCGATTTTCGGTGGATGGTTACGAAATGTAGAAAATGAGACAATGCCCGTTTCATTTGAATATGTAAAAGAGTTGGCTCAAAATGCGGAGCAATGGGGATACGACCTAACATTAATCGCGGAACTAAACTTAAATGATATTAAAGGAATAGATGCTCCTTCTTTAGATGCGTGGTCAACTGCAGCTGCTATTGCAGCAGTTACAAATAAGCTAGAAATATTAACAGCGATTCGCCCTGGTTTTCACAACCCTGCATTGTTAGCCAAAACCGCCACTAATATCGATCATATTAGTGGGGGACGTTTGTCACTAAATGTTGTATCTGCATGGTGGGAAGAAGAAGCAAGACAATATGGAGGCATCTTCACTGCCCATGATGAGCGCTATGCTCGTACGGAAGAGTTTATTTCCGTATTAAAGGGTTTATGGACAGAAACTCCATATTCATTCAAAGGTAACTTCTATGATTACGAGAATACCTATTTAGAGCCTAAACCAGTTCGAAACAAACATATCTCGTTATATGCGGGTGGCGAAAGTGAAACAGGAAAACAAACAATCGCAAACACATGCGATTCCTATGTTATGCACGGTGGGACAATAGAAGAAATTGCGGAAAAGATTGCAGATATGAAGCATCGACGTCAAAATTTAGAAAAAGAACCTTTAAAAAATTTCGGGATGGCAGCTTACATTATTTGCAGAGATACAGAAAAAGAAGTGCAAGAGGAACTTGCACGAATTACTAATGTAACAGAAGGATCAGCTGGCTATGCAGGCTATAAAGACTTTGTAAGCAAGTCACATTTAAATGTAGACATCCAACTGCAAGATTACTCGGTTTCTAATCGTGGGCTACGTCCAAATTTAATTGGAACACCTGAACAAATTGCTAAAAAAATTATCGAATTTGAAGAAGCAGGGGTCGATTTATTAATTTTACAATTTTCACCACAACATACCGAAATGAAACGTTTCTCCGAGCAAGTAATGCCACTAGTTGAACAATTAAAACTAAATAAGCAAGGGGTCAATTAATATGTCAAAAATATATGTAATACATGAAAATGATGAATGGACTGTACATCTAACTAATCGATTGGAAGAATTGAACCTTCCCTATGAACTTTGGCATCTAGATGAAGGAATAGTAGATTTAACTTCTGAACCACCAGAAGGAGTTTTTTACAGTCGAATGAGTGCATCCTCTCATACACGTAATCATCGATATGCACCTGAATTAACTGCTGGCATTCTTACTTGGCTAGAGTTTCACGGTAAAACTATTTTTAATGGTACAAAGGCATTGCAGTTGGAAATTAGCAAAATTAATCAACAACTTGCATTAGAAAAGGCAGGTATTCGTACACCGAAAACAATTGGTGCGGTTGGTCGGGATCAAATAGTGCGAGCGGCTAAAAAAATCGGTGTGTCTTCATTCATAACGAAGCATAATCGTGCAGGCAAGGGATTAGGAGTACAATTATTTCATTCAATTGAAGCTCTTGAAAACTACTTAGATAGTAAAACCTATGAGCACCCAGTCGATGGGATCACACTCATCCAAGAATATATACAATCCCCTGAGTCCTTTATTACAAGAGCGGAATTTATTGGTGGAAAGTTCGTCTATGCAGTTCGAGTAGATACATCGAATGGATTTGAATTATGTCCTGCGGATGCCTGCCAAATAGATGACTTATTTTGCCCAGTGGGTGAAGAAAAAGAAGAAAAACCAAAGTTTGAAATTATTCAAGCCATTAATGTAGAACAAATCGGTAGATATGAAGCATTCCTGGAAACGAATAAAATTGCTGTCGCAGGGATTGAATTTATATCAGATGCAAACGGTACAGTATATACGTATGATGTAAATACGAATACAAACTACAATGCGGATGCAGAAGCCAAAGCTGGAAAATATGGTATGCTTGAGCTAGCTAAGTTTTTAGAAAAAGCTTTGTTGAATGAACAAAGTAAAATAACGGTGTAACAAGAAAAGCGAAAGCACCCTTTAAGTGCATCTCGTCTCCTCCATTTCCCGAGTGTTTTGGACGAAACATTTGCTCCTGCGGTTACTCGTCGCAAAAAAAGTTTTGGCTACACTATTAACGGGGACTTTTTATGGATGGGGATGTGACTGTGTCACTTCTCCATCCATTTTTTTCGGTATTCTTGTGACGGTAGTTTGTCCTTCGCCCTCATCTTATCTTTGCGAGTGTTCACGGAACTTTGGAAACCACAGATAAGGTAATGCTGAGGAACTTCACATTCTAAGTGACAAGATTATACATGTTATTTCATAGAAAATAAAAATGCACATAAAAATGAGCTGGGAAACGTATCTCCAAGCTCATAGTATTTTTCTTTTCATTTATTACTAAAGCACCCGTTAGTGAAAACTCTTTTTTCTAATTACTATTTTTAACCCTAAATTCAACCTGTGCTTTTATATTATATTTTTTCTCTTGTTCAGTTTCCTCGCTGGCTATAATATAAAAGTTTGCAATGCCATTTACAACATAACGTCCTTCTGGAAATTTCTTATTCATTATTTTCCTTATAAAATCTATATATTCTTTTTTATCCTCCGAATCGTACCCGCCACTTCCCCTATATTCTGCACGGAGTGGTTCCCCTTTTATTAGTTTAGTCCTTAATAATGGTTCATCCATACCGTATCCTATTTCATAATTTCTCGTAGTCTCAACCATTGGAAAAGAGAATGGCGAAGCTGAATGAAAAATTTCAATTTCTCCTTTTCCGCCTGTATATTCTAATTCAGCATAAACTTTTATAGGTTCATTCTTACCGTATTCAGCTTTTTCTGTCACAAGTCGATATACAAAATCTTCTTCTATGACCTCGGCTTTTGTATCTAATGGTTCGTTATCAGACGGTTCGTTATCAACCTTCTCGTTATTGTTTTGTTGACAGCCCAATAGCCCTATTGATAAAAGTATTAAAGACACAATTAAACTAAGTTTTTTCAATATCATCCCTTTTTCTTTTTATAAATTAGACAAAGATAAAGTGCATTCGTTTCAAAAGTTTACCTGGTAACTTGTTCAACTAACCTGCTGTGTTAGTAAAAAAAGCTTTACTCCTTATTGAAGTAAAGCACACCGTTAGCCATCCATGAAGCGCACAAACCCGCGCTTCACCACAGAGAATGAAAATGGTTAGAGGAGTCAATACTAGTAGTCCACCGAAATCAATAGACTTATTAATATCCGCTCTCCTCTTTTTTTTACGATTAAGCAGGGGTCTTCTTAAGTATTGTCATTTTTCTTTTCTTGAAGAAATTAATTTTCATGGTAGTTCAATAAGAAAAAAGAGTAGCCTTAGCAACGCAGATTCTTCAACTAATGCACTCCGTTAGTTGAATAAGAAAAGTGAGGCTTATTCAACAATTGCCCCTATCCCGATATAAAAACAACGTAAGTGCATTTAATAAAATGGTAACAATGACAAGTACCGTTGAAGCAACAGCTACACCCTGCATTTCCGACAGAGCAGACCAGTCTTTAATGTTGACCAAGTAAAGGTTATAAAAAATTTGTAAACATATTGCGATAGCGCATGCGCCGAAACTGATAATGGTAAGAGCAATCCATTTCTTATTCATCTGTTTTTTACCTACCGCAAGATTAATAATAGGAATTATCCAAGCTACTAATCCAAGTACCAAACTGCCGATGTTAAGCCAACCAGCATCGAACATATTTCATCCCACCTTCATTTTTTCTTTCTAATTTATCCTCAACAAAATGGCCCGATTGTTGAACACAAGTTAAACAACACAATTCAACTAACCTGCTGCGTTAGTAAAAAAGACTCTACTCCTTATTGAAGTAAAGCACTCCGTTAGTTGAAGAACAAAGTTCGTTAAAACATACCAAAAAAGTTAGTTCTTAATATTGAAATTGCTAATATCATGCCAAATACTAACTGACTTAAAGTAAAAATATATGCGTTTTTATTATCCGAATATTTCCATTCCATTAATGCTCGAACTGCCTCGGACAATATAGTTAAACCGAATAATAAATACCATGGCTCTAAGAACCAAATTCGTTCTGTATAATCTCGAGTGACATTAATAAAAGATCCCAATATTATAAAAGCGATGAAAATTATTCTAATCGTCCAATCAATTTTTTGGTGTTTGTCATTCACATGGTTATGTGAAAAACGCTTCTTCTTTTCAACTTTCAACCACCTTCTTATAAATGAACCAAAAATAATAAACAATATTAAAAAAATTACTATCACGAAGATCAACTTAAGCCAGACTATCGGTTCAATACCAAACACAATAACATTACCGCCCATTCAATGCAGAATACTTATATTATTATTCTACGGTTAATAATCACAATTGTTTCACCCTGTGACATTAGTTCAACAAGAAATAAAGAGATGCATTTGCAACCCATGAGTTAAACTAAAGCACTCGTTAGTTGAATAAGTACTCTTCAGTACCATTTATGCAATCACTCTCTATCGGAAGTCAAATCAAATTCATATTGACCAAAAACATTTTCATACCCTCTTACCTTAAATAAAAGTTTCCCTTTATTATCAATTCCGGTTATTTCTAAAATAACTACTACTTTACTTGGTTTATAAGAAGGTAAATAAGCTAGACTCTCAACTTCTGCCTCAGTTTTGTTAATTGGATACTGTAAGTATAAACTTCTATCATTACCTGTGTCTTTTATTTGATGACTATATCGACTCGTTTTTTCTCCGGGTTTTAATTGATTGATAGTACCTAAATCCTGATATACATGATAACCACTAAAAGAAAAATAGAAGTTTAAATCCGTTATTACTTGTTTACTTGAATTATAAACTTCAATTGTCACACCATTATCGTATTTTAAAAACGCTCCTTGCTTTGCCCATCTCAATAAGTTCGAAAATACCAAAAGAACCAGAAAAAAAGAAGTAATGCCGATTATTGTGTATTTCAGTATTTTTTTCATTTTATTCTCTCCCTTTCTACAACTAAACTGCACCGTTAGTAAAAAAGGCTTTACTCCTTATTGAAGTAAAGCACCCGTTAGCTGAAGAAGATATACGTATGAGTTATTTTCGAATTTCATATATTAGTTGAAATAACGATGATGATTCCTCAGTTGACATATATCGCTTCTTGCCTTGATATACAATCGAATCTTTATAGACAGAAATTGGTGGATTAGAATGACGTCCAGTATTGACAATATAAATATGATAAACAGGTTGTTCATCATCAGCGTTCTCATCAATATCGATTTTATCGGAATTTATTCCTCTCAAATAAGTAGAAAACATTTCTATATTATCCATCTCATCAATCACTTTGTTGTCATTAGAGGTAATATTTATAACTTGTATTTGCTCAATATTTGTACGAATAATTTCTTCTTCTGGAAATAAAGTTCTTTCCTCTGGATGTACTTGAAATTTGTAAAACAAAGCTAATAGCGAAATGATAAAAAAATTCCAAACAAAAATTTTATTATCACTTAATCCCCTCTATCTTATTATTTATTCTTTGTACTAACCTGACGCGTTAGTTTAATTCTAACATTTCACATTGTATCACTGAAATCCCCTTGATGTTTTGGACGTAAAAATAAACCATCGGAATGATGTTCATATTTAACTAAAGCACCTGTTAGTTGAATTAGAAAAGCTATAGTCATATGAATTTTTCAAATACTTTTATCTTAGAATATTTCATCTAAAAATAACTTTGGGATATCCTGTTTAACAATTTTTTTAATAAAATCAACTATTTCCTGTTTATCCAATCCTCTTTGATAAACCGTGGTCTTTTGAATTGTAAAACTCATCATATCTAAAGGTGTAAACGTCGTACACATTTCACTTGCAAAATTTTTAGTGTAACGTATAATTTCTTGAAAATTTTTATTATCATCTTCAATTAAATATATTAAATTCGTTTGTTCATTTGTTTGAACATCCGTATAAATAACAAGGTATCCCAATACTTCGATCAACCTTCCGTCCCAGTATTCAAAAAAATTTCGAGCTTCATTCACTCCACGAATAAAGAAGAATTCTAAACTTTGAGTTCGTACCAAGCGGGGAAATGAGTAGGTTTCAAAGATGTTCATCTTAAATTTATCAAAATCATTCATACTATACTCCTTCCAATCAAGGCCTCTAATATTTGCACTCATTACTACTCTATAAATACGTTTAACTTTATTGAAGTAACCTTCTGCGTTAGTTCAATAAGAAAAAAAGCTTCACTCCTTCTTGAAGTAAAGCACACTTTAGTTGAAGATTCGATTTCAAACTATTTATTTTTCTTTTAAATTTATATTATTTATTATTAAGATAAGAGAAAATAATATTAAAAATATAAACCCAATCAAAGATAATATATTTGCAATTAGAAATAACAATTCTCCAAATATATTTCCTCCATAACCGCCTGTGAAAATTCCGAGTTTAGCGTAACTAAGCATAGGACTATTTAATAAGGCTAGTACAATACTTCCCAATATACAATAAAGTAATTTCGCATTTTTACTCAATGAGCCCACCCCCTTTAATTAGAAATATATAAAATTTTCGCCATAAAATTCCTACTGTTTTTTTATAAATGAACAAATTCTTTCTTAAACTAAACTTCCACGTTAGTTCAATAAGAAAAGCTACCCTTACTGGCATCCACTTTTTTTACTAAAGCATCCGTTAGTTAATTAATCAATTTTTCCTTCTCCACGCAATTGTGTTCCATCAACCAAACCTAATTGACCAAAAGTATATATATATTCTGATTGATTCCACTTTTTTACACCTTGAATACTTACAAAGTATTCGTTACCTTCCTCTAACAAATTATATATTCTTGAGTCCTCAATCATTACCTTATATCTCTCTTTATTTGGACTGTTATCATTAGCATTAGAGCCTATAACCCACATCTTCATATATTTTCCTGGTTCAATATAATGTTCTTTCTTTTCAATTTTAAAAAACATTGAACTACTTTTATAAGATTTTCCTTCCTCAAAATATAAATAAAATAAAAAACCTACTACTAAGAATAAAATAACCAACCAAACTACCCATATTTTACGAGAATAGTTGAACAAAATACCATCTCCTAATAAAAGTTCTTATTAAACTATACTGCTGCGTTAGTTCAATAAGCAAAAGCTACTCCTAAAGGCAGCCTCTTGTTCTGCTAAAGCACCCGTTAGTTGAAGTAGAAAAGAGACACTTATTAAACAATCGTAATCAATTCCGATAATCGTGCCCTATGAAGGAGAAACTTGAATTCAAGATATACTTATTCCAGTTAAAGTGATATTCGTCTTCTTCTATTATCATTGATTTGTACTCTTGTAATTTGTTATTAACCTCCTTACGTCATTTTTACTTTGAACCATAGTGGTCATAATTTTACTACCCTGTATAAAGTTATTAATTTTACTTATATTTATATTACAAAATAGTATTATTCTGAAATATAAATATTTCCTTATGTTTTCATTTATTGTTTTTTTAAAACTCAATCTTATGAAAAGCACCTCATAGTTTGAATACAAAACAAAAAAATACATATATGGTATAAATAACAAAGAAAGAATAGGTGGTAAAAGTAGATCTTTTAATTTTTCTATATAATTTATATTTTGAAAATCATCAAGATAATTTATTGCTGAATAAATTAATAAAAATAATCCAATTATGCCTAGGATGAAGTTAATTGCATTTTTTAATATCCTATAATTTTTATCTTGAAAATCTTTCCTAGTTTCCAGAATGACCTTTATTAAAGTTAGAAATGAAGTGATAAAAACTATTATGACTTCCAATATAAACGATAAACTATATAAATTAACTACAAATTGAATTAGTATAAATATTGTTAGATTATCCTTAATCATTGCTACAAAGTAACTAATATTTTTAGCTTTCATAATGGCTCTGAATGATATTGAAATACCCGCAAAAATAAGCCATATTAATCCAATTTTCCATAACCTTGTTTCCCAAAAACCTATATATTCTAATATGAAAATTAACATTAAGAAATATAATAAAAGCACCACTACTAATATTAATATCTTTTTATTAAATATACTTTTAATAAAACTCCCTAGAGAACCTTTATCTATTTTCCATAAGCTAAAAATAATAATCACGATCAACCAGAAACCTAATGCCAATTCTCTATTAGTGAATATCTTCTCCAAATCTATATAAAAATTCACACAGTTTATAATTTGCTCCTCAAAAAATATGTATAATGCTCTTATTCTATCGTGAAAGAAATTAATAATCTTTTCTATTGAGTTCTTAGTATTAATGTAATTTGTATATAGGTTTACTGTAATAAATAGTAATGAAGCTTGTAGGAAAAATTGTATTAATATTATCCATATGAGCACTTTCGTTTTCTTTCCTTGAAACAATAAATCACCCCCGTTAATAGACATGACTTTACATTATATATTTTAACATTATCTCGAATTCAAGTCTTCCAGATAATCGCCCGATTGCTGAACAAAGACCAAACTGGACTCTTTCACTAAACTGCTTCTTTCGTTCAATAAGAAAAAAGGCTTTACTCCTTCTTGAAGTAAAGCACCCGTTAGTGCAATAAGAGATATTAGTTTTGGTAGCAAGTCTCATAGTCGTCTTTCATTAACAAACTTTTACAAGCCAAACCATTTTCGTGATAAATCTCTTTACCAATTTCTAATTCGATACTTCTATTTGAATTTGGATACTCAGGTTCGTCATTTAAAATATACAGGGTATCTTCATCCATCCATTCCATAGAAAAATTACTTTTTGCATCCCCATAATAAACAGTTTTAACTTTATTCCCCTCATTATTGTATGTGATTTCAACCCATACATTAACTCCTCCAGCCGCACCACCATATGGTTCATAAAAAGCGTTAGCAGTATATTTTTCTGTGGGTGATGTTACAGGTCCAGGTCCGTTTTGAGTATATTCTTTATCAATTTCACTAAATGTAAAAAAGTACATTTCATATATATAGATTGAAGATACTAAAACAACCCCAGATAACGTTACAATCAGCATCTTTTTTGGAAAAAGTTTCTTTTTAATGAAAGAAATTATTATATTAGCACATAAAATTAAGAATAATATAATGGTAATAAAAGAAATTAAGATACCAAATAAAATTAAAATAATAACTCCCGCCTTCTTAAGTTCAATAACAATCATTTCAAATAATGATAATTTACGCAATATTCTTCTTAAACTAGTCGAGTAGAAGGGAACCTCTCTATCTTGCGGTAGATTGTGTTCCTCCCCCTCACAGAACCGTGCTTGCGCTATTTACGCACACGGCTCCTCCTAGTCATCATTCACAAAATATAGCTAATCTCTTTTCTTAAGTCGTATATATTCACCTTAATTCTTGGTGAGGGTAACGGATATTTATGAAGAAAGAGATTGAATTTATCCCAAGTAAAGGATTTTCTTTGACTTCTTCTGTTGAGCCATTTAAACAGTAAATACTGGATTTTGTCTTTAAATTGGTGAACACTTGGGGTGTTATCCGTGATGCAATAGTAGTTGTAATAACCTACAAGCGAGCGTTTAAATCTATCCATTATCATATGAATATCATTATTTCGGTTCTTCTTTATCCATTCCTTTGATTCCTTTAGTTTACCTTGTAGCTTTTTCCTGCTTGATTTCCGTTTCACACGAAAGTGTCCAGATTTACTCTTTCCACAGTAGTGTGTAAAACCTAGGAAATCAAAGGTGTCAGGTTTTCCATTTCCCTTTAGTTTTGCATCTTTCTCCGCAAATTTCCCGAAGGGAATAATTTTGGTTTTATCCTCCGCTATTTCTAAGTTAAACTTCTGTAATCTCAGCTTCAATGATTGAAAGAATTCCTGAGCTTCGCTCTCATATTGGAAGCAACAAACAAGGCAAGTAGACCACTGGAACCTCCCCAGTAGCCCCTCTCAGAACCGGACGTGAACCTCTCAATTCATCCGGCTCCCATTATTCAGCCGTAGGCTTAATACCTAGTTCCCAATGTTTAAAGAGCTTAGGATTCTGAATAGCAATCCTACCCATAAAACGTTCCGCATTTTTCTTATGACGAGCAAGTCTTTTATATTTCTTTCTTGCCCACATGATTAAGGCTTTATTAATATGCCTTAAACTAGCATACATTTCGGATTTGTAGAACTTCCCATAGTAATTAATCCATCCTTGAATAGCTGAGTTAAACATCATCGATAAGTCAAAGAGTTCCTTATTTGCCTTCAATTGCAGTTTCCAACCTCTTACTTTTTGTCGGATTGATTTCTTGGATTTATTACTGATAGCGGGAGTGAAATTCACAAAGTGTTTTCCCCACCTGTTTTTCGACAGTCTCGGTCTGAACGTATACCCTAGAAAATCAAACGATATATTTTCATGCTCTTCTTTTCTATCTGCATCCTTGCAATAAATAATTTTGGTTTTAGTTGGATGAAGTTCGAGCTTACATATATTCATTCTCTCGTTTAGAGATTCAAGTAACTTCTTCGCTTCTTCCTCTGTCTGACAGTGGATGACTGCGTCATCTGCATATCTAGCAAATGGATTGTTAGGATGATTGATTGCCATCCATTTATCAAACGTATAGTGAAGAAATAAATTTGCTAATACCGGACTTATGACCCCACCTTGCGGTGTGCCAGAGATACGTTCTATTATTCCTTCTTTCGTTTGAAACGGGGCTCTTAACCATCTTTTGATGTATACCTTTATCCACTCGACTTTTGTATGCTTTTCTACCGCTCTCATTAATAAATCATGGTCTATATTATCGAATAAACCTTTAATATCGAATTCAAGTACCCAATTGTACTTCCAACATCTTTTCCGAGTGATCTCTAACGCTTGAATGGCACTTTTCTTCGGTCTGTATCCATAGGAATCTTCATGAAAGAATGGCTCTACCGAAGGTTCAAAATATAATTTCACTGTCATTTGTGCAATTCTATCCGACACAGTTGGAATTCCAAGTGTCCTTGTACCCCCAGCTTTCTTGGGTATTTCTACAGCTTTAACAGCTGGAGGAAAATAACTGCCAGATGACATTCGGTTCCATATTTTATACAGGTTATCTTTGAGATTTTCTTCAAACTCTGCTATGGATTGCTCATCAATTCCTGCTGACCCTTTGTTTGCTTTAACTCTTAGAAAAGCTTCATATACTACGTTTTTGGATATAACATACGGCTTTTTTTTATGCATAAGTTCCTCCCAGTTTGTTGGTTGACTTGTTTATAAAACTGAATAATATAACCCCTTTGCTCCATCTCCGTTAGGAGATTTCATTGCTACTACGAGTTATTCCGCCCCTATACATGGCATTGGTACTCTGATTCTTGTGGGGCTTCCACTTGAAATTTCTCCCTTAGCATCCATGTCGTAGGTTCCCACGTTCCACACAAAAGCCTGTATTAAGTTCACGCCGCCTTTATACCGGTCACCGAACGGACAGTAAACAGGTTTCCTCCGAACTTATCCTGAGTTAACGACTCCCCCTCAGTTTTGATGACATCTCTACGCTTTCGATACTTCATCAGCGGTTCAATGATTTTCGTCTCCTTAATACATACCTGACAGAGTCATGCTCTGCCTTTTCCCCTAACGCTCAATACCATAGCTTTTGACTATAGCACCTTAGGGCGGTTTGCAATCTCTACCTGTATAGCGATTGCGAGAGGCCTTCTCTCATCTTAAGTGCAGCATAGCTTACAAAGTTTACTTTTTAAGCAAACTTCGTTTGCTTTCGTGGCACACGGTCATCAGCGTATCTAACTATGTAGCCTTCTTTTAAGTGAGTTCGCTTTTTGGCAAGAAGTTGACCTTCTCTAGTTTTTAAGTTTTTATGGAGGGGGAATAGTTCCCATTGATTCGCAATCCATTGGTCCAATTCATTTAGTACAATGTTAGACAATAACGGTGAAAGTAGGCCACCTTGCGGAGAACCTTTTGTTGGAATACCTTCTCCATCCACTTCTGCTTTTAGCATTTTAGATATACAGGCTAGAACCTGTTTATCCCGAATACCTAAATTCCATAACTGTTTAATAAGCAAGGTATGATTGATATTATCAAAGAACCCTTTTATATCAACATCTACAACGTAATGGAGTTTCGACTGATTAACTAGAAATTGAATTCTCGCCATCGCATGATGAGTAGACCGTAAAGGTCTAAATCCATAGCTATGATTATAAAAATGAGCCTCTGCAATCGGCTCTAACACTTGTTTAAAGCATTGTTGTATGATTCTATCAAGAATGCATGGAATACCCAATGGTCGTATCTTACCGTTATCTTTTTCTATTAGTTTGCGTCTAACTTTCATTGGGCGATAATTTTTAAGCTTACTTTGTATTTCTTCTACTAATTCGTTCTCCAAACGTTTTTCTATGTCTACAATAGTTTTACCATCTGTTCCAGGGGTCTTCGACCCTTTATTTGACTTAATTATTCGATACGCTAATAAAATATTGTTCCTCGACGTGATGATGTCGTATAGCAGATGGAATGATTCTTTATTTTTGGCTCGTTGATATAAGTCTGTAAAGGTGTCTGTCATCCCGTAATAATCCCAATATCGAAGAGCTTGCACTGTGGCATCATTCCTTTTGAAGTGATGTTCCCACGTTCTTACCCGACCGGTGCAATGCACAGTTGAAAAATAATTATTACTTATCGCTAGACTTGGGGCTGTTCCTCCACCTCCATTACAGAGCTTTCACTGGTCGTACCCCTACCCTCATAAGGACAAATGCATTTCGCCATACGGCTTATAGCAACCGTTTCGGGCGACAGCCCTTGAGTCAACGTTCCTTACTTTCCAAGTCCCTTACAACCTAGCTATATTTTTTCTAAACTTAGGTGCTTCCTGTAAGCCTGTGAGCTGGATACCGCCATTGTTCGGTATAACGTGTTTCATAGAAGCAATTTTTACTCTACGTCACTCACTCCATCGTTGGATGGTACACAAGTTTCCTTATGTTCTAACTTTAGACCTGTACCTCCGGAAGTTCGTCTGTTCTTTTCCACAAGAAAATTCTCACCATATTTAGTTTTTCAGCCATCCGGCATATCCATTGGCATACCTTTTCCTTGAGGAGTGGCTTCAGCCTTTGTTCTGCCGACTTTACCTGAGCTTCAGACCCCATAATCTGTCCATTATGACGCATGCAGGAATCTTAATGGGATAGTTTCAAAATACATGATTTTATCATTTCTATCCTCGGTTATAAAGTTAGGATTTCCGAAGAAATCCCTTGTTTTTTCACACATTAGTGCTTATAACAAAACTTGTCGCGCTGCTGCGTTAGTTCAATAAGAAAAAAGAGCTGCCTAAGCAACTCATGATCTTTAACTAAAGCACCTCGTTAGTTTAATAAGAGGGTGAGTAAATCCTATCTGTATCAGTATCAATTACAAAATCAACTTTAATATGGTTGGTATAAGGTATTAGTTCAAAATTGTGAAGACTGCAAAATACATTTGGAAGATTACTTGTCTCTAATGCTAATTCTTTTGCTTTAAGGTACTTTTGCTCTAGTCACTGTTTTGAACACTTTTTACCAGTAAGTAGAACTTGTTGAAAAAAACTGTCAATTTCAATAATCATAATAATCACGACCGGTTGCTAATCAGTTATATAGCTTAGATTTTTTATAAATGAATCCTTATTTTATCAGATTTCCTTGTTCAACTAAACACCCCGTTAGTAAAAAAAAGCTCTACTCCTTATTGAAGTAAAGCGCCTCGTTAGTTTAAGTACATTCATTCACAATATTGGTTATTACAATAGCATATTTTTATAATCACTTTTAAGTATTGCCATAATAATTTCATCTGAGTATACATCATTGTAATATAAGGATTGACGTAAGACTCCTTCTTTTACAAACCCAACCTTTTCATACGCTCTAATTCCACGTAAATTATGGCTAAATACTTCTAACTGTAAACGATTTAATTGGAGTTGTTCAAAAACAAAACTTAGAACCATTTTTATAGCTTCAGTTTCATATCCTTTTCCTGTTAATGAAATGGAAGCCATCGATATTCTGAAACCTGCTTTTTTGTTCTCCTCCTCGATATCGAAAATCGATAGCTCTCCTATCATTTCGTCAGTGCCTTTTAAACAAATAGCGAAATCATAGCGACTTGAATCATTATTAATCTTATCTATATGTGTCTTAATTTGCTCCAGTGAAAAATTAGAATTGGTTCCAGTCAAATAACGTATTTCTTCATCCATTGTATTTTCTAATATAATAGGTGCATCTAACTGGCAAAGACGTCTCAAATAAATTCTTTCACTCTCTAATCTCATATTAAATTTCTCCTTAATTCTGTTGTTTATGTATTGTTTAAAATATATGAATCTTACTTTGATATTACATGAATCTTATAATGCTATAATATACCTAAAACAAGTAATAAAGTTTTTATACATAACAAAATACAATTTCTCGCTAATGCAATGTGATGTTCTTGTTTAACTAAAGCACCCGTTAGCTTAACAAGTAAACACTAATTTTCAACTATTTTGTTCTCTGTTCCATTTACAATTCTCTTAATATTTTGTCGATGTAGAATAATTATTGATACGCTTATTAGTAGAGAAAGCGCAATGATAACTTTATCTTCAAATATAAGATTGTAAATGAATAATGCTATACTAGCCAACATTGAACTTAGTGATACATACTTAGTAAATAGCAAAGTTAACACAAACACAACAAAACCAACAAAAACACCTAAAGGAGTCAAAAATAAGAAAACTCCAGTTGCTGTCGCAACAGCCTTTCCACCTTTAAAACTAGCAAAAACAGAAAATATGTGCCCTAATATGACTAATAAACCACATACAATAGGGTTAACTGTAGAACCAAGTATTAGAGGAAGTAAACAAGCAAATGTACCTTTTAATATATCAGCAATTGCAACAATTACTCCTGCTTTTATGCCTAAAACTCTATAAGCATTAGTTGCACCAAGATTACCACTACCGTAATCACGAATATCTTTCTTATAAAACATTTTACCGATTACTAAAGCAAATGAGATTGAGCCAATTAAATAACTTAGAATCAAAGTTAAAATGTTCAAAGTATTATCTCCTTACATAGTTTGTTAAGTAAGTATTTCTATTTATTGCATATGATTTCCTGCAATCCTTCTTCCATTAACCCCTTTAATGGAAGAAGTTGCAATTCCTTATTCAAGAAAAGCAACCGTTAGTTGAAGTACAACACTTCACAAACTTTATTGTAGGATAAAAAAAAGCGACTTCTTTGTTTTAGAATCGCACTCTGTACTCTAATATATTATTTGTTTTTTTCTAAACCTTTAACTAATCTAATTATCCAATACAATAATATCCAAGGTAGAATGAATTTTGTAGCCCATTCTATTAAAATTGGTATAAAAAATGTTGTTTTTATACCTAGAAACGGAAGAGTTACCCAAAGTGGAACCGAAGCTAGAAAACCATATATTAGATTTTTCATTCTAAGTTCCCCCTCTTAAACCATATAAACATTCAAAACCATTTCTTGTTCAACTAAAGCACCCGTTAGTTGAATAAAGACCTATTCTTCTACTGCACATTATGGTCGAACTGCGACATAATATTGTCTATATAACACCTAATCAATATACTATAATTTACCAAAAGAGGTGGTGATATCATGAATTTATTTTCATACAAAGTATTGGGTTTTGTTTTCTTAATATCATTAGGATTTATTTATGCATTATTGCGTATTGGACAAATGACGGGAGAAGTATCCGAAGTAGCAACCACAAATTTATATTTCACCATATTCTTTTCCTTATTTTTCATAATGAGTTTAATTTTATTTATTTATGGGTTTAAGAAAGATAAATAAGATAATAGATGTCAAATGCTACATAGAATCTCAACGGCTCTTATTCAACTAAACTCCCTCTATAAACATTGAGATATCAACGGTTTTCATCACTTCGTGATTAAAGAAAAATATTTTTCTCTTCTCTGATAAACAGAGTCTTGAATTTATAGATTTTATTACCAAGTTGAGCGTACGCTTCGCTAAAACTAATGGAAATCATTAGCTTTTTTCTCCATTATTTCGATGCACAATGGATCTCTGCGATGCTTATGACGACGTACCCTCCCATGTCTCTTAGCGTCAACGCGCTTACATTCCTTCGTTCGGTCTATTCATAAGGCAGAGGCCTGCTAAGCTGCCCCGGGGACTCATAGTCTAAGTTTAGTAATATTGCCGGCTTCTCCGTATCATCCTTTTTGTTATAGCTCTTTGATTGAAATGCTTACGCTGCCTCTCCGAGACAGTAGAGATCTTTCATCATAAGTTGCTCGTTAAAATACACTTTCTTTTTACAAATCCCATGTAATATTTTTAGTAATTTACCACAGAGTACTACCATCGATTGCTTGCCCCGTAAGGGATTCTGATTCCTTGTGGTGTAGTATTCATGAAGTTGTTTGAATGCTAGGTTATGCCGAATCAAAGGAACAATCACTTTGAAAAGGATATGTCTAAGTCTCTTACGTCCACGTTTTGATATATGTTTTTGACCCTTATGTTGACCAGAAGAGTTTTCACGTAATGTTAGTCCCGCTAGTTTAATGAGTTGGCGTGGATTTTCGTAAAGTGAAAAGCTCCCTACTTCGGAAAGTAGATCAACAATCGTCGCATCACCTAAACCTGGTACTGACGCGAGTAGGTCATATTCCATCGTTGTCTTTGCCATTTCAGTTAATTGGTCATTCACTGCTTCGATTTCAGCTTCTAATAAGCGAAACTGACGTAGGAGTGTGGCGATTTCATGTTTGGCCATCTTTTGTCCTTCTGTCAGTCCAATAGAGTTTGAAGCCTTTTCAATGAGTAGCTTAGCTTTTGGTAGTTGTGGAGCTCTCATACCCCCTACCTGACGGTAGAGAAATACAAGTTCTTCCGCGGTTTTCCCTTGAATGTCCTGTGGCATTGGTGTTCTTTCTAATGCAGTAAGTGCCATTTTTCCGAAAGAAGGAAAGACTTGAGTGAATTCAGGAAAATATCGATCGAGCCAACGAATGATTCGATTTTTAATACTTGCTAGATCCTCCGTTAACTTTGATCTAAGAGTAGAACCAATCCGTAGTTCAGCTTCTACTTCTTTTAATATTCGCGGATAGCTAAAGCGTCCATCTTTCAATAATCGCGCGATGACTAATGCATCTTTTTTATCATTTTTAGTCGGCAAATTATCATCAAGTTCTTTCGAACGTTTGACGTGCATTGGATTTACCATGACAAGTGGAATGTCGTATTGATCTAAAAAATAGGCTAAGTTCATCCAGTAGTGACCTGTTGGTTCAATGCCGACGATGACTTCCGTTTTCTGTGTTTCCAGCAGCGTTTGTCTAATTTTTTCATACAAGCTTTCGAATCCTTCTTTTGATTGATGTACAGAAAATGCTTTTTCTATCACACGTCCTCGTTCATCGACAAAGCAGGCGTAATGCACGTGCTTCGCTATGTCTATACCAACGACGAGTGTATTTTCAGTTACTTGATTAATTTTGTTATTCATTTTAGAATGCATTTAGGAGTCCTCCTTGTAGATGATGGGTCAATGGTCGTTGACACTCAGCATCATACTAGAGGTCTCTTTTTTCTGCAAGACCCCGAACATCTTTCAAACAGGAATGCTGCCCCGTTAGTTCAATAAGGAAAAAGTCTTTCCTAACTTCTTGAAGTAAAGCACCCGTTAGCCATCCATGAAGCGCAAAATCAGCGCTTCACCACAGAGCATGAAAATGGATACCACTGTCTATACTGTTTCTATGGCTGGCGAAGAAGGTCGATACACTATGGTGCCATAGAGCCCATCCGTTAGTCTGACTCCAACGATCTCGGTGCATCAAAGACTATCGCATCCTATATGAGCAGCACTTATGGGAGTTTAATCCTTTTTGATTGGTTGCACCAGCCTTGCCTTTATTTTAGGAAGAATGGAGATGTTTCTTGATTTACCTATTAACTCAATATAATCATTCAGAAGGCTCAGCCTTTTTTTAAAAAAACTTTTTCTGAGTCTATTTTGTTATACAATTTTATATATTTTGAGCGTTTTTTAATTTTCATGGGAGTTTAAGTGTAATGATTCACAAAACTAATAAATATCATACCAAATTTATTCTCCATTATTCTCATCAACAGAATGGACATTGAATGACTCTTTTGCTTGTGTGACACCATTACTTCCCAAAGCTTGAACAGTAATATGATCGTGGAATGTCTTATCACCGAATTCCCATTGAAGAGACCATCCATCACTTCCATCTATGTCGTAATCAATGAGCGTTCTTTCACCCCAAGGTTCTGTACCTGTTGGGGTTATCCAAAAAAGTATTGTTTCAACATTTTCTACTTCCGCAGAAATAGTCATTGTACTAACACCTTCTGGAATGATAAACCAACCATATTCCTCTTCTAAATCTGTACTAACCTTTAGAATTCGAGCTTTACCCTCTCTATTTTCAGATTGATTGGCTGAAGTATCTACACTTTCTCTTAGTTGATTTTCGTCTACATTATTACAATCAGAGAGAATCATTATAACCAATAAAAAAAACACAACTATTGCATTCTTTTGCATATGTATCCTCCATTATTTTTTTAGATAAGCCATATATTCTTCTTGCACTGACCTGCTTTGTTAGTAAAAAAGGCTCTACTCCTTATTGAAGTAAAGCAACCGTTAGCCATCCATGAAGCGCAAAAACCAGTGCTTCACCATAGAGAATGAAAATGGTTAGAGGAGTCAATACTAGTAGTCCACCGAAATCAATAGACTTATTAATATCCGCTCTCCTCTTTTTTTACGATTAAGCAGGGTTCTTCTTAAGTATTGTCATTTTTCTTTTCTTGAAGAAATTAATTTTCATGGTAGTTGAAGAGTGAAAAGAATAAAAATCAAATTTGCTACCTTGACAAACTTCCTACAAGAGGTTCATCTCCTTTTTAGAGACTATCTTAAAAACATTCTTGTATGCTATAAATAGCATGAATCCTATAAAACAACTTAGTAGGTTTAGAATAATGTCATCCATATCAAAATAACCTAAAAAGGAAATTAATTGAATAATCTCTATGCAGAGTATCAACAAAAAACAAGAAATCATCGTTTTAATTATATTTCTTTGGGAAGTAAAAGCCGCGGGTATTAGGAATCCCATAGGTATAAAAGGAATGATATTACCTAGTATATTTTTAAGAGCTATGTCATAACTCATATAACTTATATAAGTCTCAATTGTTCTAAAAGGAACTAAGTTTGCACCTGATTCTCCACGAGCTCTACGCTCCATATTATCTTGTATGGTATAGATAACATGGTGTATATTCCCATTAAATTTAATCACAATAAAATTAAGCACTAATAATATGTATATAATAAAAAGACTTTTCCAGACATTTTTAAACATCCTTGAAAACCTCCACAATTTTTCTTCACTTGTTTTGATTTGATTTTACCGATTAAATTTTCTAACTAAACTGCTGCGTTAGTTCAATAAGGAAAAAGAGTTACCTATGGCAACCCCATGATTTTTTACTAAAGCACACCGTTAGCTTAATTGAAAAACACTGCACAAATGGCATCAAAGGTTCCCTCAATTTTATGCCTATTTTTTATTAAGCATTATATTCTCCTCTTTGCCATCTATTATTACTTTAAAAACAAGTTCTGACCTTCACAATTTGAATAGCAACTCTTTTTAAATGCTGTACCTTCTAATACTCCTTCGTCATTTAAAAAACCAACACCTCCAGATGTTGGTTCTTTAAAACCTACCTCATAAAGAACTTCCTTATTAAAAAGTTCTTCTAAATTTCCGCCTTTATATTCTGCAATGAAAGTTCCCTCAATTGAACCATTATTCTTATTGATATTAAATTTTACTATCCAATTTTCATTTTCCCCAAAAAACGTTGAGGTTTTGCCATTACAAGCCGAAAGCAATACTACCAACAAAAGAAAAAGAATTATAGAAACAGTCTTACGCATTATATCTAACCTCACCATATTTCTTATTTTAACTATAACTATTCTACTTATTTTCTAAATTTCCTTCTCAAACTAACCTGCCCCGTTAGTAAAAAAGGCTTTACTCCTTATTGAAGTAAAGCACTCCTTTAGTTTAATAAGGATTTTTTTCTAGCTAACTAATTGTCGTCTTTTTTGGATTGAATATATTTTTGAGTATATAATCCTGCATTAAAAACAGCTATTATCATTAAAAAGTAAAAAAACGTCGAACCAAAAAATGAATTTTTATTCTCGGTAATCTCAATATAAGAAAAAGAAGCAATAACAAAAAGAATGGCAGTTATTATGTAAAGTATAAATTGACCTTTTGCAGATTTTATCATAGTATTCACCTCCCGCTTTATAATTTAATAAATAATTCAATTCTCATCCATATGCTTAAAAAATATCCAGATAGTAGTTACTTCGACAACTTCTCAAAAATACCCTGTTTATTCAACTGAACTGCTGTGTTAGTAAAAAAGGCTCTACTCCTTATTGAAGTAAAGCACCTCATTACTTTAAGTACATTTCTTCACATTGTCTATAAAATAATAATACACCTGTTGAGTATGTTACTCTTTTTTCTTATCTGACAGCAAATATGCCCATACAAGTATTACTGCAATAATTGTAGTAATTATAGAATATCTAAAAATATGAAAGAAAAACTCTGGATAAGGCGTTACAACAGATGAAGTCATCCCCTCAAAATCAGTTGTCCATTCTACTCTTTTCATAAAGACTGCTAATAAGAAGAAAGTAACAATCAATGAATATATCCCTGTTTTCACTAAGATTTTCTCCATTTAAAATCCCCCTAAAATGTAACGTTCTTGGTTCAATAGTGGAAGCTGAACAAAAGACGTTTGAGTTATTGTTTATTTCCATATTACCATATTCATCCTAATGTACCGTCTTCAACTAAACTGCACCTTTAGTTTAAGTGTAGACCTTTACAAACTTATTCTTATTTTAATATAAATATCCAGTTTTAGTTAAACTAATTTAATCAGATGCGGGAAAGGTGTCACCATGCATTTTACGATAAATCAATCTTTTCCTTTAACATAGCCTTTATTAAAAATGCCTATCTCATCCTTTCATGAGATAGGCGTACTAGATTGAGGTCAAAGTGTTTGGTGAATGTCAAAATTCTTTAACCTTTTGATTTTTTATTCATTTCCCCTCTCATTCTGTAGTTATTTTACATCATCGCAGTATAATCCTTGATAAGTAGAAAGAGGAAAAAGATGCGAGATTCCTGCGGAAGAACGGACTAGCGAGACCCTGCACGAAGCATAGCGAAGGAGGAGGCTCGATGGTTCGTCCGCCGAAAGCGAGTGTCTTTTTCCGACCTCGATTTTTCTTACTTTCTATTTTATAGAAAAATGACTGTAGAAAAACTCTTTTTTAATGAGTTTGTCAACAGTCTAAAACGCCTATCTCATCCTTACATGAGATAGGCGTTCTTCGTATTTAAGCTTCTGCTGATTGCTTAGAATAACGTTTTTTGAACAATAATAGGAAATATCCAAATGTTAATGCCAAACAAACAAGCATGAACCCTATTAGCACACTATTGTTATACCAGTAATAGCTTACATCTCCTGTTGATATTGCCGCTCTGAAACTTTGAATAGAATACCCCATCGGTAATAACTTATTGAAAATTTGTAATTGGTGTGGAATCAATTCTAAAGGGAAAGTTCCAGCACTTGTTGAAAGTTGTAGAATTAATATTAGAATAGCGACAAATCTACCTGGATTATCTAAAATAGAAACAAGGAGCTGTACGATAGCTAAGTACGTAAAACTTGTAATAATCGCAGTAAGGATGAGCATTCCAACGCTTTGTGTTTCTAATTTTAGGACAAATAATGCAATTGCTACTACAATTAAAGATTGTAAAATACCTACAACCGCAAGGACCACAGTTTTACTTGCAAACCATTTTGCTCCACCTGTCGGCTTAACAGCTGTTTGTACTAATGGGAATACAACGGAAATTATTAATGCCCCAACAAATAAACCGAGTGATAAGAAGTAAGGAGTTAAGCCTGTTCCATAGTTCGGTACGGCATTTATTTCTTCCTTCTTCACATCTACTGGAGAGGCTACCATATCATAGGTCCCATCATTCGCACTTACTTTTCCAGCTTCGTTACTTGCATCTTGTAAACTCGATTGCAATGTATTTGTTCCATCTAGTAATGCTTTCGTACCGTCTTCTAATTTCGTTGAACCATCTGCAATTTCTCCAGATTTTTCAGCCAATGTTCCTGTTCCTTGTTGTAATTGCGTTGAACCTGATTTCAACTGATTTAAACCACTAACTAAGCTAGTTGAACCTGCATAAGCTTGGTTAACTCCTGTGTTAAATTCTTTCATTTTTGCAGTTAGCGTATTTGTGCCTGTTGCTAAGTTTGTAGAACCTTCTATTAATGCAGCTGATGATTCATTTAATTTTGCAACGCCTTGGCTAGCTTGTGCATATCCAGCACTCAATTGTGCTGCTCCGCTATGGACTTGAGCTGTACCATTTGATAATGCAGTTGTTCCATCCGTTAGCTTTTCTAAGCCTGCAGTTACAGTTGAACTTCCAGTCTCCAGTTGCTTCAATGTTTCTGTTAAGGCAGCGGCTTGTTCTGTTGGAAGTGTTGAGCTAATTTCTGCAATTTGTTTTGATAGTGCTTGAATACCCGATGTTACTTGGGAAGAGCCTTTTGATAATTGTTCTGCACTTTCTTTTAATGTAGAAGAACTCGTTTGTAATTGTGCTAATGAATCAATCAACGCTTTGTCTTTTTCACTAAGTAATTGATAGCTTTCATTCAATTTCGCTACATTTGCTGTATACAATGAAATACCAGTTTTTAATGATTCAGCACCTGTTGCTGTTTGGCTAGCACCTTCTGTTAATTGGGAAGAACCATTAGATAGTTTAGATAAACCATCGTTTAATTCAGTCGAACCAGTTGTTGCTGATTGTATACCTGTTGCAACTTTTCCTGTTCCCTCACGAAGCTCAATCGTGCTGCTCGCCAATTGCTCTAAATATCCTTTCAAATCACTTGCACCATTATTAACTTTAGATGCACCATCTTTTAATTTTCCTGCACCATCTGATGCATCTGAAAAACCGTTCCCCATTTTTGTAATTGAATCGAAAAGTTGCTCCGCATATGTTGTAGTAACTTCTTCATTCACCTGAGTACGAATGCGTTCCATCGCTGTTGCTCCAATTTGGGAGGAAAGGAAGTTGTTCCCCTCATTTGGCTTATATGTTATCACCATTTTTTGTGGGTGATCATCCAATAAAGTAGTTGCATGCTGAGAAAAATTTTCCGGTATTTCGATTAATAAATAATAGTCTCGGTTTAATAAACCTTTTTCCGCTTCTTCTTTGTTCACTGAAACAAAATCGAATTGGTCGCTTTCCTCTAATTTGTCTGTCAATTCCTTCCCCAGTACAAGTTGTTTACCATCTAACTCAGCACCCCTATCTGAATTGACAATTGCTACCGGTAAATGATTTAAGTTTGAATATGGGTCCCAAAAAGCCCATAAATACACTACTGCGTACAAAACTGGAATAAATAAAACTGCAATAATTGAAATTAGCATTTTTTTATCTTTAAAAATACTCTTCCATTCTGATTTAATCATTTATTTCCCTCCTAATACTGTGTGACCAAATTACTCAATTGGTCATTTTGATTCAAAAAAAGAAGTCTCAAGTTAAGAGACTACGAAAAATAGTGTCCTGAAACAAATTAGTAATACACTCTTCAGAAAGAGGTTCTTTATGTGTCAAATCCCAATCTACCACAAATGCTAAGTAAGCTTTAAATAGTAGATACGCAACAAGTTCACTATTCACATTACTAATTTCACCTTTTACAATTGCCTTTTCCATTTTCGTTTGAATAAATGAAACGATCTCTTGTTCAATTTGTTTCAAAACATGCTGTACTGCAGGAGTTCGCAACTCCTTCTCTTCCGCAATAATTTTAGCAAATAGCTGGTGTGTTTCACGGAATTCTAACATTTTCATTAGTGCATGATGAGCATTGTCTTGAAACGAGGCTTCCTCTTTCAAGACATTCTGCGCTTCCGTTTTCATTTCATTTATCATTCGAAGTACAATTTCTTGAAAAAGGATATCTTTGTTTTCAAAAAAAGTATAAATAGTACCTTTTCCAACATTCGCGATTTTAGCAATTTGGTCCATGGTAGTTGCTTTGAAACCAAATAGAGAAAAGGATTTTGTAGCAGCTAGAATTATTTCCTGTCTACGGTCCACTATTGCTCATCTCCTAAAATAAAAATGACCAGAAAACCATTACAGTCATCTAGTCATTATAATACGCTTATTTTATTTTATGTGCAAGTATTTATTTGTGATGCATATCACCCATAGAATCATCACTTTCGTCTGACATTACTTTGCTCATATCAGGATTGCCGACTTTTAGTTCTTGTTTTGGCATTACATGTAATCCGCGCGCGTTTGTGTGAGCGAACATATAATAAACACCATCATGATCAAAAGTGTAATTTGCTTCATATACACCGTCTTTTATTAATTTACCTTCTAACATGGTACCGTGCTCACGCATTCCAGACTCCCACACCTCGAATTCCACTTGGTCTGCATCGTCTACTGCTTTATCACCTTGTGTCACTTTTGCAGATAATGCAACTTTTTGACCAACAGGCAATGTTTCTGGCGTTTGAATATTGACTACTACTTCTTCAAGCGTACCTTCATTATGTGAATGCGAGTCATGCGTTGTTGCTTCTTTCCCACCGCAACCCGCTAAAGTTAATGTTGTTAATGCTAAAACGGTTAATATTTTTTTCATATGAATGAATCCTCCCAAATAGGTAATGTAATGTGTACTGTCGTTCCTTTTCCTACTTCACTTGTAAAAGCTAGTTTTCCTTTTTGCATCGAAATTAGTTGCGAAGCGATTGAAAGTCCTAAACCAGTTCCTCCGTCTGAACGGCTTCTCGCTTTATTTACTCGATAAAAGCGTTCTGTAATGTGTGTTAAATGCTCTGCCTCAATCCCGCATCCTTCATCCTTTATCGTAATAGTATTATTCGAATTTGCAATAAAAATAGTCGCTCCTACAGGCGAATAACGAATAGCATTTTCCATTATATTAATCAGAATTCGCTTCGTCATTTGTTCATCTGCAGCTAATATAAGTTCTTCATCCACATCAATGGAAAATTTCAATTTCTTTCCTTGTATATTGGAGCGTTCAAGGTGGATTACTTCTCGAATGGACTCCGCAACGATGAGTGGGGAAATCTCTACACTTTCTATACCTTCAGTTCTTGAAACAGTCAGCAAATCATTTGTCAGCTTTTGCATGCGATTTGCTTCTCTCACAATGAGGTGATAAATCTCTTCTTTTTGCTCTTCACTTACTAAGTTTTGTTCAAATGCTTCTCCATACCCTTTAATATAACTAATGGGCGTTCTTAATTCATGGGATACAATAGAGAGGAAGTCTTGTTTTTTTTCATCCTCTTCTTGAATGGAAGCAGCCATTTGGTTAAACGTTTGTGCAAGCTCTCCCACTTCATCCTGCGATTTTACTTCAACCCTCGTATCATAGTTTCCATTAGCCATTGAAATAGCTGCTTCTTTTAGTTTCGCCAAAGGAGTCAGCACTCTTTGTAAACTTTTTAAACTAATAAACGCCATGGCGATTAATAATAAAGAGACGATTCCTATTAAAAAGAAAATATCATTGGATGCTAGTTCCGTTATTTTCGTTAATGGTACATACAAATAAATGATTCCTTCTAATCGATTTTCATCCACAAGAGGATAGATAACCGACACAACTTCTCTGTCAAAGCGACTCTCAAATCCACGCTTTGTAACTGGATTCCCCGCTATTAACTTCGCGCGTTCATCTGCTCCGATTAAACTATCATAGTCGATATCAAACGGAATGCATGCACTTAGTTCTCGCGGATTTCGTACGGTAAAAACTTCAATATTGGAAAATCGATTATATGCTTCCGTTTGTTTGATAAAATCATCTGTGACAACCCCGCCACTATATGTACGTTGGATATTTTTCGCAACTTCTTTCATAGAAGTTTCGGTATGCTGCACATAAAGTTCTTCATAAAGGAAGTTAGAGAATATTACTAAAAAAACAATAGTAATGGTAATAAAGGCAAGTAAGAGCATCCAAATTTTAAAGGATAACTTTTTCATTGATTGACCTCAAAACGATAGCCTATGCCCCATACAGTTTCAATGTATTTTCCAGCAACTTCTCCGAGCTTCAAACGCAAAGTCTTAATATGGGTATCGACTGTTCTAGTGCCACCTTCATAGGTAAGACCCCAAAGAAGTTCAAGTAGCTGCTCCCTCGAAAACACCTTTCCTTCATTTTCCATAAAAAGACGGATAAGCTCATATTCCTTTAATGTAAGCACAAGCTTTTTATCTTCTAATTTTACTTGTCTAGCAATAATCTCATTTACTAATAATCCTTTTGTTATCGTCGCATTATTTGTTGTAAATCCAGTTCTTCTTAAAATAGCATTTATCCTTGCAGTGAGCTCTACGGCTGTGAATGGTTTTACAACATAGTCATCCCCACCAAGCTGAAGCCCTCTGACTATATCACTTTTAGCATCGAGCGCCGTTAAGAAAATAATCGGTACTTCGGAAAACTGACGAATCTCTTTACAAACAGTAAAACCATCTTTTTCTGGCATCATGACGTCCAAAAGGACAAGATTTATCACTCTATTCTGGACAATTTCAATTGCATCATCGCCATTTTCAGCCTGAATTACTTGAAGTCCAGCTTGTCGCAAATGCATCTCGATTAGTCTACGCATATCTTTTTCATCATCTACGACTAAAACGTTTGTCATTTACTTGCCTCCCTCGTAATTAGCTGAAATGGCCCTTTTCCAACTGAAACCTTATTAATTATCTTTCCATTTTGTAAAAAATATACGTCATGATCATCATACCCAGCAACAACTACCGTATCATCGAAGGTATTAATGGAAAAAGGATTTGCTCCTACTTTAATAGAAGACATTAAATTGCCTTCTTTTGTAAACTCACGCACATAGTTACTACCATGACTAACCACATAAATTTGTCCATTCGATGCTTGTGCAAAACCAATGGGCATCATCGAGGCTTCTATTTCCCCTTGCAATTGTCCACTCTGCAAATTGTATTTTCGAATGACTTTGTTTGGTTGACTTCCCGCACCATGTCCACCTATCCAAAGCTCATTGCCATTCATATAAAGTCCATGAGAAGAAGTTGGAATATCCCATGTAGTAACTAGTTGCAAATCTTTTAAAGTGAAGACTGATAAGAAAGTATCTTTGAAGTTTATAACATACAAGTACTTTTCATCTGCAATCATAGACATAGGATATCTTCCTGCTTCTGCTTTTTCAACTTCTTTTCCTTTTAAGTCCAATAAAGTCAATGTATTTTCTTTTCCATTCGCCACATAAATCGAATCTCCAACCGCATATGCAAAGGATGATCCTTCATGAATAGAATAAGTTGCTACTTTTTTTCCGGTAGAAAGTTGGATAAGTACCGCTTCATTCAATGAATATCCGTACAAGAAAATGTAGTCTTTAGAAACAAGGGTAAAGCCAGTGTAAGCCGCTTCCAATTTCCAAGTTTGAATTATTTTATGTTTGTTTGAAATAAAATCGATAGATGGTTCTATCGTGTTTAAACTGGCTACAAAATCGGTAGACGAATTAATGGGATTAAATGAGGTAACTGAACATCCTACAAGAATTCCACATAAAAATACCAAGATTAATATTTTTCTCAAAAACTCGCCTCCTTTTCTTCTATTCTATCCGAAACATGTGAAAAAAGTTTGAAATCCACAAGATTGTAATGGAAAAAACGATTCAAAATTAAATTATCTCGATTTGGATAAGATCAACTCTCTTGATATAATAATGGAAATGTGGTGATACCAATTATCTCACGTAATTTTCCCAAATCCTATATAGACCTTAGTCGATTACTCTTGAGACTAGAACCATCCCATTCCAGTAAAAAGGAGGTAGAAAAAAAGTTCCATCAAATAGAAGCAGGCTATTTTGGAGAAAAATTAGTGGATAACACTTTGTTAGAAATAAACTTTCCTTCACACTATTGTATTCTACCAGATGTCCATTTAAAGGTTCATGACCACCTCTACATTCAGATGGATACTTTAATTGTCACTAAAAAATATCTGCTAGTTATTGAAGTAAAAAATATCGTTGGAACCATTACTTTCCATAAGCATAGCGGACAAACTATACGAACCCTTGATGGTGTAAAGACTCCATTCGAATGCCCAATCTCTCAAATCAATAGGCATGTACAATCTCTCGAACAAATGCGTTTTCCACTGCCTATATTTAAGGCAATCGTTTATTCTTCAAACCGAGTAATATTAGAAAATGTTCCAATGGACGAGCCTATTTTCTTTAGAAAAAATCTATCCTCATATATCCATCACCTGAATAAAAAAGAAGATAGAATAGACACTTCACAATTTCATGATCTGATTAGAAAAATTCAATCAATGCAACATATAATTCAGCGTAAACCTCTTTGCGACAGATGGAGAGTTTCTCCGGAGTCACTTATCAAAGGCCTTTTATGCAATGTATGCGGCAATATTTTATATAAGATTTCCAACAAAACATGGAAGTGCACAAAATGTGAATCCAATGACAGAACCCCGATAATGCATAATATTAATGATTATTTTATCTTAGTCAAAGATTCCATTACTACCACCGAATGCAAAGAATTCTTCCATTTATCCTCGACGCATGAAGCATACTATATGCTAAAAAAATGCAATTTAATTAACGTAAATAATGCCAGGAAAAGCGTTTATAGAAGGAATATGAAGGTTTTATGAGATACACTCTGGATTTTTTGAGATACTCCGAGGTTTTATGAGATACTCCAAGGATTTTCTGAGATCCGCCCGAGGTTTTCTAAGATACTCCGAGATTTTATGAGATATACCCTGGATTTTCTGAGATTCCTAGTTCCTTTAAGCTAAAAACCTCTAGCGGGATACGCTAGAGGTTTTTCCATTTAGATTATGCACGAATATGTTTTAACACAACGTCTGCCATTGCATCGACGAAGAGAGGTTGATCATTTGGCATTGCTGGACGAATGTAGGTTGCACCAATTTCATCACAGACAACTTTACATTCATAGTCGTTATCATACAGTACTTCTAAATGTTCTGCTACGAATCCAACTGGAGTATAAACAAATGTTGTAAATCCTTTTTCTTCATATAATTCACGTGTTAAATCTTGCACATCCGGGCCAATCCAAGGCTCTGGAGTTTGTCCAGCACTTTGCCAGCCTACTGCATAATTTTTAACGCCTGCTGCTTTAGCGATTAAATCTGCAGTTTCTTTTAATTGGTCTGGGTAAGGATCTCCCAATTCTTTAATTTTTTCCGGAAGTGAGTGAGCGGAAACGATTAAGCAAGCTTTCTCGCGCTCTGCTTCAGTCATTGCTGCAAATGCATCGCGTACTTTTTCTGTCCAATATTGGATGAACTTAGGCTCCTTGTACCAACTCTCTACTGAAGTAATCGTTAAGTTGCCTAGTTTCTCCGCTTCTTCTTTAATTCGTCCATTATATGATTTAACAGAGAATGTAGAGAAATGAGGTGCTAATACCATAGAAACAGCTTCTGTAATGCCGTCTTTATGCATTGCTGCAACTGCATCTTCTAAGAAAGGTTCAATATGTTTTAAGCCAATATATAATTTAAACTCGATTTCATCCTGCACTTCATTCAATCGATCACAAAGACCTTTTGCTTGGTTTTCAGTAATTTTTGCAAGTGGAGAAATTCCTCCAATCGCTTGATAGCGACCAGTTAAGTCTGCTAGTTGTTCATCACTTGGTTTACGACCATGACGAATATGTGTGTAGTAGCGTTCAATATCTGCTTCTTCATATGGAGTTCCATAAGCCATTACTAATAATCCCATTGTTTTTCTCATCATTATCACCTCTAGTTTGATTTTGCAGCAATAAGTTCTTTACTATATTCATGCACAAACGTAGTTAAACGTTTTAATGTATCTGGATTTACTTCTGGGAATACGCCATGTCCAATATTAAAGATATGTCCTGGTTGTACTACCCCTTGTTCAACGATTACTTTTGCACGTTTCTCGATTTCAGCCCAGTCTCCGATCAAATAGGATGGATCAAGATTTCCTTGAAGCGTTTTCGTAATACCTTTTGCACGGGCTTCTTCAATAGATAAACGCCAATCCAGTCCAACTACATCCACTGGTAGGTCGTTCCATTCCATTGCCAAATGACTTGCACCTACACCAAACGTAATAAGTGGAACACCTAATTCACGAAGTTCCGTGAAAATACGCGTCATTACTGGTTTAACAAAAATACGATAATCTGCTACATTTAATGCTCCAACCCATGAATCAAAAATTTGAATTGCTTTTGCTCCGGCTTTCACCTGTGCTTTAATATAAACAATTATCATATCCGCAAGTTTATCCATTAACGCGAACCATGCTTGAGGCTCTGATACCATAAAAGCTTTTGTTTTGTTATAGCTTTTTGATGGTCCGCCTTCAATCATATAGCTGGAAAGTGTAAATGGTGCCCCCGCAAATCCGATTAATGGGACGTTTAATTGCTCTGTTGTCAGCAATTTAATCGTTTCTAATACAAAAGGTACGTCATCTTCTGGTGATAAATCGCCAAGATTATATACATCTTGTACTGTACGAATTGGATTCGAAATGACTGGGCCTACACCCGCTTTTATTTTTACATCTACCCCAATACCCGGTAAAGGTGTTACGATATCTTTATACAGTATTGCCGCATCAACATTATAATTTTCAACTGGAAGACGTGTTACATATGCACAAAGCTCCGGCTCATGCGTAATTTGTTCTAATGAGTATTTCTCTTTAATTTTTCTATACTCTGGTTGCGAACGACCTGCTTGCCTCATGTACCATACCGGTGTGTGATCTACAGCTTCTCCACGAGCTGCACGTAGTAATGTATCGTTAAAAGTTGTCATTATCTATTCCTGCCTTTCTTCTATATAACTGTTCTGTGTTCGAATATACGTTTTCACTATAGACGTTCTTATTCTCATTGTATAGGTATATAGTGTAATTGTCATAAATTTGTCCTGTATTTCCAGTCTTTCTTTGAAGAAATGGTTTTTAAATTGACTTTAATGGGAAAAGTAATATTAACGATGAGTGGAGGAATTTAAATGAACATATATATGACATCAGGAACTCCTGAATTTATGGAAACAATCAAAAAGAAACATTCAAATGAAGAATTATTTCTTCTATATGGTGTTGGGAACACTATTCTAATTCATGAAACGACTGGTAAGTCTATTTTTCAAGTACCACAAAAATATGAAATACTTGAATCTCACGGTAAGTTTTCTGGAACAGGCTTTTTCGTATTACAACATATTCCTGTGTCGGATGAAGGCCGCCCTATATTCGAATTTCAGTATACCAAACTAACCAGTACAGTTGAAAATGAACCAGGTTTTATCGCACTACGTGTGCTAAAACCATTAAAAATGGATACGTATATTATTTTAACAGAGTGGACTGGTCCTAGTAGTTTTGACATTTGGAAAAAATCGATTTCATTGAATTTTGATCACATCACTGATAAACAACATATTTTCACAAGCCCTCCTCATGTTGCTACTTATAGATCTAAAGAAGAAGCCTGACTCAAAAGGCTTCTTTTTTCTGCTATAATTTAATTAAAAGTAATTAGCGGAGGGGAAAACTTATGGCAGTGAAATTAGTAGAAAAACTGGAAAGTTCTTTTGAAGATATGGTTGCAATTCGTCGTTATTTACATATGCACCCAGAGGTTTCATTTCAAGAAACAAAAACGGCGAAGTATATTCAAGACTTTTATACAAATTTATCGATTCCTTTTCAAGCAAACGTTGGTGGAAATGGTGTTGTTGCAAGAATCAAAGGGGCTTTACCTGGCAAAACAGTGGCGCTTCGTGCAGACTTTGATGCACTACCAATCCAAGATGAAAAAGATGTAGAATATAAATCTACAGTAGCTGGTGTCATGCATGCATGTGGACATGATGGGCATACCGCAGCACTTCTTATTCTTGCACGCACGATAAATGAATTAAAAGAGCAATTATCAGGAGAATATGTATTTATTCATCAACATGCGGAAGAATATGCGCCTGGTGGAGCAAGACCAATGATTGATGCAGGGTGTTTAGAAGGTGTCGACGTTATTTTCGGTACTCACTTATGGTCGTTAACTCCTCTTGGCACGATTGAATATAAATCGGGTGCTATCATGGCGGCAGCTGATCGATTTGAAATAGTCATTCAAGGTAGCGGTGGGCACGGAGCTAATCCTCATCAATCAAAAGATGCAATCGTAGTCGCTTCTCAGTTAGTTGTAAACTTGCAACAATTAGTTTCAAGGAGAGTCAATCCAACCGAAGCCGCAGTTCTTTCAGTTGGATCATTTGTAGCCGAAAATGCTTTTAATATCATTGCAGATTCTGCAAAACTTTCAGGAACGGTACGAACTTTTAATCCGGAAGTTCGTGATTTGATGGAACAAGAACTAGAGCGAGTAATAAAAGGAACTTGTATGACTGCTGATTGTACCTATACACTCACTTACGACAGAGGGTATCCACCTGTCATTAACCATCCAGCGGAAACGGAATTTTTAGAGAAAGTTGCAAAAGAAGTCCCAGGTGTAGAGAAAGTAGAAGAATCGATTCTTCATATGATTGGAGAAGATTTTGGCTACTACATGGAAAAAATTTCGGGAACATTTTTCTTCACAGGTGCAATGCCAGAAGGAGAAGTTTACCCACATCACAGTCCAAAGTTTGACTTTGATGAACGCGCAATGCTAATTGCTGCGAAGACATTAGGTACAGCAGCTATGAAATACCAAACACAATAAGAAAAGCGCTGGAGTCTGGACAGTTACTTAGTAGAAATGCATATACTTTCTAATTCTTAAATAAGAAAAAGGCTGTCAAACGCTGACAGCCTTTTTCTTATTTTTTACTCATGCGAAGTGTAAGCTCGGATACTACATATACCGCTACTGGTACAAGCATCTTGAGAAGGGTATATTCCCCTTGAATCAGTATTCCAAGTAAAACAAATAATGCTTGTACAAATTGAATGATGCGAAGTAATTTATTTACAGCTAGCTTTCTAGCATCCGAGTCGATTGGAAATAACAAATCCATTCGGAATTCATGACCAGATAGAAGCGCATGTTTCAACTGGATAACCGATGCAAATGCTAGTGCCGCCGTAAAAATAATTGCAACGATTGGAAACGGAATAAACACTGCACCAAGTAAAGAAATAAACGTCAATCGTACCCATAAATAAAAATAATCATCCGTTCGAATAAACGTCCGTAGTATTAAATAAAATTGAGCATTCTTTTGCGCATATGGTGCAAACGCATAAAAAGCATCTAGCCATTTCCTTCTTTTCTTCTTGCCTCTAATATGTGGAACATCAGTGAAGTAATTAGCAAACCGATAAAAACGCATCATACGAGACTGTTCTACTTCTATAAAATGATCAAAAGGAAAAGGCACTTCTTTCTTCTTTTTTTGCCAAACAACAAGGTAAACCAATCCTATAATCGCTATCCCTATTGCTATAAAATAATAACCACTCATTAGGAAGTACAATGCTGCCATTAATAAAAGAAAACGTACGAAACGGTCCATCCATACATATTTCCCATTCGCAGCCCAACGATAGTTAAATTCCACAAACATATTCCAACTTTTCAACACAAGTACAACTAAAAATAGAATAAGAATCTCATTTTTTGACATGCTACCTATTTTAGTAAGTAATGGAATAGAAACAACAAAAACTGCTAACGATACAAAGACACTAGAAAAGTATGTCCACCTTAATGCAAGCTTAAAATATTCATTTAGCTTGATTTCTAAAGGTAGAAAATAGACCCCATCTGCATGTTTCATTAATGTTACAGGTGGACTAATCATTAAAAATATACTTAATAAGAACGCAACAAGTAAGAAAGCCGGAAAATCAGATGATGCAGTTTTTAGCCATTCACTATATGCATATCCCCCTGCTCCTATAGCAAATACAAGCACAATTGCTATATGACCAGAAATAATATACTTTAAGTATTTCTGCAACTCATTTATATAAAAAACAAAACGTATATTCCATACCTCACGCAAGTTTTTCATCTTGTTGTTCCTTTGTCATTTCAATATATAAGTCATCTAATGTCGCATATGGCATATGAAATATAGCGCGCAAATCATCCATTGTTCCTTGTGCCCTAATTTTTCCGTTGTGTAACAGTAAAATTCGATCACAAAATTTTTCTGCAGTAGATAAAATATGAGTCGACATCAATACAGATGCCCCTTCTTCTTTTCTCGTTTTCATTTGATCGAGAAGCGACTGAATACCAAGTGGATCTAACCCAACAAATGGCTCATCGATAATATACAAGGAAGGATTAACTAAAAAAGCACACATTATCATTACTTTTTGTCGCATTCCTTTAGAAAAATGAGATGGAAACCAGTTCAATCTCTTTTCCATTCGAAACTCTTTTAAAAGAGAGTCTTTTCGTGCTTCAAATACAGACGAATCTAAGTTGTATGCCATTGCTGTAAGTTGCAGATGTTCCATTAACGTTAATTCGTCATATAAGACAGGAGTTTCTGGAATATAAGAAAAAGAAGAACGATAGATTGCCGGGTCTTCTTTCATCGTTTTTCCATTTAAACGAATTTCTCCTTGTGTCGCGTTCATCGTTCCGATAATATGCTTGATTGTAGTACTCTTACCTGCTCCATTCAATCCTATTAATCCAACTAATTCACCTTTACCAATCGAAAAAGTTAGATCATGCAATACTGGTTTTCTCGTATAGCCACCTGTTACATTATTTACTTCTAATACTGTCATTTCTGCACCTCATCTCTTCTTAATAGTTTACCAAATCTAGTAGGAAAAATCTTCTTTCAATCAATTTCGCCTAGGCGTATTTGTGTCCAGATCAAGTAAGGAAATTAGCTTAAGAACGTCGCATCCTTGCGATAACAGCTAACTGGCCTGCATCACGCAGGCCTTTGCTCGCTCGATGAACTCCTTCACTAAATCCGTGACATCCGCCGGAGACCTTAACCTTATTCAGCAAAAAATTGCTGAATAAGGTTAAACAAACCTGTCCTATTATATGTTAAACTTTTCGTAACAATGAATAGGAGGTTTTTACATGAGTGAATGTATTTTCTGTAAAATAATTGATGGTTCCATTCCAAGTGCAAAAATTTATGAGGATGAGCATGTATATGCCTTTATGGATATAATGCCCCTTACAAAAGGACATACGCTCGTTATTCCAAAAAATCATAAAGAAAATGTATATGATTTATCGGAAGAGGAAGCGAGTAATTTATTTAAAGTTGTTCCTAAAATTGCTTCAGTATTAAAAGAAGCATTCGGACCTGTTGGCATGAACCTATTAAATAATAATGGAGCTCCTGCCGGACAAAGCGTTTTTCATTTTCATTTACACTTCATTCCTCGATACGATCAAACAGATGGCTTCCGTGCAACTTGGAATACAAAAGAGAAAATGTTCACACCTGAAACTATTCAAGCGCTAGCAAAAGATTTGTTTGAAAAGTTAAATAATTAGCAGTTGCTTTTATATAAAAAAAGACATACAATCATAGATAAGTTTCTTGCTAACGATCAAGAGGATACGTTAGAGGAATCTTACAAAAAATAGCTTAGAAAAGCTGAGGAGAGATGAGAATTGAATACAAAAAATTTAGTTTTAATGTCCATGTTGATAGGTGTCGGTGCAGTACTTTATATTGTAATCCCTGGATTTAATGGTGGGATGAAACCGGACTTTATGTTGACAATGATGTTTATCGGCATTTTGTTATTTCCTAATGTGAAAAATGTATTTTTACTTGGGATTTCTACAGGTGTAATATCTGGCTTGTTTTCTACATTCCCTGGAGGATTTGTTCCAAATATCATTGATAAATTTGTCACTGCATTCGTTTTCTTCGGATTGGTAGTATTACTACACACAGTTGCAAATAAATTAGCTGTTGCTATTGTCTTAACTTGTGTTGGTACATTGGTTTCTGGTACAGTTTTCTTATCAAGTGCGATTTTCTTAATTGGCGCAGATATACCTTTCGTGGGACTTTTAGTTGCAGTAGTTCTTCCAGCTATTGCTATTAATGCAGTAGCATTCTTCATCATCTATCCAATAATAGGAAAGATAATAAAAAGAACAAAATTCGAAACAGCTATTACTGTTTAAAATACTTGCTTTCCTTTTCGAAGGAAAGCTTTTTTTGTATAGAAAATTATGTTTTAATTAGGACAAGGAAAGGAATAATACATATAACAAGGGGTGAATAAAATGAAAACAACACATTTCTTATTTGGAATTACAACTGGGGTAATAGTAGGTGCTACTACAGTGCTTCTCTCCACTCCACAATCTGGTGGTGAGCTTCGATCGTCTTTAAAGTCTACTTCCATTGATATGAAAGACAAATTATCCGATGTTAAATCACATATACAAAGTCTTAAAAACTCCATTAGTCTATTAAGTAAGGAATCAAAAGAAGTAGTTCCTGCTACTATCGATGATTTAAAAATAAGTATTGCTCAATGGAAAAGTGAAACCGCTCCAATTCAACAACAACTGCAATCGGAAATCAATTCTATTCAGCAAGCACTAGAAGAATTAGAAAAAACATTACCTAAACCATAAGAAAAATGCGAGCGTCCTTTAAGTGCATCTGGTATTCACCGCTTCCAGAGTGCTTTGGACGAAACATTGGTTACACTGGTACCGTGGGAATTTTAGTGGATGGAGAAGTGACCGCGTCACTCCTCCATCCACTTTTTTCGGTAATGTTGTGGCGGGTGTTTTTCCAGCTCCCTCTTGGAATATGTAAAGACTTGATTCATTAGTTTAGATAATGAGAGATAAGATGCTTTCTTACAGTTCTGTTGATTAAACAAAACGACCAGTAAATTACCGCTTAACTTTTATCTATGCTGCATCTATATAAACTAGCATCGCTAGTATTAAAGCGGACAAAGAACGCATTGTAGATATATTACGTCGTAAGAAAGTTGCCGCTGGGATTTCCGCTGCAGGGCGGACGCTTTCCACCGGGTGAGCGATGAGCCTTCACCGCCGCTACGCGTTCGTTGTGAAGGCTCATTTGCTCACAGAGGGTCGAAAGGCTAGAAGCGCCACATCGTGTGGCAACACCTTCGTGACCAACATCCTGTTGGCCTCCGGTAGGAGTCGCCACCCTTTCGCTCCAACCCAGAAGAAACATATTAACTATTCAGTAGTATTGCGCAAAATTATCCACTCTACTAATCCGGATATTATCACCTAATAAATAATGCGCAACATACGGAATATTTTCAATGAAGACATATAATTTAATGCAAAGTTAAGGCTTTATTAAGAGAAAGTAGTGGCATTCTCCCCGTGATTTGACTCGTCCAACCATTTATTGGATTTTATTTTAGATAATATAGTTAAGATTAATAAGTGAATAGTTAGCAAATATGCTGGATTGCAGCGGCAGGTGGCGACTCCGAAGGGATCAGGGAGACAGATGAGACAGCACAAACGGCGCACATGCGACGGTGCTGGCTCATCGCTCCCCCCTCGGAAAGCGTCCACCTAGAGCGGAAATCCTGGCGGTCACTAAGACGCAATATATCTATACTGCGCTCAATAAAAAACATCGAAGTCCCCAAAATTGTACCCATCATCCATACCGAACTGAAAACAAACAAATTATTATAAGTTTTTATCGCCTTTCTTACATGTACTTTATGTAAAAAAGTAGGTAATCAACATACGTGATATTGTTCCTTAAAAATAATAGTCCCTACTTCCCCTAAATTTTAAAAAAGAGGTATGCACTTAGTCGAACTTGATTAATGCATTACCTCTTTTTTATTATGTAATAAATAATATTTTATTCTGTTTCAACTTACTTACTTTCTTGCTATAATATTCGAAAGAAAATAATGCGGAAAGAAGGGATAATCATGTCAGAACGATCCTATACGATGAAAGAAGCCATGCTGTATAGTCAGCGTATTGCGCAGCTTTCAAAAGCGCTATGGAAAGCAGTAGAAAAGGATTGGCAAGTATGGATAAAACCTTATGACTTGAATATTAATGAACATCATATTTTATGGATATCTTATCATTTAGAGGGTGCAACTATTTCTGAAATTGCAAAGTTCGGAGTTATGCATGTTTCTACTGCATTTAATTTTTCAAAAAAACTAGAGGACCGTGGGTTGCTTTCTTTTTCTAAAAGAGAATCAGATAAGCGCAACACTTACGTAAATGTAACAGCTAAAGGAAAACTATTGTTGGAAGATATGTATGAAAACTATCACGACACACCTCATTCCGTAATTGAGGGTTCTGTTCCAATGAAAGAGCTATATGGTAAATTTCCAGAATTTTTAGACGTGATGGCAGTCATTCGGAATATTTATGGTGACGACTTTATGGAAATATTTGAACGTTCCATTAAAAATATTGATGAAACATTTGCGAAAAACAAGGATTATCAGTGAATTGAAAGCACTCTCTCATTTTTTAATATTTTATGTATTGCTTTTTCCTTGCAAACATCGTATTGTATGTATCTGATAGATACCCAACAACGTATAGGAGATGCTTACACTTGCACTGCTGGAAAACAATTAATGTAAAGAAACAATACGGTTTGGACCGATTATTTCTTTTGTCCTCTCTTCTTGTAATTATCGTTTTTTCATTCGTATATGCTCTATTAGGAATTATCAATAATACAACTAAATCAGACGATTATTTTTGGATATTTGTCTTATCATTTTTATGTATTTATCCACTTCATAAATTAATACACTTTATCCCACTTTTTCGATACAGAGATAAAGTAAGATTTATAACGGAGAAAAGATATGGCATTTTGCCGATCTTCCAATTGCGTGTAATTGAACCAATTAATAAAAATAGATTTGTTTTTTCATTATTAGCTCCATTTATTTTTATCAATATAGCCCTTGTTACTGCAGCAATATTAGCACCAATATTTGCTCATTACTTTACAATCTTGTTAGCTTATCATTGTGGAATTTGTTTAATAGACTTGATCTATGTGAAAAATTTAAGTAAGTCACCAAAACAAGCACTTATTGAAGAAACAGATGCGGGTTATGAAATATTAATTGCTCCAACTCATCCTTAACAATATATACTACTTGTAAACTATATTACTTCTTTGATATGCTTACTAGTATATGAAGGGAGTCTAGACATGATTATATTTACGATGATTCTATTCTCAGCATTTTATTTGCTACAAATTAATCGAATGACATTAGCATTAGTAATGTCAAAAGAAATTCCAGAAGAAAAACATCCTAAGATTTTTCGTACAATTAACATATTAATTACGATTCTTCTAGTTAGTTTCTATGTGGAATTAGTTTATACAGTTTAAGAACAGCTTTAATTGCTTTGAGTTCTTGGACAGTTACGATGTAAAAAATTGACCCAAATCATGTAGATGATGATGGGTCATTTCTTTTGATAATACGAGGAGGAAAAGAAGAACCAAGATCGCGTGTACGATCTTAGTCCGCCCCTTCTATTAGTAGATAAACGCTGCTCCTACAATGACTAGTAAAATAAATAAAACTACCAACAATGCAAAACCGTTAGCTCCGTAACCGCCGCCGCCGCCATATGCTCCACCCATTTAAAACACCTCCTTTTCAATGTATCCTATGCGTTATTTTAAAAACTCGGTAGGCAAATGAATGGGAACCATTTTTATTTTTATTTCGTTTATGTTATAGTAACTACTGCAGCACGAAGAAGTTAGGAGAGAATTTCATGAAAAAAACAGTATTAACATTCACACTTGCAGCATCCGTTCTTGCTTTAGGAGCATGTAGTAATTCTGCAAATAGCAGTGACATTATCGCTACCTCTAAAGTTGGAGACATCACGCAAAATGACTTATACCAAGAAATGAAATCATCGATTGGTGATCAAGCATTTCAACTTCTAATGATTGAAAAGGTACTTGACTCGAAGTATAAAGTGTCAAAAGAAGAAGTGGATGCAGAATTAAAAGCTGATAAAGAGAAATTAGGCGACAACTTCGAAGCAATGATTGCACAACAAGGCTATACAGAAGAATCTTACAAAAAATATTTAAAACTTAACTTATTGCAAGAAAAAGCTTTAACTGAAGATATTAAAGTATCAGATGATGAAGTGAAAGCTGCATATGATAAGATTAAAGATGAAATTAATGCTCGTCACGTTTTAGTAAAAGATGAAGCAACAGCTAAAAAAGTGAAAGCTGAGCTTGAATCAGGTAAAGACTTTGCAGAAGTTGCAAAGAAATATTCGACAGAAGAAGCAGCTCAAACAACTGGTGGGGAATTAGGTTGGTTTGCTAAAGGACAAATGGTTCCAGAATTCGAAGATGTAGCATTTAAGTTAAAGAAAAACGTATTTAGTGATCCAGTAAAAACTGATTACGGTTATCATATTATTGAAGTAACTGATACACGCACGATTAAAGAATCATTTGAAGATAAAAAAGCTGAACTTGAGAAACAATTAAAACTTGAAAAAGCGGATAAATCAACGCTATTACCAAAAGTAGCAAAAATGATGAAAGACGCTGATATCAAGATTAAAGATGAAGACTTAAAAACTGCACTTGACAGCATTTTAAAATCTGCTGATACTCCAAAAGAAACAGATGCTGACACTGATACAGATACGGATACAACGGATAGCTCAAAATAATTCGTACGCAAACATAGCGCAAGTATCAAGCTTTGCTCTAGCGTATAGAATCGTTAAATCTATTATATTCTTAAACAAAAAAAGCGTAGGGGTCATTAGCCCTTATGGACTAACCTAAAATAGTGAGACAATATAAAACACCTTCGGTAATGGTACACTTAAAACAAGTACTTAAATCGGAGGTGTTTTTGCATGGGCAAAAACGTGTATACAAGCGAGATTAAATGGGCAGTCGTCAAAGAAAAAATGAGTGGTAAACTAACAACGAAAGAAATTATGGAGAAATACGGAATTAAGAATAAATCTCAAGTTGAGACATGGATGAGATGGTATAGAGCGAATGAAATTCATCGTTTTGACCAACCGATTGGGAAACAATATACGTTTGGGCATGGGCCTGATTTTAAAAGTGAAGAAGAGAAGAAAGATACGCAGATGAACCATTTAAAAATGGAGAATGAGATTCTAAAAAAGTATTTGGAAATGATAAAGGAGTTGAAAAACACATAGTTCTTCAAATCGTGGAAAAGTTCCGGAAAAACTATACAGTAAGTGTCATTTTATCAGCCTTAGAAATACCACGTTCCAGCTTTTATCGTTGGTTAGCTGAAGAAGTTGAGAAGATTTTAACCTTAGCAGAAGAAGCAATCATCGAACTATGCAAGAAAACGAAATACCGCAATGGTCATCGTAAAATAAAGGCGTTATTGAAAAGAGATTATGGAATTAAATTAGACCGCAATACCGTTCAGAAAACCATGCAAAAGTTTCATCTTCAATGCAAAGTAAAGCAAAAAAGAAAATGGAAATCTCAAGGTGAGTCAGTAGTAATTGCCCCAAATGTATTGAATCGTAACTTTATAGCTAGTAAACCGAACGAAAAATGGGTAACGGATATTACGTATATTCAATATGGTAGCGTCACATTATATCTTTCGACGATCATGGATTTATATAACAATGAAATTGTCACTTATAAGCTTTATAATCACCAACAGACTCCGTTAGTCATGGATACGTTGCGTGAAGCGTTAATAGCTCGCGGAAACCCCCAAGGTGTTATTGTTCATTCTGATCAAGGAAGTGTCTATACATCGTATGCTTATCAAAATGCCTTGAAGGAAAACCATTTAGTTAGCAGTATGTCCAGACGTGGAAACTGTTGGGATAATGCAGTAATTGAGTCCTTTCATTCTAGTTTAAAAACAGAAGAGTTTAGCCTAGCCAAGTTTAATTCATTAAGTAATGTCAGTGTTGTGCAAAGAATTGACGAGTATATTCGTCATTACAATGAAGAACGGATCCAAGAAAAATTAGGCTACCTTACGCCAAAAGAATTTGGCATAGCGGCAGCCTAAAAAGGTGTTTTATATGTGTCTCATATCGCTAGGTCAGTTCATTACGCTTTTTTGTTATTCAAAAGTTGGTTTATAGAATGAGCGGTTTTCTAATGCAAATAAGCGCTCTGAAAACTCACCAGGATTTGTTTTATCTAATGCACGATTTAGCATATTCATTTTTGCATCGATATTATCGATATAATGCAAAATTTCCGCTTCTCGAACCATCGGACGTTTTGGACTTCCCCACTCTTCTTTTCCATGATGACTAAGTACCATGTGTTGAAGAAGCATTACCTCTTCGCCTTCAATTTGAAGTTCTTCCGCTGCCTTCGAAATTTCATTTACCATTATGGTGATATGGCCTAGTAAGTTACCTTCGATTGTATACGTTGTTGCTACTGGACCAGAAAGCTCTAACACCTTCCCTATATCATGCAAAATAATCCCTGCATATAATAGATCCTTATTGAGTGTTGGGTAAAGATCACTAATTGCTTTGCCAAGCTTCAACATGGATACAACATGATCTATTAATCCAGAGGCATAATCATGGTGATTTTTCGTTGCAGCTGGAAAGGTCATAAATGCCGTTTGATGTTTTTTTAATAAATGACGAGTAATTCGTTGAATTAATGGATTTTTCATTTCAAAGAAATACTGCATTAACTCTTCCATCAATTCTTCTTTCGGTTTCTCTGCAGAAGGAACAAGATCATTTATTGTAATCGATTCTTCCAACTTGACCGGTCGAATACTTTTTACTCGAAGTTGAAATTTCCCCCGATAGTCTTGAATTTCTCCACCAACTCGAACGATTTGGCTTGCAGCGAATAACTTTTCGTGTTCATCATTTGTATCCCACAGTTTCGCTTCAATATCGCCACTTTTATCTTGTAAGACAAGAGACATAAATGGTTTCCCGACCGTAGTAACCCCTTTTGTTGATTGTTTAATCAGTAAGAATTGATCGACTGGATCTCCTACTCGCAGTTGTGTAATACCTTTCATTTCACATCTCCTCCACTTCCGGCTAATATGTCGCTACTTGTAAAATATGCGCATCTTCCCATACATATTGCATATTATCATGACATGAAAAATAAAGTAGTTGCTCTTCTTTTTGTAGCTCCTGCATTAATTGTACCACTTGTTGTAAGCGGAAACGATCGAAATGTACAAATGGATCATCCATAATAATTGGAAAAGAAGCTTTATTTTTTAATGATTGTGCAAGTGCGATTCGAAGAGAAATATAAGCTTGTTCTTTTGTAGCTTGACTGAGTTCAGCAATCTTAAAACGCTGTCCACTTGCTTTAATTGCTTCGAATATTCCTTCTGGTGTTAATACTAGCCGTTCATATGCAGCACCCGTCAGCATTCTAAAATGGGCTTGTGCTTTTTCAAGTACTTCCGGAAGACGTTCTTCTTTTAATTGCACCATCATTTGTTTTATCGCTTCTACGACTGTTTTGTAGGCAGCCCATTTTTTTACGTATTCATGCAGTTCTGACTTCTTCTGTTCCATCTTCTGTAGAATCTCACTTTGCTGATCTTCTACTAACAGTTTACTTGTTTGATAGTGTAAAGATGCTTTTTCTTCCATTAATTCATTTCTACTATTTTGGATTGCGTGTAGCTGTTCTTTGCTTTCGTTTTCAAATGCTTCGTCAAAATCATCTAATGCTATTTCTTTGTTTCCTAGTTGGATTTGAATCTGGTGTAATTCTTTTTCTAAAGAAAGTCTTTGTTCAAAAAAATGGAATGCAGTGTAAAAATCACTTTCTAATTCTACTTTTGCTTCTTGGAAAAGTTCTTGAATATTTCGAGCATATGCTTGAAGCAAAGATGTATTTTCTTCTCGTTTAAGCGTAATCTCCTTTATTTTCTTGCTCATTGACTCATTCTCATCTAGCTTTTTCTTTTCGCTCAAGTAATATTCTCGTAGTTGGTGAAAAAGCATATCTTCAATCAATGGAATGTTGGCCATATTTTTTGCCTGCTCGAAAAGATCGTGCATTTTTTTTCTTACTTCGTATAAATTTATATCCATTTGATCTAATTGTGTTTGTTGTTCTTGAATCAAACGTAGTCGGCTAAATAACTCTTTTAATAAATTCGGAGATACCTGTTTATTTAAATGATAGATGCTTAAAAAGGATTGCATATTCCGTTCAATCTGTTTCTTTTCCAATTCTAATGCAGTTATAGTATTCTCCAACTGACTAATTTGAGCTTCTAATGCTTGTTGTTCTTTTGCTAATAATCTTTCGTATGTTCTAATATCATTTGATTGATGTGAGGTTTTAAGAACAAAAGAAAACCCAGCAAAAACAAGCACACTGATTATTAGAAAAGTTAGCCCGACTAACCAATTAGATTGAAGAAAACTTAAAATCAGTCCTAATAGAAAAATGATACCACTAAAAACAAAGGGAATTTTACCAGAAGAGGATGGTTTCGACTGTTTCATCTCTTTTAACCGTCCTTGGTGCAAAAGAAGATCCTCAGACTTCAGCTGATACAATCTGTTTTCTTGAAGCAATTCACTTTCTAGTTTTTCTTGTTTTTTCAATAACGTCACTAATTCTTCTTCTTGGTGAATGGATATGTCTGCTTTTACAATGTCGTTTAGATTCTTTTCCCAGTCGATACCAACAAGTGCTAATTGTTGCATTTGGTTTTGCAAAGTTTTTGTATGTTCCTCTTCTATTTGTACTCTTTTTGCTTTCAATTGATGCCATTCTGTTTCATATGCTAAGAAGGTGTGTAAAGAATTTAATTGATCTGCTGTTAATAGTGGATTACTATTTGTTAATTGCTCTAGATTGTCACTTAATTGTTCCGTTGCAGCTTTCACACTCATTTCTTTATCCTTTATACTTTCAAATCGTCGAATTCCATCGGTAGGAAAGATTTGATGTTGGACTTTATCTAAAGCAGCTAAAATGCTTATTTGCTTTTCTTTGATCGGTTTTAATTGCTTCCATTGCATAAAACGGTGAATTTCGGCCGTAATATTTTTTTCTTGTTTGTTTGTCTGTTCTAAGAGTAATTCGATTTCTTTCAATCGTTTAGTGGAAGGTTCATATTTGTCCACTTCTGCTAAACGGGACTTCCATTCTTCCTCCATCGCCCTAATTTCCTCTATTTTTTGATTGATGATTGGTTTTTTCCCACTTGGCTTAAATAACTCGCCCATTTCTTTTACAAATTGAGTCTCCACGCTAGACAATGTATCCATTCCGGTTGTTCCAGAAGAAAGTAAAGTACGCGTGAGCTCTTCCTCGGTCATTTTTTCAAAGCCTTGCAATTGTAGCAAGGAGAAAGAAAAAATTGCTTCGAAATCTACACGATTATAGGAATGTAGTAGACCATCTAACTCTCTTTCTCCTCCACGAGTTCCATCTTCAAAATATAAAGTCACGTCTCCACTTGCTTTCCCTTTCACACGCTCAATTACAACGCGTCCTATCTTTTCATCTATTAGTTGAACTTTACCACCATATACTGCTCCACTCTTAGGCTCATATCTTAATAATTGTGCATTTTTTTGCGGAAAACCAAAAAGGATATGCAAAATAAATTGTTGAATAGTAGATTTTCCAGCTTCATTTTCACCAAAAAAGACATTCATGCCTGATTTTAGATCTATTTGGACGTTTTCATGCTTTCCAAAGCCGTATATATGGAGTTTTTCTATTTTCATCGTTTATTCCCTCCTTTGCGTTACAACCTTGGTCAGTAACTGGTCCACTTCCTGTATCGTTTCTTTGATAAATTCTTTTTCGATTGGATCCAGATACCTACTCCCTTTTGGATGCTGATATAGTTCCTTTAAAGCATGCTTCCAATTGGAGGTGCTCCACTCTTCTATCATCTGCATAATCATTTCCGCTTCTTTTATTGTTTCTTTTGGCAAGTCAAATTTTAGCTGTTGAACGATGGCAAAATGATTTTCTGCACTGAGACTCTCTTGAATAATCGAAAGCCACTCTTCCTTCGTCGACGCTTGTAAAAGTTCTTCTGCATCATTTTCTATATTTGTGAGTGTCAATTCTATTATTGCGTTGCCATTAGATTCACTGTACATTTTCAGGGATTCTTCTATTCGAGTAATTAATTCATTTGCATGGATTATTCCTTCACAGGACACTTCGATTTTATCGTAGATAAAAGCGGAGGAAGGTATAAATTGTAGATCTACATGTCCTTTTGTTAAAGAAACTTCGTAAAATCCTTTCAGCCCACTTTCATTTCTATGCCTACTTTGTGTATTACCTGGATAAATAATGGGAGGCTCATCGTGTAAAATTTGACGTTTATGAATATGTCCTAGTGCCCAATAATCATACCCTTTATCGATCAAATCACTTTTTCGAAACGGTGCATAGACACTATGTTCGTCATTTCCTTCTACACTACCATGTAGCATGCCGATGTGAATATCTTGTCCATTAGCTACTGGATAAAACGAATGCATTGCTTCACGAACATGCCGCTCCTTATAGCTGAATCCAGTTATATGGACTGTATTTCCTTTGACGGTAAGTCTCTTTGTTTCCACTTCTTCTTGAAATACTTGCACATTATTAGGAAGCTGAAATCTCACCCAATTTCCACTTAAGTGATCATGGTTGCCGTAGCTAATAAAAACAGAAATTCCCTCTGTCTGTAAAGCTTCCATCCCTTTTTGAAATAAATGCTGCGCGCGTAAGCTCCTATTCTCTCCATCGTAAATATCACCGACAATCAAGATAAAATCAGGTTTGCTTTCAATGGCATAGTCTATTACATTTGTAAAAGCTTGGAATGTACTTTCCCGTATATCCTTCCACCTATTTTGCGGAATAGCGGAAATCCCTTTAAATGGACTGTCTAAATGCAAATCTGCAATATGAAGAAAACGAATTTTTGTCATTCCATACACCTCTCAAAAAACGAATATTTGTTCTTATTTTATCATAAAGAAAAGACTGTAGACAAATGAATATGCACAATCTTTATAGAGGGTTAGTAATATTTATAATTTTCCATTGAAACAAAGCTTTATTTATATAATCTTTGTTCTAATTTTATTTGTCTAACCGTTAATATTAACCCAGTAAATCCTGCCGTAAAAGAAGGTGGAATACTAAAAATTAGATATTTCCAATGACCTGTAACCAACGAAATACTCAAAAATATTAAGGGAATTCCAATTAGTTAACTTATGGAAGTTATTAATGCCCATTTTGTATTATTCACATTACATCACCACTAAATTAGTTACCTTGATTCGAAACAATTGCCCCTATTGAGTAAGAAACCATATGAATAAGCCAAATCCCCGTCATTATAAAGAATGATAATCCTGGTCCTTCGATAACAGTGATAATCATCCACGCGATTAGGATAGCAAACGTAGTGAAGATCCAGGAAATCGATCGTGCTTTTTCATTCATCTTCGTATAGCGCTCATCAAACCAACGTTTTTTCTTACCAAATTTACGCATAATAAAGAATACAATCATCATCGTGATAATTCCAAGGGGTAATCCTAGAAATAAGGTTAAAAGGTCAAAATCTTCAAACATGCTTATCTTCCTCCTCAAAAATGAATAAATCCTCAATGGAACATTGGAACAGTTTTGAAAGTTTAAAAGCCAGGGTGATTGATGGATTATACTTTCCTTTTTCTAATGAAATAATGGTTTGTCTAGATACACCTAGCTTTTCTGATAGTTCATCTTGTGTCATCCCAAACCCTATTCTCTTCTCTCGGACAAAATTTTTCATGCAGTATCATTCCTTTTTGTAAAGCTAGCTTCACGTAAAGTATACTTTACTTCCAATTTTATTGTCAAGCTTGCTTTACATTTTCTTTTGTCTTTTTTGATGTATAATATTTATAAGAATAATAAAGGGGTGTTAATTCTTGAAAACATATAAATTTACTGCATTTGAACCAACTGGGAAGCTGATTGTGGAAGAGACTTGGTCATTTGAAAATGATGACGAAGCAAAGAAAAAAGGCGAAACGGCAATTGAAGAAAAAGGTTTACTTGAAACAACCCATCGTTTAGTAAATAGTTCAGGAAAACTTGTGTTATTTCACGTTTAAATTTGTAAAGGGGCTAAAACCACATTGGTTTTAGCCCCTTTTTAGATTGTTTTTAGGAAGAAATAATTTTAGTTGGAATAATCGCGTAAATAGTTGAAAAAGGATATTTTCTCCATAAAAAACGACCGTTTTCTATGAATGGCCGTTACATACTACGTGCTGAAACTTTAAATTCCTCTATTCATTCCAGTTCCAATAAGTGATTTCTCCCAATTGAACACTACGAATTTCCTTTAATTCTTTTAATTTCAATAACTCTTTTACAGGGCCAGTTACAACTGCTCCATAAGCTTGGAATCCTTCTTCATTTAAATAGTGGTATCTTTCTTGTAGGTGACTTGTATCTAGCAATACTTCCGCTAGTTTTTTATTCCCTTTGAGCATCATTTGCATATTGTCGAGCATTGCTTGTTGACTTTCTTCTACAGAATTTACATCCAACTTTGTCACTAAAGAGTTACTATTAAAATCAGCATCAGTAATCCTTGCCCCTGACAATCCCCAGGATGGGTATAAACTCATTGAATTACCGCCTCCACCCCAACCCCCTTCAGTGAATTTCTTCATTTCCCCCATATATAAAGGCATCCAAACGATATCTAGATCGTATGGAGATAAGAGCTGCACTATTTCTTTTGGAGAGTAATACTCTTCTGTTGAAAATGCCAACTCAGCTACATTTCCCTCATCAATTTTCTCCAAAGTATTCCAAGTACCAGGATAGTCACTTCCATCTAATTTACTACCATAGTTCGGATGATAAGGTAAATCAAAATAAAATCCTCGCTTCATTGAATTGTATGGATAACTTTTCTCTATTTCTACATGTGTAAATGCAGTAATAAATGTTTTTCTCAATTTTAATTGTGAAACAACATAATCTTCGCTACCTATTCTTTTTTCAAGTGGAAACTCTATTTTCTGTGTTAAAAACGGTGTAATTTCATTGGAGGAACTCCGTGCAGCTCCAATAGATAAATCCGGACTAGTCCAATCAATTGCCAGCTTTTGATAATATTCAGTTCGCTCACCAATATTGCTAGCTTCATATAAAATGGACAGTAAAATCATATATATAGAATATAAAAGGAAAATAGCAACAGTCACACGTATTATCTTAAAAGTTAATCTTAAAGAAAACCGATTTTTATATTTTTCAATAATTTTTTCTGCCTTCTCTTCATTCCACATCATATCTGTCACCTCTTTCAAAATCTTTTCCTAACTTCTCTGCTAACTGTTTAAAACGTTGCCTCGCACGGTACAAATTCACTTTTACTTGATCTAAAGAAATATCCAACGTTTTGGCAAGTTCTTCATATGTAAATTGTTCATACTCTCTCAAATAAAGAATGGTTCGATAATTTTCAGGGAGCAGTTCCAATATATTTTTTACTTCATCTGCAACCTCCTTTACGAGTAATCCATCCTCTGGAACACCATAAGGACTAATAAAATCGGTAGAATTGGAGAGATGATTATAGAAAGGAATCCACCCCCACCGCCTTCTTTTGCGCCATTCATCCATATATGCATTGCGTGCTACTTTAAACAACCAGGTTTTTACTTGCCTACCTTCATATAAATCCAATGATAAAGTTGCTCTATAAAACGTTTCTTGCACAAGCTCTTCCGCCATTATGTCGGAGCCAGTTAATTTCAATAAATAAAAGTAGAGAGGCTTGGCGAAAGCTAAATACACTGCTTCTAACTCGTCGTGCCTGGTTTTCTTCAACTTTCTACCTCCCTTCCTACTTAAAACGTTCTAATAGGCTTATTGTTACAGTCTAAATGACAATTTTGAAAAATAATATCACTGAATTTACTTCGACTTATGAGTTTTCCAACTAAAGATTCGTTTTTCCAACTAATCTCTAATTTATCCCAATCAACAATTAAAAAGAGGAGATCAGCAACCATTGATCTCCCCCAATTTCTTACTCTCCTCTAAACTCAGGCTTACGCTTTTCAACGAAGGCATTAATTCCTTCTAAATGATCTGATGTTTGACGCATTGCTGTTTGTTTAAGCGCTTCTTTTTCCAACATCCATTCTAATTCTTTTATTTGAGTAGCATGTAAAATTTCTTTTGTAGCAATCATTGCAGCAAGAGGAGATTCTAATAATCTTTGTGCGTAAGACCGAGCCGTTACCCAACCTAATCCATCCGATGCAATTACATCCACTAATCCTATTGCTTTTGCTTCTACCCCTTTAAATATTTCACCTTCCCATATTAGTTGTTTTGCTTTTGGGATACCTATTCTTTCCTTTAAGAAGAAATGACCACCTCCGTCAGGGACAAGCCCAATTCCAATAAAATTCATTGCAAGCTTGCTATTTTCTTCTGCGATAACTATATCGCATCCAAGGACGATGCTAAGTCCCAGTCCTGCCGCTGCTCCGTGAACAGAAGCAATCGTAATTTGAGGTAGAGAATATAATGTCTTCGCAATTCTACCTAGTTCTACCATGACATCTTCCATATGAAATGGATTTTCTGTATCCATCATTGCCTTAATATCTCCACCAGCAGAAAATGCGCGCCCCTCTCCTTTTAACAGAAGGACTTGAATGGAATTGTCATTCTTAATAGACTCCAAACAATCCGCAAGTTCTTTCATCATCACTTCATTCATTGAATTCATTGCATCTGGACGATTTAATGTTAGTGTTGCCACACGTTCTTCTTTTTCTAGCAGTAAAGTTTTATACATTTCTATTTCTCCTCTCCAAGTGAATCATCATTCATTCTTTATGTATTCGCCATCCTCTATAATTTTCCTTCTAAATAAAAAAATCTCTCACAATCAAATGTGAGAGATCCTTCATTATTTATATGCCTTCATATAGTTCTTGCACTGGTTTAATTAACACACGATTTACTTCTTCAATTATTTGACTTAGAGCCATTTCAGCTTGAAGCATTTGTGAAATTTTCTCATTTCCTTGAGCAAGCTGAGCAGTTTTTTGTGCATATTCTATTTCTTCACCAGAAATTTCTTCGCCTTTCATCTGCTTTTCTTGAAGGGATAATTGAATTTTACGGAAGCTTTGGAATAATGCTAATGCCTCTTCATCTACTTTGACAGATTCAACAGCAGCTTTTACATGAGAAAATTCATTCGTTTGGCGTAGTGTTGCTTCTAACTTATTAATATCATCATAAATATTGATCATTTTTATTGACTCCTTTTTTTAGCCTGTAATAAAGACGATTAATCCTTGGATAACCCCAATAAGACCTCCAAGAACTCCGCCTAGTACAGTAATCATTTTAAACTCTCGTTTCGAAATGCCAAGTACGATATCTTCTAAACGTGCTACTGGGAAAGAATCGACTTGTTCTTTTACCATATCTTCTAATTTCATTTTGTGCAATACCTCTTCTAGCTTTGCCTCTGCTTCCATAAATGCAAATGAAGTTAGTTTTGGAACTAATATTGTTTGTGTCCAATCAGTTACTTCTGGGAAATAATGAACTAGACTATGACTTAATCGATCTTCTATTGCCAACTGCTTAGTTAAATATGTCTTCACATTCTTAATAATCGGTTCAAAATCAAAACCGTCCATCATTTCCACAATTGGTCGATCTTTCAGTTTTTCCCATTCATTTCGGACAATATTTTCTAACATATTTTTAGTCCCTGGTGCTTTTAAAAACTTTGTAATTTCCGGCTGAACTTTTCCGGCAAGTGAGGATGATTCGCCGACAAACATTTGAATCATGCTTCCAAGGGTTCCTTTTGTAGATAGGAAATCATCAATCAAATTTTTTACGGTCATTTTTCCTTCTTCGGACTCGAAAAAGTCTTCCCCTTTTAGAAGAATATAAGAAACAATTTCTCCTACCTTACTATCCGCCTTCAGTTGCCAATCTGCTGGAGCTAGTTGACGGATGGATTCATGTTCAAAACGGCTTTTTAATTGCACAAATTGAATATCCACTTGCTCATCAATCTTTTTATTTGCCATTGTTGCAATGTTTTCAATTCCACCAAGCTTTAACCAATCAGCAATTGTCTTGTCGGAAAGAAGAACTTTTTCATTCAATTGTCGAACGATTAATTTTGTCGCTTTATCTTGCATTTCTTCATTAAAATATTTTCGTTTAAATATGTCGGGAGTTAATAAGTGATTTATTACTGTGTTTCCTAATTGCTTGGCAAGTTCATCACGTCTTTTTGGGATTAACCCTGGTGTGAAAGGAATCCGCCAAGATCCAATATATTTTGCTTCATGTGGTCTAAAAAGCATTTTTATTGCTAAATGATTAGTAACTGCCCCAATAGCTGCACCGACTACTGCCATAAATACAATCGTCCATAAAAAACCCATCTATTTCACCTTTTTCCTCTAGCTTCTCACTTATTATAGCAGAGGAAGGACAAACACTAAAACATTTTACAACGCATTATACATCATCGAAAAGCGAATGGCATGCTCTGTTTCGTCATGCATTGCAACAAACAGTGGTGCATACGCTTGCTGAATCGGTATTTGGAGCAACATTTCTTTATACATTTCCGCAGTTTCTAACTCATCTCTAACTGCATCTTTGGCACATGCTTTTAAATCCATACAAGGCTCTCGTCTTTCTAGATTTTGAACAAACGTCCCCGTCAGCATATAATAGAGTTGTTGAAACATTTCATAATGGCTTTTTTCATCCTCAAATACATGCTGAATAAAGTCTTGCCAGTATTGGTCGTCCGTTAAATTATACATATCTTTATAGTAATGATAATCAGCATATTCATTTTGAATTGCTTTCTCTAGTTTCTCAACAAACAATTGGATGCTCCTTCACTAGTCATTTCTACTAATATATGCGAGCAAATTATGACACATGAAAGGTTGATTATTTTGTTACAACATTTTAGCTTTAAACCACTATTTGAAAATAAGCAATTACCAGGTTGGTCTCTTTCGTTCTTCTATAAACAAACTAGATATACTGGTGAATATGAAGCGGATGGTACGATTAAGTGGCTTGGCGAAATACCGGCAGATGAAGAAACCGTTAAAAAAATGATTCATGAATTGATGTTGTTTCATGTATATGACTAGCATCTTGTCTTCACCGTTACCAAAGTGCTTTGGACGAAACATTGGCTACACTATTAACGTTAGAGCAAAGGATCGTGAAGTGACTGCGTCACTTCACGATCCTTTTTTTCGGTAATCTTGTAGGAAATGTTTGTCCGGCGCCCTCTTGAAATTTGTAAAGACATGGTGCATTAGGTTTGGTTAAAGAGTGATTTAATACATTCCTACTTTTTTAAAAGTGGACGAAGAGTCAATTTCGTCCGCTCAGCGCTTCTTTATCAATATATTTCTTTTTAGTGCCAAAACTAATTACAAAATGCTTTTTAGAATTAAAGGCTACATAATGTTGTGTATTTATTAACACTTTATGGCACTTCGAGACTAATTTAACCTGAAGCGAGACCAATTTTTATTCACCCGAGACTAATTGGAAAGCACTGAAAAATAGCGGATAGAATGAAGCTATAAATTAAGCTAATCTCAATAAATGACGTTCAAATAGTAAGTTTTGCAGAACACCACGATTACTAGATTTCTAGTAGCCAAATTAATATACTTAATCTTTAAAAAAGCGGACGAAGTTGCAATTTCGTCCGCTAAACACTACTTCAAACAGTCCCTATTTTCTTTCTTCCAAATAAAATATAAAAATAAGTAGAAGCAATAATATATAAAATACCTGTTATTGTAAACGTATATGCATAACCCCAATAAAATCCGTATGCCATCACGAGCCCAGTCGATACTGGTCCCATTGTTGCCCAACCTAGATTGAACACCATCTGGTTTACCGAGTTGGCTAGCCCTTTATATTTATCATGTACAAGATCCATCGCTATGGCACTTTGAATCGGGTTTCCTGCATTCATTAATGCCTGTCGTAGTAAAAATCCAATGGAAGCTACAACAAGCGAAGTGGTATAACCAGTTAGAAATAAAAACGGAATGGATAGCAGTTGAAAAATCACAAGTGCACGAACTTGACCGACCTTTTTTACGAGTGCGGGTCCCATAAGCATAGCAACTGCCGTCATTGCAGAACCAAGCGATAATATTAATCCAACGTAAGAATTGGATGCATCAAACCGATTCGAAAAATATAAATTTAAATAGGGAATGACTAAACCTGAACCCGTACCGATGAGTAAATTAGCAAACCCAAAGAGCACAATAATGGTAATATTACGTTTAAAGTTGCTCGGTAATTCCTTCTCTACTTTTTTCGTTTCTATTTCTTTTGCTTTCACTGTTGGCTTTAATTTAAATAAAGGATATAAACCAAATGCAAAAATAATTGTGCCCAAGATCAAAACCCATTTAATAGAATCCAAAATAGACATAGCAACATACACATGCAATGCATCCGCTATTATTCCTCCACCTAAACTCCCTACAACACTTGCAATCGTCATCAACGAAAAATGAATACTAAACAAGTGCATGCGTTCACTAGCATTCGAGTTTTCGGCAAGAAATGGAACGCCCGATACTTGAACAAGTGCCATAAAAAGACCTGTGAAAAAAGCAGCATATACAAGTGAATGTTCACTTACTTCAATACTTCTATAAAATAACGTGAAAACCGTCACTATTGTCCCAAGAATAATCATGCCTTTACGTCCAAATCGATCACTTAAAAACCCTGCAGGAATTAACATAATTGCGGTTGCAAGCGAAGTCATCGAGATTACACTCCCGTTCACCGTTTCTGGAAACCCTAGCTCTTTAATATACAAATTGTACATAACTGAAAAAACGCCCATTCCAATTTGAATGAGAATATTTGCTAGCATGAATAAGCGGATGTTTTTATTGAACGAAGCTATTTTTGTTTTCCAATTTTGTAGCCATTGCATTATACAGTTCCTCTTTCACTCTTTTATTTCGGTACTCTAAATATACGATGGCCGTCAGAAAAACTCAAGAAAAGAAAAAACGCAAGTGTCCTTTTAGTGCATCTGGTCTTCACCATTTCCTGAGTGCTTTGGACTTCACACCGGCTACACTATTACCGTTATTATTTATGGATTGTGAAGTGACTACGTCACTTCACGATCCATTTTTTCCACAATCTTGTGGTTGGTTTTTGTCCGTCGCCCTTTTGGAATATGTAAAAACTTGATACATTTGGTTTGGATAATGAGAGAAAGGATACTTTCTTTTTCTTTTAAAGGCGGACGAAGATACAATTTCGTCCTCGACTTCGCTACTTTATTAATCGATACTCCTATTTTTCTTTAAGTCTGAATATCATCACCCTATTGCACTGCCACATAAAAAAAGCCACCAATCATCATTCAAACACGGTGATTGGTGGCTTCTTAAAATGGTAAATCATCAAACGCGGTTGAATATCATCAAGCAGTCTGATATGGGCAATGTAGCTGTAAATTTCATGTTTCCACATATTTACTATCCATTCCTTGAATTCCTCAGAGGAATAATCACACTGTTCTAACATGGAGTACTTCGAGTCTTGAAGCCTCAAAGGACAGTCTTTAAGGTAAAAATACTGTGCCAACTCAACGAATAAAGCATTATTCACCTGATCCAGATCCTCTCAAACCACGACGTTCCCGCATTGAGATTTCACCATCCAGAGTGATTTTGTATGCGTTATGGCCGATGCATGAGTACCAACCTTCTGGTGAGAACTTTGAACAAATGATGGTTGATCGGCTCTGATGGCGAGTTTCGATAATTTCTAAAAGAACGGTTCTTTGATTATCAGACAAGTCCCTAGTCGATTTATCATCTCGAAAATCTCAGCGTTTTCCAATCTGAATATCTTTGTCACCAAGATGGATTATGCTCACAAAGTGTTGCTTCATAGCGAATGTAGCTAATTCAACCTAACTATCAAAGACTAGAGTGAGAGTTCGTTGCTCATTTTTGATAAAGTGCTGTTCACCGGAAATCGTGCCATCTCCTAAAAATAATACTCGATCGCAAATACTTTAAATTCCTGGGTTGAAATCTAAAGAGAGATCGTTTAAAACTATTAAATTTACATATCGCTTAGTTAGCATATTTACCAGCATTGTCTAATCCACCCATCCTTAGCTGGCCCTCTCTCTGAGATCTTTACTTACGACAAATCCTTTTTATATTGGATTGCCATGTAAATTCCACCAGCTAAAATTGCTAGCGCATATTTGAACAAGAAAAAAACGTTCCACATATAGTCTTTAGGAAAAATCATGTCACATAGAATAATTACCCACAGCATAAAGTAACTGCTTTTCAAAAAGATTTTATTTGTCCGTTCGTCGTCTTGCCCAATCTTCTTATAAAATACATAAGCAAAAATCGCACTACCCATGAACAGTAAAAAACCAACTCCAATGAGAATATTCCAATTTCCTGTAGATTGTTCAGCCCAGGACTTTAAAGGGTAAAAAATTGCGTTAGGGATATCTGAGATAGACTTAATTTTCATTTTGATCATTTCCTTTCTCATAAGTAAAAACATCATTTACATCAGCATTAAAAAATTCGGCAATTCGAAAAGCTAACAGCAGAGTCGGAACATAATTTCCCTTTTCCATTACGAAGATGGTTTGTTTGGAAACCCCGACTTTCTCTGCTAATTCTTGCTGAGACATTCTGGCAAGTACACGATATTCATAAACCTTATTTGATATCGAATCACCAAAATCTTTCTTCATGACCATCACCTCTTGAATCAAATTATAAACTACCCCTTTATAAAAGTAAAGTAAACTTATACTTAATAACAAAAAATCTTTATTTTTATTTGAAATACTTTGATTTCACAAGAGTCAGCATACTGAAAGAACCTGACAAAATTCATGATTCCTTCTGGTTCACATATCGATCTGGTGTAATTTATGATTTTGGTGGTACATTTTACGATATTCAGTGGTGCAATCGGCTAATAATATTCAAATTCTAAATGACTCTTCACGTTAATTACTACTCACTTAAGGGATTGTAGTGAAAGGTAGTGACTCAAGAAGGAGGCCAACAGGACGTTGGTCACGAAGGCGTTGCCACACGATGTGGCAACGCCTTCGTTCGTCGGAGACAGATGAGACATCACAAGCGACACGAAAGGGCGATGTTGGCTTATCGCTCACCCCGCGGAAATCTGCAGTACGTGATCCATGGTAGTTTCTTAACTAAAAAAAAAGGGAATACCCCTAAACGCATTACACGTTTTGGGGTATTCCTGCTTGTAATTTATACATTTGTTCATAGCGTCCTTGTAGTTGTAACAACTCATCATGAGTGCCGCTCTCTACAATTTCTCCACGATCTAATACTAAAATACGATCGGCATTTTTAATAGTAGAAAGTCGATGTGCAATGATAAAAGTAGTTCTGCCCTTTTTCAATACATCCATTGCATGTTGAATGATTTCTTCTGTTTCTGTATCGATATTGGAAGTAGCTTCATCTAATATAAGAATTGCCGGATCAAATGCAAGGGCTCTTGCAAAAGAAACTAACTGTCTTTGACCAGAGGATAATGTGCTCCCCTTCTCAATAACAGGTTCATCCAATCCTTTTTCAAGATTCTTAAGGACTCGTTCTCCACCAACCGCTTCCAAAGCGGCTTCTACTTTCTCACGGGAGATCCTTGAATCGTTTAAGCTCACGTTTGACTCAATGGTTCCAGAGAATAAATAGGGATCTTGTAATACAATTCCCATATGATCTCGAATGGTTTGCCTTGGAACGGTCGTAATGTCAATGCCATCAATAAGAATCTTCCCTTTTGATGGGTCATAGAAACGGAATAATAAGTTCATAATCGAACTTTTACCTGACCCTGTATGGCCAACAAGTGCCACCGTTTCTCCTTTATTCGCAACAAAGTTTAAATTTTTCAAGACATACTCTTTTTCCTTGTAAGCAAAAGAAACATTTTGAAATTCCACATTTCCTTCGTAACGATCCATCCGTTCATCTTTCACTGTCTCTCCTGATTCATCCAGTAAGCCGAATACACGATTACCTGCTACAAGAGATCTCTCCAGTTGCGAGAATTGATTGACAATTCCTGTGATCGGATTAAATAATCGAGTGGTATAATCTACGAATGCATAGAGCATACCAGCTGAAACAATCACATTCGGTTCCATTGACTGGCTTCCGAAATACCAGATAAACATGATAAACATAATGGAGCGAAGTACACTAACTAAGTTAAAAGCTGTAGCAGAATCCAGTGTAAGTAATTTTTTCTGATAACGGTAATGTTCTTCGTTCATTTCTTCAAACTCAGATTCCATTTGCTTTTCTCGTTTAAATGCTTGAATAATGGACATCCCTTGAATCGATTCATTCAACATCGCATTTAAATCGGCAATTTTTGTACGAACAATATGATTATACTTTGAAGCATATTTTCGATAGCCAATCATCCAAACATACACGATTGGAACAACAAATAGTGCCATTGCAGCCATTTTCGCATTTAATATGAAAAGTGCCACATACACGCCGGTAATTGAAATAATACTAGTCGCAAACTGTGATAGTACTTGCACGTATAAATTGCGAATTGCCTCTGTATCATTTGTTACACGAGCGACTACTTTACCAGCAGGTAAGTTATCAAAATATTGTATTGGCAACGTTTGTATATGTTGAAACACATCATTACGCAACTTTTGTACAACTCGATTTGCGCCAACTTGTAGATTAATAAACATAAAATATCTAAAAACGGCAGTTACAATTGTTAAACTAAAGAACACACTTAATAATATTAGTATCGGTTGTAGATCAATAGATCCTTCTGTTATATGCTCATCGATAATTCTCTTTGCAATGAAAGGACCCGTTAAGTCTGCAAACACTGCAATTGTTAAAAAGATTAAACCAAGGATAATTGGTTTTTTATAAAATAACGCATAATGGTAGAGTCGTTTTCCTGTACTCATGACGACACCCCCTCAAGCTGTTGACGATCGTATTGCTCTTTATACCAACCATTTTGCACAAGAAGTTCCTCATGAGTACCTTCTTCCACAATTAGTCCCTCATCCAAAACGATAATATGATCAGCGTGTTGAATTCCAGATAATCGATGCGTCGTAATAATTGTTGTCTTACCACTACGTTCATTTTGTATATTTTCAATAATTTTTGCTTCCGTTTTTGCGTCTACTGCAGAAAGCGAATCATCTAACAGTAAAATTTCTGGATTTTTAATAAGTGCTCGAGCAATTGAAACACGTTGCTTTTGTCCTCCGGATAAAGAGACACCTTTTTCTCCAACTAATGTTTCTAACCCCATCGGTAAATTCATCAAGTCATTTTGGAAATGAGCTAGTCGAATTGCCTCCTCCAGATCCTCTTCCGTCGCATCCTCTTTACCAAAAAGGATATTTTGGCGAATGGTTCTAGAGAATAAAACATGATCTTGTGGAACATATCCAATCCATTCTAAAACTTGATCTTTTGTTTGATCCGAAATTGCGATATCTCCAATCGTTAGTTGACCAGCTCCAATTGGATATTCCCTTAATAATTGTTTCATAAATGTCGTTTTTCCAGATCCGGTTTTCCCAACAATCCCAAGCGTTTGACCTTTTTGAAGGTTCACTCGGAGATTTTGAAGATTTTTCACTTGCGATAAAGGATATTGGAATCCAACCTCTTCAAATCCAATTGATGTAACTTCATTCAAATGAATCGGACTGACAGGATCTTTCACATCTGCCTCATAATCTAGCGTTTCGTGCACCCGATCAAGCGATGCATTTCCACGTTGCATTACATTGATTAATTCCCCAATAGCAAACATCGGCCAAATAGCCATCCCTAAGTAAACGTTAAATGTGATTAAGTTCCCAACAGTCATGTCTCCTATAGACACTAGATAAGAACCATAACCTAAAGCAACTACATAACTGATACCAGTTCCTACTTTTGTAATAGGACCAAATAGAGCATCAATTCGTTCCACAACCATATTTTTTTCATACACTTCTTCACTCATATCAGCAAATTTCTTTTCATCTGCTCGTTCTTGTACATATGCACGAATAACGCGAACACCAGCAATGGATTCTAATACTCGGTCATTCAAATCACCAAATGCATCTTGTGAAACCATATATTTCTCGTGAATGATTTTCCCTAAATATTGCATGATAAATGCTAAAACTGGTATTGGTAAAATTGCGAAAATCGTTAACTTCCATGAAATAATAAAACCCATCGCAAGTATAAGCGCAGCCATATACATCGTTGAATCGATCAAGGTCATAATTCCAAAGCCAGCTGTTGTTGCAACTGCGTTTAAATCGTTCGTAGCACGTGCCATTAAATCGCCCGTACGATTTTTTTCATAAAAAGTTGGCGTCATACTTAAAAATTTTCGATTTAACTTGGAACGTAATATACGCTCAATTGTAATAGAGCCACCAAATAATTGGTATTGCCAAACAAAGTTCAATCCATAACCCACAATGATAATTCCTACAAAATACATGACATATTGCATTAACGATTCAGATGTCATTTTCCCCATCGTAATCGTGTCTATTGCTCCTCCAACGATCCACGGTGGTAACACTTCAAATGTACTTGCTACAATCAGTAAACTTACAGCGACAGTATATCGCTTCCAATGATCTTTAAAAAACCATTGCAATTTAAATAAAACAGAAAACATTCTCTAACCCCTCATTTCTTCTTTCTCTATTAACTTGATTTGGCTATCCACCTTCTAGAGATTCCTTTAATAAAATTTGTCTTGTTCGCTGAATAATCATATCCAACACTCCTCCACTTCACATTAACACCAAATTTTGGAAGTAAGTAAACGCAAAAAAGCACATTACCCATATTCCGGTAATGTGCTTTAAAATAGACAAAGTTATTTCTAATTATGTCTATTCCACAATCATTTTACGTCAAATGGTAGGTATGAAAAAATTATTAAGTTGTTTGTCATATCTTTTAAACGAATCATTTTTCATACCTCCATTTCCAATTTATTTAGTGTCCCTTAACATTAGCACATAGAAATTTCCATTGTCAATACTTTTTGAAAAAAGGAACTAATTAAATAATATGTACCATTGCTCCAAATAGTGCATTTAGTAATGCTACTTTAAAATTCCTACTTTTATACATGAATACGTTTTGGATCACGTCTGTTGATTAATCAATTTCTCACATAAAATAATTATAAGAAAAGCGTAAAAGCCTCCATTTGATCTTGTACGTTTTCGGTTCGCTTTGGACGAAATGATCACCACTTCATAGTCGTTGAATAGGAAAGTAGCTATTCTTTGATTCCCAAAAGCTCTGGCACTTGGTTTATTTGTACTTGTGGAGAGCGACGGACGAACGACTACTACATGATTACCGAAAAAAAATATGCCGAGGAATCTCGGTAATGGTGTGGTGATCGTTCAGTCCAATACAATCCAAAATCGGCTATATACCGAGTGCCTAGTGTTTTATCTCTAAATGAACTAGTAATTTACTGGATACTCTTGGTTAACCAACACATGTTGTTTTGGATATGTTAATTGCTCAAACTTCTCACCAAAATCATTAGCTTGAATGCTTTAGCCTGTAAGCTTATTGAAATTGCAGGCCTTTCCAGTTACATTAAGGCTTATTCTCCTATTTCAGTCTGTGAAGTTTGAATTAATAAGAGAATGAAAGAGTTGTAATGTAAATATATCCATTGTAAGCAGAAAGATTTGTATTTTACTTTGCATTATTTTATTATTAAAACTATAAACTATTTTTTAGAAAACAGGAGGTGTACACTTTGTTCTACCCCCCATTTGGGTTAGGAACAAAGTAATTATTTGGACATAGCCATACGATTGACAGCATTTGCTGTCTTAATCGCATTCACTGCATTTTTCGTTGCTAGTGAATTTGCAATTGTTAAAGTAAGAACTACTAGAATTGATCAGCTTGTTGCTGAAGGAAACAAAAATGCATTAAATGCAAAAAAACTTGTTTCCAATTTGGATGAATATTTATCTGCTTGTCAACTCGGTATCACAATTACTGCTTTAGGATTAGGGTGGCTTGGTGAACCGACCATAGAAGCATTATTGCATCCAGTTTTTGAGTTTTTTGTTCTTCCAGAGAGTGTTACCTCTGTCCTCTCATTTATCATTGCATTTTCACTCGTAACCTTTATACATGTAGTAGTTGGAGAATTAACTCCAAAAACATTTGCTATTCAAAAAGCGGAGGAAATAGCACTAGCTGTTGCCAAGCCTTTAATTATCTTTGATCATTTAATGTATCCAGTTATTAGAGGTATGAACGGCTCTGCTCGTTTCTTAGCTGTTCGTGTATTTGGTTTAAAATCCGTTTCCGAATCAGAAGTAGCCCATTCAGAAGAAGAGCTTCGCATGATTCTTTCCGAAAGTTTTAAAGGTGGAGAAATTAACCAAGCAGAATATAAATATGTAAATAAAATTTTTGAATTTGACGATCGACTTGCAAAAGAAATAATGGTTCCTAGAACGGAAATTATATCTATTGATAAGGATTTTACATTAAATGAAGTATTTGAACTAATAGGTGTGGAACAATATACAAGATACCCAGTAACAGATGGTGATAAGGATCATATTATTGGCCTTGTGAATATGAAAAACTTATTAACCGCTTATATAAAAAATCCTGAAAATGCCACAACACCAGTAAGTGATTATATGCAACCGATTATTCGTGTAATTGAAACAATGCCAATCGCTGATTTATTGCTTAAAATTCAACGTGAAAGAATTCATATGGCTATTTTAATGGACGAATATGGTGGTACTTCTGGTCTTGTTACAATAGAAGATATTATTGAAGAAATTGTCGGCGACATTCGCGACGAATTTGATACAGATGAACTTCCGGAAGTTCAAAAAATCGGAGAAAACCATTATATTGTCGATGCAAAAATGTTGATCGAAAATGTAAATACCCTTCTTGGCATTAACATTGACGAAGAAGACATTGATACAATAGGCGGATGGTTTATGACAAAAAGCTATGATGCCGTTAAAGGTGAAAAGATAATTGAACAAGGCTTTGAATTTATGATTAAAGATATTGATGGTCATCATATTCAATACCTAGAAATAATAAAAATGGCTTCTTCTGATGAGAGCTTAGATGAAAATTCATTAAACGAACAATAAAAGTTAACGACTCCCAATTTGGGAGTCGTTTTCATATGCTTAGTTATATTTGAATGATTGATCGATCACCGTGTTTTTTTATTGTCCACTTGGCTCTGTTAATCCATGTTTAACTGCATAAAGAGCAGCCTGTGTTCGATCTTGCACTTGAAGCTTTGCAAATATATTTGATATATGTGTTTTCACTGTTTTTTCTGTTACGAACAAAGAGGATGCTATTTCACGATTACTTTTTCCTTTTGTGAGTTCTGACAACACATCTTGTTCTCTTGGTGTTAAAGAATATTCTTCATGTGGCAATAATTCCACTGGTTCATATTCCTTTTGCAGTTGTGTTGTTGCATCAGGATGTAATGTATTTTCCCCTCGCATTAATTTACGGATTGCTTCTGCCAAATCATCTGGTTCAATGTCTTTTAATTGATAACCTGCTGCTCCCGCTTTCAATGCAGGTATGACATGATCCCGATCAGAAAAGCTTGTTAGCATTAGTATTTGAATTTCTGGATATTTTGCTTTAATACGCTTGGTTGCTTGGATACCATCCATTTCTGGCATTACCAAATCCATTAACACAACATCTGGCTTCAAAGTCTCTGTCAATTCAACTGCTTCTTTTCCATTTTTCGCTTCTCCGATAATGTTCATATCTTTTTGGGTCTTTAGAAAGAACATTAAACCTCTTCTTACTACATGATGATCGTCAGCAATTAATACTCGTATCATGTGAAGCCCTCCCCCTCCTAATAAGGTAAACGTACTAAAATTTCCGTTCCTTTATTCCATTCCGTCACCCAATCAACTGTTCCACCAACGGAATATGCTCGGTCTCGCATGCTTTGTAAGCCGATAGAAGGCAAGTTTTTTGACTCATTCATATGAAATCCACAACCTTCGTCTTTAACGACTAACAATACATCTGTCAAGGTAACTGTTAAATACAACTCTGCCTTTAACACACCCGCGTGTTTTCGAATATTATTTAATGCTTCCTGTGCAATTCGAAATAACGTTTCTTCCATACTTCCAGGTAAATTAATAACACCTTTTACATTGATAGTAAGTGTTAATCCTAATATATCCCCGTAGCCTTTTATACCTTCCATTATTCCAGTCTCCAACCCTTTCGGACGAAGTTGCCAAATAAGAGCTCGCATTTCAGTTAAAGCATCTTGTGTGAGATTTTGTATTTCTTTAAATGTATCTTTAATTTCTTGTTGTTCTGTCATTTCCACTCCGCCACGTGCAGTTAACGTGACCGAAAATAATAATTGATTGACGGAATCATGCAAGTCACGTGCTAAACGATTTCTTTCTTGCACAAGCGCTACTTGCTGCTCCTGTTTCGTCAAGTATATTCGCTTAATAGCAGATCCAATTTGAAAGGCAACGGACTCAAGTAATGCAAGTTCGCCTTCTGAAAATCGAATTGTATTAGGTGTAGCAACATTCAAAAGACCAAAACTTTCTTGTCCAGATAGTAAAGGAACGGTTGCATGATGTGTGATGTCATTTGTGTCTTCATTGTTCTTCTTTCTTGCATTGACAATTCGTTTACATTCAATAATATTAGAGGCCTTCTTTAGTTCACCGTTTTGAAATCTGGAAACACACCAGCAACCACCTTTTTGCAAATGCATGCACTCATTCCGCTTTAGTGCATTTGGTAATTTGTCATGTGCAATAAGCTGTTGCTTTCCTTTTTTATCAATAAAGAAAATCCAACCAGTTTCAAAGAGAGTTCCTTCTAAAAGCTTTTGAAGTGCTCCTTGTAGCATTTGTTCCATATCTGTTTCTTCATTTAAAAACTCTGCAATTTCTTTCAGTAATCCTATGTTTGAGAGTTCATTTGATTGCATGTAAAACTCCTCCATGTACTTGTTGCCTATGTATTTCATCTTATCATTTATTGTTACATGACTGTCAAAACTAGGCATCATACTTTTGACTGAAAAAAATCCGGAAAAGCACAAGTAGTACTTTCCCGGATTTCATGATTTATTCTTTTAAGTACCGATTCATCTCATCAGTAAATGCATGTTTCAATACTTCTAGTTTTTCAATGCTTTCTATTTCGGACTCACTTGTCACTCCAAAATAATATTTAATCTTAGGCTCCGTTCCACTTGGTCTTACACATACCCATGAACCATCGGCTAGGAAGTATTTGATTACATTCGATTTTGGCAATAAAAGCGGCTCCGCTTCTCGACCGTCTGTAAACGTTCGCAATGAAGTTAAATAATCCTCTTGTGATTGCACAGCAGCCCCAGCAATTTCAGTTAACTGATTCATACGAATTTGTTCTAGTAAGCTATTAATCGCATTCGACCCACTTACCCCTTTTTTCGTTACAGATACTAGCCCTTCTAAATAATAGCCATGTCTTTCGTATAAGGTATGTAAGACATCTACTAGAGTCAAACCTTGCCCTTTATAGTAAGCGGCAGCCTCAACTATTGCTAGTACACTTTGTATGGCATCTTTATCCCTAGCAAAACTTTTGACTAAATAGCCATAACTTTCTTCGTAGCCAAATAAAAACTCAAATTCTTTCGTTTCCTCATATTGCTTAATTTTTTCACCAATAAATTTAAATCCTGTCAATACATCTTCTGTACTTGCACCGTGATACTCTGCAATCACTCTTCCTAAATCAGAGGTCACAATCGTTTTAAAAACACGACCTTTTGCAGGCATTGTGCCCTTTTCTTTTCTTTGTGTCAATAAATACTCGATTAAAATAGCACCTGTTTGATTGCCGGATAAAAGCTTATATCCTGCTTCTGATTTCACTGCTAGTCCTACGCGGTCTCCATCAGGATCTGCAGCAACTAGAATGTCAGCATCGGATTTTTCACCATATTGAATGGCATATTCAAAAGCACTCTGTTCTTCCGGATTTGGAGATTTCACGGTAGGAAATTCACCATTTGGCTCCATTTGCTCTGATACATAATGAATATGTCTATAGCCACACTCACTTAATATGCGGCTCACAGTATGACCAGATGCCCCGTGTAGTGGAGTAAATACTACTTTTAATTCGGTAGTTGCAGCAAGCGTCGGATTTTCTTGTACTGTTTTCAATTCTTTCATATAAGCTTTATCTATTTCTTCATCTAAAAATATAATAAGTTTTTCGTCAATAGCACTTTGTTTAATTTGGAGAGCATTCCCGGCTTTAATGACATAATGAATGACTGCATCTGCATCGCTCAAGTTTAACTGAGCTCCGTCTTCTCCATATACTTTGTATCCATTGTATTCGGGAGGATTATGGCTAGCCGTAATCACAATCCCCATGAATGCATGTAGTTTTCGGACCGAATAAGACAACTGAGGAGTCGTTCTAGGCTCGCAATACAAATAAGCTTTTATGCCATTTGAAGCGAGTGTATTAGCCGCTTCTCTTGCAAACTCTGGAGAAAATCTGCGACTATCATATGCAATGACTACTCCTCTATTCATCGCACCCGCTCCAGCTGCTTGTATATATCCAGCTAATCCGGAGGTAGCTTTACGAATCGTATATGTATTCATACGATTTGTTCCTGCTCCAATTTCCCCGCGCATTCCACCAGTTCCAAACTCCAAATTACGGTGAAATGCATCCTCTAATTGTTTCTCATCTTTTGCTAATAGCTGAAGATTCTCTTTCCAAATAGACTCTAATTCAGAAAAGCTATTCCATTGTTCGAATAACTGTTTAAATGACATTTATTGAAACCCCATTCCTTACTTTTTATAATCAATCTCATATACGTCATGGCGGCGATCTTTCAAATGCTTAACTGTCCCATCTTGACGTTGACGTCTTAAAATTTCTAAATCAACATCCCCGATTAACACCATCTCTAAATTAGGTTCTGTTTCTCCCACAATTCCATCCCGTGCAAATTCAAAGTCCGATGGTGCAAAAATAGCAGACTGTGCGTATTGAATATCCATATTCTCCGTTTGCGGCAAGTTTCCTACTGTACCAGAGATGACCGTATAAATTTGATTTTCAACTGCTCGAGCTTGTGCACAGTAACGAACACGTAAGTATCCTTGGCGATCTTCTGTACAAAATGGAGTGAAAATAATATTTGCACCCATATCCGTTGCAATCCGAGCAAGTTCTGGAAATTCTATATCATAACAAATTTGAATCGCAATTTTTCCGCAATCTGTATCAAATACTTTTACAGAATCCCCTGCACTAATTCCCCACCATTTACGTTCATTCGGTGTAATATGGATTTTATACTGCTTGTCAATAGAACCGTCACGGTGAAATAAATATGCAATATTATAGATTTCTTCATTTTCTTCTTCCACAAAGTGGGAACCAGCAATAATATTAATATTATAACGCACAGCTAAATCGGAAAATAACTCCATATATTGTGGTGTATATTCCGTTAGCTTACGCACGGCTTGACTTGGTGAAGGTTCATCTAAAAATGACATTAATTGCGTTGTAAAAATTTCGGGAAACACAACGAAATCGGATTGTGCATCTGAAGCTACGTCTACAAAGTACTCACATTGGTTTGCAAATTCTTCAAACGAATTAATTTTACGCATCATATACTGTACTGCACAAATCCGAACTGGATAGCTCGTTTTAAAATGACGCTTTGAAAGTGGAATATAATCAACATTATTCCATTCCATCAATGTAGCGTATTTAACGGATGCCTTATCGTCTGGCAAATAGTTTGGGTTGATACGCATCAATGTAAATCCGTTCATTAACTGAAATGTAAGTACTGGATCATATAATTTATGTCTTGATACAGCCGTCACATATTCTCTCGGTGACATTTCCTGTGAATGTTTATGAAAGTTTGGAATACGCCCGCCAATTATGATGGATTTTAAATTGAACTGTCTGGCAATATCTTTTCTTCCTTCATATAGACGTTGCCCTACCTTCATTCTACGATAATTCGGATGCACCATTACTTCGATGCCATATAAGTTATACCCGTCAGGATTATGGTTTGTAATATAGCCAGCATCCGTTACATCTGACCAAGAATGGCGGTCATCGTACTCATCAAAGTTAATAATCAAACTCGAACAAGAACCAATCACTTTGCCATCTAGTTCTGCAACTAATTGTCCTTCTGGAAAAATAGTTAAGTGACTACGTAAGTGCGCTACTTCCCATGGATCCATTCCAGGGAAACAAAGACGTTGGATTTCTAAAATGGATTCTATATCTGCAAAAGACGTTTGTCTTATAATCATACTTTTTTCAAATTGGGATAGATCAAATTCTTCGGACATTCCAATCGCTCCTCTATAGTTAAGTATCTTCTATTATATCTCTCTTTCCTAAACAGATAAAATATTTTACATACTTTTAAAGAACCCGTATACTTTTATTTGAGTTCAAAGTATTTTAAAGGAGCATCCTATGACAAAAAAAGTGGAAAATCTATTGTTATTTATGTGGTCTGTGGCTTTAACTGCTACTCTTGGTTCCTTATACTTTTCAGAAATACGACAGTATGAACCTTGTGAATTATGTTGGTATCAGCGTATTCTCATGTATCCCCTAGTCATAATCTTAGGTGTTGCATATGCACAAAAAAATGCTAAAGTTGCAGTTACAACTCTCATTTTTTCTATTATCGGAGGTTGTATATCCGCGTATCACTATAGCATTCAAAAAATTAGTTTTATGCAAGAATCCGCACCTGCTTGTGGTAGAGTACCTTGTACTAGTGACTACATAAATTATTTAGGATTTATTACGATCCCATTTTTAGCTCTTATAGCATTCATTTTAATCATTATTAGTAGTGTATTGGTTTTAAGAAGTATTAAGGAGGAAAAGTAGTATGAAAAGATTAGCTGCATTTGGTGGAATAATAGTAGTTGTTTTTATATTAATTATCGTACTAACGAACCAATCAAACAAAACAAAAATGGCGGACAACCCATATGATAAAACTAATTTAAGACAATCTACTATTGATTTACTAAAAGACCCAAACTATCAAAATATTATTATGCCCGATAAGCTAAAAGAAAAAATTAACACTGGCGAACCAGTTACAGTCTACTTTTTTAGTCCAGAATGCAGCCACTGTAAGGAAATGACTCCTAGATTAATTCCTCTTGCAAAGAAAAATGGGGTTAAAATTGTAAAATATAATATACTTGAATATGACCAAGGCTGGGATGATTATTCCATAGAAGCTACACCGACACTGGTTTATTTTAAAGATGGAAAAGAAGTAGCTAGATTGTTAGGTTCTCACCCAGATGATGAAATTCAAGCTTTTTTTGATCAAGTAGTGTTAAAATAATTAAAACGGTCGTGTCAAAATGACATGGCCTTTTTTAAAGGGAGAGAAAAAAATGATACATACATTTAGTTATACAGTACAAGAGGATGCACTAACAATTGATATAATTCTTCAACAAAAATGGAAGCTTGGTAAAAAACTTATCCATGATTTACGTATGCAAAAAGCAGTCAGTGATGTAAATGGAGAACTAATGCAATGGAAAGCGCCGCTTCAAAAAGGGGATATACTAGTTTTTACATGGGAGGGCGATGCTTCAAATTATCTTTCTTCCGATCAAATACCTCTTTATGTTGCGTATGAAGATGAGTATTTACTAATTGCATCGAAGCCTCGTGGTGCTGCAACACATCCAAATGAAGCAGGTCAAAACCACACATTCATGAATACGGTTCATCATTACTTATCTAGTAAGGGACAAGCTTATGGAGAGCATGTACATCGAATAGACGAAGGGACAAAAGGTCTAATCGTTGTTGCGAAAAATCCTATCGTCAAAGGGATGCTAGATCGTATGTTGGAAAATAAAGAAATCGTCCGCACGTATGAAGCGATTGTCGAAGGCCAAGTAAAAAATAACAACGGCACCATCCGAGCTGCCATAGGTGTGGATCGACACCATGCAACAAGAAAAAGAGTATCTCCATCAGGTCAAGTTGCAATTACCCACTATGAAGTTGTAGGAAGAAATCCTGATTTTACAAAAGTACATGCAATTCTAGAAACAGGACGTACCCATCAGATTCGTGTACATTTTGCCCATCTAGGTCATCCAATTGTAGGAGACGATTTATACGGAGCGAAAAAGTCACCAACCAAAACTTATGAACTTCACGCATTCAAAGTACAGTTTGCACATCCGATTACGGGAGAGTTGATTGTTGTCGAGGATAGAAGATAGGAAATAAGGAAAAGTATCGGTAGTCAATTACCGATACTTTTTATTTTGTGTATTTGGTGTTATAAGGAATAGATCATTAGATTAATGAGCAACCCCACTAACCAACCACCATTTGTATTATTGACAGTAAAATCTACTGTTCGCATCATAATAGTTTTTTATTCGGCTAGGATATAGCCAATTACTTCATTCGTATCGGAATCAACAAGTATTACAGGAGGACCCATTACAAATTTCCCTTTATCTTCAAAAGAAACTGCAAATACTTCTTTGCCATCATAATTTTCATCTAAGAATGCATAGTTATTTCGAGCAATAATCTTCTCTACTTCCGCCGTTTTCCAGTCTTCTATTGCTCTTTCAGTCCAATCTTTTTCTACAAGGAAGTTCCAAGCAGTCTCTCTAATATTTTCATAACTATCTGTACCATTAGCATTCCCAACTTCTTGATTGGTCGTACAACCAACAATAAAAAATATGGATAGTACTATTGCAAAAAATAATAATTTCATCTTCAATACTTTCCCTCCTTTTCTTATTGATTGTTCATTATTTGCTTAGGTTTCATTAAGGAATGTCATCTTTTATTGAAGATAAGGAATTATTCTTCTTGAAGATCAAGGTTTTCATAAAATTTATCAACAATTGGAAGTATATCTGGTTCTGTATAATAGTAATTTCCCTTTACTTGTGTAAGTCCAAATTGGAAAGTTTGTTCATCATCTTGGAAAAGAGTAATTGAATAACTCCACCCCTCTCGTTGTTCTTGACTTTCTTCTGGAGTGAAGTTTATATCTTTTATTTCTCTTAAAAGCTTCTGTATGATTACTTTATCTTTAATTATTTTTTTATATCCTGTAATTCCATCTACTATGACTATTTTCGTTACATCATCAAGGTCTTTTTCATAAAATTCAGGGAGTGTTTTTGTTTTCAAGGTACAACCAGCTAAAGTGAACATTATTAAAAAATTACACTGATTATTTTTTCACATATTTCCCCCATTATAATCTAAAGCAGTCGACCTTTAAGTGCATCTGATCTCTACTATTTCCCTAGTGCTTTGGACGAAACATCAGCTACTATTACCGTAGCTCTGCTAAATTATCCGGCTACTTTTTTTCACTCTCTAAAAAGTCATCGAATTTTTGATAATAGGTAAATATTTTAAATTTTTTGTTATTCTGCGTAATTACTAATGGATTTTGAATAATTGGATCTGACAGATTCTCCAATTATTCTGTCTCTCTTGAACAAATAAAAAGGAGAACCGAAAAGCTCATCAAAATTAGAAAGAAGTACAATTTTTCTTGCTAGTTGCTATCCTCCATTGCAATCATTATCAAATTGCTCCGTTCTTTGAAAAAAAAACTAGTATTCCCTATTTATTGCATTAAATTGATTTTTTCTTTCGTTTAAATATGTTAAAAGGTATTGAATAGATTAAATAAATGAGTACGCCTGTTACTAGAATTGCTATCACTCTATTTAGCGCGTTCGGTTTTCCTAGCGTCATTTCAAGTAATTGATCATAAGTAGGTATACCTAGCCATATAAATATTCCATTCCCGGTAAAAACACCAACTACAAGACCTAAAATGAAAATTAAACTGTTTTTCTTCTTCAATAGTTCCATCCCCTTTCCCCATTGTCCTTTTATTTTAGAACTATCAGATTTCCAGGAGTCTTCTTTCTTAATTTATAGAGTAAAAAAAATCCAACTAACACCATTACTATTCCAAAATGTAAATACCATCCATCATAAGCAATGTAAATAATAAGCTCCCAATAGTTTTTAGGACCAGAATTTTCACCCCAAGTAGTATATGGAAAATCAATTACATAAGGAATTAATCCAATCAAAACGGCCACTACGCCGAATATTACTAATAAAACACCAAATAGTTTTTTTATAAAATTACCTCCCAATAAATTTCCATGAATACTGATATATTCTATAGGGATGTGTGATATTCCTTTTTTTCAAAATGCTGTACTATTCCATGTAACTTGAAGTTGTAAAATCTAATTTCTGTTTGAATCATCCATTTCTGCGTTTAATGTACTCTCCCACCAAACATCTTTATTTCCTTCTAAATAGTTTTTTATTAGAGTCCTAAATGGGTATGGCTGCAAGTTTTTAGAATCCAATTCATCTCCATTACACCAGAAAAACTTCAGATGAGATTCGGTAGATTTTGGGTTATTACTTGTATTTAATTGGTCGCTTTTAATTTCAAAAACTTGGTTTATTTCGCAGTTTAATATACCCTGTTTCTCCCACTTGTGTTCTACTAGACCAAGAAAACTTACCTCTTCACATTCAATACCCAGTTCTTCTTCAATCTCTCTCATCAGTGCATCTTTTGCACTTTCACCAAATTCAATATGTCCACCAGGTAAAAAGGTATTTGTATGTCCTATTGCTTGTGCAAGTAAGACTTTATTATTTTGTAGAAAGACCCCTCTTGCTAAATGATGAAACTGGTTCGGCATGGATTTCTCTCCTATCAACAGGATTCAATTCATTCCCCTTTTCTACTTATTCTGCATATCAATTAAAAAGGATCTTGGATTAACCTCGTTCATATTTTTTCCATTTTTTATAATTGTTCGCTAGTTGTAAAAAGGTAAGAATCAATGTAACCATTAATAAGATTAGATTCCACATAATATTTAGTTCTCCATAAAGATATATAACAATAAGTCCTACAAGAATTATAGGAAAAGTCCATAGTGTTCGAATTGTCTTTCTTCTATAACTTAACCTTATATAAGGAAATACAAATCCCTTATCCAACTTTTCTTTGTCTTTGTAAGTAACCAATAATACAACTTTAACAATCAAGCTAATAACCATAGAAACGATGAAATAAAGCAATATTGTCATAATTCTCTACCACTCTTTCTCCATGTTGGAAGGCTTATAAGCAATAAATGAAAAACTCAGTAAAATGCTTATATTTCTTCTTCACTTAAAATTAAAGTCGCAAATGCAAAATTGCTCTTGTAAATTTTTGACCTTATTAAAATACAATGAGCTAATTGATGGTCAATTGCATAATCGGCATATACTTTTGCATTGTGTGATGGTTCAAAAGTGAAAGTAGTCATACCTTGTTCCATTACTTTTACTAAAGTTGGAGTCATTTCATATTCAGAAATAATATTTCCTTTTCCATCTAATAGGTAATCATAGACTTCGTAGTTCTTCGTACTAAAATTTTGAGCCTGTATTTGAATTTGTTCACCATAAATAACGTTTGGCAGTTCAACAAATAGCTTACCAATCATGAAATATTGAATTTTCTCCTCAATTTGAGCTTCATCCTCGTTAAATCGGTCGCCATAATAAATTGGTGTTAATTGTACAGAACCATTTGAAAATTGAATGGTTGGTTCCTCAGTACCTTTTTGGCATGCACCTAACAAGAACAAACTAATGATGATACACAAAAAAATCCGATTTTTTTTTTCCATTTTCATAAATGATTTCCCCCTATTTTATTGAAATTGAAAGAATGATATAAACCACTCCTACTCCCATCTCCGTTAGAATAACCTTCCGACTTTGTTTATGAAAGTAACTTTCGATTCCATCCATAATAGAGAAGACACCTGCTATTACAAAGACATATTTCAGAAAGTACATATTTAAATCATTGAATAATGTCATTATCAAAAAGATAGACATCGCAATAAGCATTAACACTCTTAGAATTACAATAGGCTTTGCGCTCTTTTTTCTCGTAACTTTCTCAAAAAACAATCCCATAAATTCACCTCATTTGAACTGTGATTTATTAATTAATAAACTGGAGAAGCCAAACAGTTCACTTTAATACGTTTGTATTTGATGGAAAGTTTCATATTTGGTAAATATTTCTGAATACTAGAAACATAAAAAACACTATAGCTTTGCATTCTCTGAATTGGAGAAAGCATGGCCATAGTGTTTCTACTTAAAATTTATGCTTTATTAGATGTAATTTCTGAATTTAAAACATTTAATTGATTGTAGTGAAAGGCGTCACCCCCACGGAAATTAATAGTATAGGTTAACAGAGCTAAAATTTAAAACTAAAGTTATCTGGGTGTGCTCCTGCGCAAGCTCGTCGCATAAAAAGCATGTGCTCCTGCGCAAGCTCGTCGCGTGAAAGAGGATTGCATTACTTATATAATATCTCCTCCTACCAATTTAAAATTTAAAGCTAAAGTTATCAGGGTCTGCTCCAGTACGTTCATTTAAGTTTAGTGCATCAATATTTTTCATATCTTCAAACGATAATTCAAAATCGAAAACATCTAGATTTTCAGCAATTCTAGCAGGTGTCACTGATTTTGGAATAACGACTAAGTCATGTTGCAAGTGCCAACGAATGATTGTTTGTGCTGGGGATTTACCGTATTTTCCACTAATTCGTTGTAATGTCGGTTCGTTAAGTAAACCGCCTCTTGCAAGTGGTGACCATGAAGTAACTGCAATTCCTTGTTCTTGGCAATATTCTCGAAGGTCAAATTGTGTTAAACGAGGATGACATTCGATTTGATTGACCATTGGTTTAACATTTGCTTTTGCAGCAATTGCTTCTAAATGGTGTTGATGATGATTAGATACACCAGTAGCACGGATTAGCTTCTCTTCATATAAACGTTCAATTGCACGATACGTATCTATGAAAGTCTCTTTCACTGGCCAATGCGTTATATATAAATCTATGTAATCAAGTCCTAATAATTCCAATGACTTTTCGAATGCTTTTAATGTTTGATCGTACCCTTGATCGGAGTTCCATACTTTTGTGGTAATGAAAATATCTTCTCTATTTATTTTAGAGTTACGTACTGCTTCTCCGACTTCTTTCTCATTTGCATAAAGGGAAGCAGTATCAATATGACGATATCCACTATCTAAAGCCGCTGAAATTGCTTGTAGCGCAATATCTGGCTCCGTCATTTTATACACTCCTAAACCTATACGTGGCATTTCTACTCCATTTGCTAATTGCTTTGTTGAATTCTTATGTAATTTCAATGTATTCATCCTTTCTTTTGAGGAAAACGACTGATGAAGTATCAGTCGTTTTTTCTCTGTTTCATTGAAGATGTATCATCGGTTTGTGCTGGATCTGATACACGATTATCTTGTTCTAATTCATTATCGTCTCTCAGCTTTTCCATTTGCTTTCCCAGTAGCTTTACCTCTTCCATATTTGTTGCCATCGAACCGTTTTCTGGACCATTTTTCAAATTGCTCATTTAAAAAATCACTCCTTTTCATTATGGTATTAGAATATTCCATAGGTTGCAACTTTCAATAGAAACAATTCAGACATAATTTCACTTTCCCGTAATATTTCTTTTTAATACTAAGTAGGGTATACTTAGTTCATAATATATTAGAGGAGGAACTCAATATGAATCTTATCCTTATTCTTGGTGTTATTGTAGCGTTCCTTGCTGCAATTTTCAAAGCAGGTTACGATGACAAACCAGGTGCATCTGACAAGTAATAATACTAAGAACGGACAAGTCTAATTAGACCTGTCCGTTTTTTTAATGTAAATTTGGATAATCCTGCTGACGTAAAGCTTCATAAATAAGTATTGCTGCTGTATTTGATAAATTCAACGATCGAATATTATCGTTCATCGGAATTCTTAAAGCCCGGTCTGGATGTGCGTCAATAAATTCACGAGGCAACCCTTTTGTCTCACGTCCAAAAATAAAGAAGTGATCTTTTTCCACGTCACTAAAATCGTAAGTTGTATGCGGTTTTGCACCAAACTTCGTAATTAAATAATATTCCTTTTCCGGATGTTTCTCAAAAAATTCATCTAATCCATCATAATAGGTAATGTCTACATGCTCCCAATAATCGAGTCCTGCTCGTTTTAACATTTTGTCATCTGTTGAAAATCCAAGCGGTCGAATTAAATGTAACTTCGCCCCTGTTCCTGCACATGTTCTTGCAATATTCCCTGTATTTGCCGGAATCTCTGGTTGATATAACACGATATTAATACTCAAATTCTCCACTTCCTATTTCTCCAATATATAAAACTGTAACCCTTTTCTAATTTCATCTAATACTTCTTCTACTTCTTCTGTTTGTTCCGCTTTTTTTAGTGCCGTTAGTCCATCGTCTGTATTAATTTTACCAATTGCCCATGCAGCTGTTCCTCGAATAACGGGACGAGTATCTTTTTCCATTAATTCGATTAACGTAGGTACCGCCGAAGCTTCCTTAAAGTGTGCAAGCGCGATAATCGCATTACGTTGAATCGGATTCTTCCCTCTCCAAGCTCCGGACATATGCCCAAATGTTTCTTTAAACGATCGATTTGTCATACTTAATAATGGTAACAGTAATGGCTTTACAAGCTCTTGGTCTGGCTTAAATGCTTCTTGATGTAAATTAGCTTTCCCTTTATTTTTCGGACAAATCGTTTGGCAAGTATCGCATCCATAAATTCTATTCCCTATTTTAGCTCGAAACTCATCTGAAACCATTGTTTTCGTTTGAGTAATAAATGCAATACAACGCTGGGCATTCAGTTGTCCACCTTCGATTAAAGCTCCAGTTGGACATATATCTAAACAAAGCCTACAGTCTCCACATTGATCCTCCATTTGCTCACTTGGCGCAAAAGGAATCGAAGTAATCATTTCACCTAAATACACATACGACCCAAACTCTGGTGTAATAATCGCACAGTTTTTAGCACTCCACCCTATGCCTGCTCGCTCCGCCACAGCCCGATCAGAAAGTTCCCCAGTATCAACCATGGAGCGCAACCTTGCATCAGGCTTATGTGTTAGTATAAATAACTCTAAAAGTGCAAGTTTCTCACGTAAAACGGTATGATAATCCATCCCCCATGATGCTCTTGCAAATATTCCCCTCCTAGCACCCTTTATACTCGACGGAGCATCTTTCATTTTCGATGGATAGGCAATGGCAATTGCTATAATACTTTCCGCTTCTGAAAGCAAAAGCTCCGGATGCGTTCTTTTCTCTATGTTCGGTTCTTCGAAACCCGAAGCAAATCCTAGCTCCTGTTGCCTAATTAATCTATTTTTTAATTCATGAAAGGGAGAAGCAGAAGTAAACCCAATTTTATCAATTCCAATGGAAGCAGCATATTCAATTAGATGTTCTTGAAATTGGTTTATATTCACAAAAGTTCTCCTCTCTTATGCTAAACTTAAGAAAATACGTGTAAGGACGGTCGTTATGATAATAAAACTAGATAATTCTTTATTGCAAGTCGAACCTACTCTTAAAATAGGCATTATTCATTATACCAAAATTGTCGTTACCTCTTCTCCCCAAATGCTTAAAGGACGTCTCCAATTATTTCAGGAGCAACTTTTCTTTGAAATGGAAGAAAAGTCCGTAACAGAATTTGAGGGAATTAAAGAATGGCGAACGTTATGGAAGAAACTAGGTGCAGATCCTAACCGATACCGTCCTTCTGTTGAAGCATTATATCGACGAATTGCAAAACAAAATTATATCACACCTTTGCATTCTGCTGTTGATTTAAATAATTTCTTCTCCATGCGATATGAAATACCAATGGGAATTTATGATTTAGGAAAGATTCATGGGGATGTATCCATTTCTCTTGGCAATGAAGAAACTATATATGAAGGACTAAATGGCAGAGAAAATAATATAAAAAATATACTTGCGCTTTCAGATACAACTGGACCATTTGGCAGCCCGTTTGTTGACTCGGTAAAGACTGCTGTCACGGAAGAAACTACAAATGCTGTCCAGATTGTCTTCCTACGTCCTTCTATTAATTTAGAAGATGGCCGTAAACTAGTTGAATCTATGGGTACTATGTTTACCCAAATTCATGGTGGAGATGCAAGCTCTATTGTGTTACACAATGATTATAACGAATGGAGGATATAACTACAGAAAGAGTAGCTAGAATTATTACCGCAATTCCTATAAGTGCTCTATTGATAGTCGTCAAGAGTTTATAAATTAAAACATCCTTACCTTCAGTAGGAAAGGATGTTTTTTATTCTAATTGTTGAAAAGCCCTGTTTGCTCTCCGTCAATTATGAGCTTCCAAGATCCGTGATCCTTTAACGTGATGTCACCTTTATATAAGTAAATTTCCTGTGAGTTCCTATAACCCAAACTTTCTCTTTGAAAAATGGTCTCTTCCATAAGATTCCCTTTATTATCAATTAGTTGAACGTCAATTTCCTCTTTTTCACCAATTGTGCTTTCTATATATAACTCAAATATTTCACCAACGGGAAGCTCCCTTGGAGAATCAAGTAAAGTATAATGCTCTGTTTTAGGAAACGGTGGGTACACATCAATAGTAAATGCATCAAATAAAACATCTTCCACATAAAAGGATAACTGCCATTCTCCCTCGGTTGGAAATGGAGGGAAGTTAGCTAATGCGTGGGCGTCCTCAATATATAAACCATCCGAAAGAATCCCTCGTGACAACTCAACTTTCTTCCCTTTTTTATTCTCAGCTTCGACCAAGTATTTCTTTCCAACGAGAACATTTGGATCCCCCCAGTAGTACAACATCAGCTTAGATCCTCTTCGCATATCTTCTGCAACAAATTGCTCCTTAAAAACAAGAATCCCTATCTTTCCTTCTACCCCAACTACCTCTTGATCTCTATCTGGTAATGTAAAAACTGTTCCTGGATGCGCACTTAATTTGTTAGTAGCCTCATTTGTAAAAAAAAGAAAAAATAGGACGGAGCACATTCCGATTACAGTAAAGAACGGTGCTAAGAAAAAAGTTTTCTTAGGGGAATTTTGCTGTGATCTTAATGAATGCAAAACTTTAGCTTTTTGGTCGATTTCTAGAGAATATTTAGGAAGCTTTTTTAACTCTTCTTGCAGTTTATTAAAATCTTCCATATTCATCCCCCTCCTGTTCGAGCATTGTTTTCAACTTTTTTAAGGAACGGTGATACAGTACATTTATGTTATTCTCATTACTTTTCATAATGCTACTGACTTCCTTGGATGGCATTTCCAAAATCCCTCTTAAAATAATTACTTCTTTTTGATTTGCTGGTAGCCTATTAATTGCTTTATATAAATTGGCATTTTCTTGATTTAGAAGAATTCGCTGCTCTGTATCAAACGAGATATTTTGTTCGTGGAAAAATAAATGCCTCATTTTATTCCATACGCGGTTTCTACGATAATGGTCTATTACCATATTTCTTGCGATGGATATTAACCAAGTTTTTGGATGTGCATTCTCGTTGAATCTTGACATTTTGTTCAATGCACGAAGAAAGGTTTCTTGTACTAAATCTTCTACGTCCAATGATCCTGTATAGTACACTAGAAAACTTGTAATATCTCTTTCGAATAAATCAAACCATTCTTCTATCAAATTCCTCTCCAAGGGATCCCCCCTTTCTTTACTAATTAGACGGTTGTATTCCTTTTATCTTACATGAAATTTTGAATAAATAAAAAATCAACCATTTAATAAGCAATGGTTGATTTTTAGAGATGTTTCTATTATTTAATTAATACGCACGACCGAACCAAACTGTATGTTTTGATTCTTTTCCACAGTTTATACATGTAGACTTTTCAACTGGTGGATTGAAAGGAATATTACGTGTCGTGAATTTTGTTTCCTCTTTCACTTGTTCTTCACAAGCGTCGTCTCCACACCATCCTGCAAGAATCCAACCTGGAATTTCTCCCTTTTCAGTCGAGTCTGCAAGATGTTGTTTTAATTGGTCTAATGAATCCACATTTGTATGTGAATTTTGATCACGGAATGCGCGAGCTTTTTCTAATAAACGGGTTTGCATTGTTGTTAGTTCTTCTTCAATACGCTCCACTAAATTAGGAATATCTACAGATACCTTGTCACCTTCATCACGTGCTTTAAGTAGTGCTTGGTTGTTTTCTAAATCACGAGGTCCTAATTCAACACGGACGGGAACACCTTTTAGCTCCCACTCATTAAATTTATAACCTGGTGATTGATCTGAATCATCGAGACGTACACGAATACCTTTTGCTTTTAAATCAGCATATAGCTCATCAAGTTTCTCCATAATAGCTGGGTTCTTCTTCCAAGGTCCCACTGGAATTAAAACAACTTGCGTTGGTGCAACACGTGGTGGTAATACAAGACCTTGCTCATCACCATGCACCATAATAACAGAACCGATTAATCGTGTAGAAGTTCCCCATGATGTTGTATGAACATGTTGATGTTTGTTTTCTTTATTCAAGTATTTAATATCAAATGCTTCTGCAAATTTCGTTCCCAAGTAATGAGAAGTCCCAGCTTGAACAGCTTTTCCATCCTTCATCATTGCTTCAATCGAATACGTATCCACAGCCCCTGCAAAACGTTCAGATGGTGTCTTTTGTCCATCGTATACCGGAATAGCCAAAAGCTCTTCTACAACCTCTTTATAGATGTTAAGCATTTGCATTGTTTCTTTACGTGCATCCTCTTCATCTACATGAGCAGTATGCCCCTCTTGCCATAAAAATTCAGATGTACGAATGAAAGGAAGCGTCTTCTTTTCCCAACGGAACACGTTTGCCCATTGGTTAATTAATACTGGTAGATCACGATAGCTTTTAATCCAATCTGAATACAAATGACCAATCATCGTTTCAGAAGTTGGACGTAATGCTAAGCGCTCTTCTAGTTTCTCACCAGCTGCTTCTGTTACCCATGGTAGCTCCGGAGCGAAACCTTCAATATGATCCTTTTCTTTTTGGAAAAATGACTCTGGTATAAGCATTGGGAAATAAGCATTGCGATGTCCGGTTTCTTTAAAGCGTCTGTTCATTTCGGCTTGAATATGCTCCCAAATTTCAAAGCCATCCGGTTTAAACGCGATACACCCACGAACAGGTGTATAATCCATTAAATCTGCCTTCTGAATAGTGTCGATATACCATTTTGTAAAATCATTTTGTTGTGTAGACATCTACTTTTCCTCCTTTAAAATAAAAAAAGCGTAAAAACTCCCTTATAAAAAGGGCGTCTTTACACTGGATAGACACGGTACCACCTTTAATTAGTTCATCAATTTTAACGAACTATCTCAAACGTTGGTTAACGACAACGAATCGGTTATGTTTGCATAACATCTCCGTGGTAGGTTTCAACAAGAAGCGGTGATATAGCTCTCAGCAAGTTGCTATATTTTCTGTCTCACAATTCTTATTTACTTGATCACATCAACGATTGTATATACCTAATAATATACCAAATAGTCGAAGTTAATACAAACTGATTTATTTAACCTTATTTTTTCCTCAGCTAAATTAAATTTTGAACGTCAAACAAAAGATTTTTTTATAAAAAAGTATAGTAATAGTTCCTTCTATACTAATAATTTTCTACTACGACGCAATATAGATATAATGCGTCGTAGATATCGCTAGGATTTTCGCTGCAGGGCGGACGCTTTCCGCCGGGTGAGCGATGAGCCATCGCCGACGCTACGCGTTCGCCTGCGATTGCTCATCTGTCTCACTCATCCGGCTGGAGTCGCCGCCCTTTCGCTACAATCAACGTAGCTTGTTGACTATTCTGTGTGTGCCGTCGTGTAAAAGCTCATAAAGGGACTCGTTACCATAGGATAGGTGCTTTCTATCATAAGAAGATGCCACTTTTTACTAATCGAAAGCTAGGAGCCTTGAATCGCAAGATCTAACACCGAAATCGCTAAGTAAAGTATCCTAATCGAAAGATCCCACGCTTTAATCGCAAGATAACTACCGTTATGTGCAATTTATGTAGTGTACACTTTATAAGTGTCATTCCATGCCAAGTAAAAGCTATATTAAGAGACAGTGGTCACATTCAAAGCATGTTTTTAACTTATTCACTTATCGGTTTTTATTTTAAAGAATAATAACTACATTATTTGGATTTAGCTCGGCGGTATGAGACTCCTGCGAGAATAGCGTTAGCCGAAGACCCCACAGCGAAGCGAGGAGGCTGAGGCAACGCCCGCGGAAAGCGAATACCAGAGCGCTAAATCCCGGTAGTTACTATTTAGATTACATGTTGCGCACTATATAAATACTGGATATTAAAGGAAAATATCCAGATGGATTGAAGAAAGTGAAATTATTTATAGCCGTAATAGAGCCAGTAGTAATTATACCCGATGATATCGTATAATCAAACTCGCCATGACTTTAATGAGCGAACATAGTCAAATCACCAATTAATGCTGATAAGGTTATTTCAGTAGTTACATTAGTTCCGTTTGCAGCATAAAAATCAAATAAATTTGCCACAGAACCTGAATCTACAACATTAAGAAAAGTGAAACTATTGGATCTTAAAAATACTCTTGTGACTGTTCTGTATCTATAAGTGCTTATGTTATTGACACGTAATGTCGCATTTACTATAGAATTGTTTTTAGATAATATATAGACTTGTGTAAAAAATGTGTAAATAAACTCCAAATTCATCGTAAAAATCAAGTAATAAAAATTTAGTTAAAATAAAAAAACTCTTATAAATGCTGATATAACAGCATTCATAAGAGTTTTTTAAAATTCCATCTTCAATTGAATTTCGTGCAATATACCGGTGGTCGGGGTCGAACCGACACATCCAGAGGATACGGGATTTTGAGTCCCGCGCGTCTGCCAATTCCGCCACACCGGCAAAATTAATGAGTCACTTGTTACTAATATAAAAATTGGAGGCGGCAACCGGATTTGAACCGGTGGTAAAGGTGTTGCAGACCTGTGCCTTACCACTTGGCTATGCCGCCATTTAAAAGTTGGAGCGGAAGACGAGGTTCGAACTCGCGACCCCCACCTTGGCAAGGTGGTGTTCTACCACTGAACTACTTCCGCAAAAAACTGGGGAACCTGGATTCGAACCAGGGCATGACGGAATCAAAATCCGTTGCCTTACCGCTTGGCTATACCCCAATGGGGCGACTGATGGGAATTGAACCCACGAATGCCGGAATCACAATCCGGTGCGTTAACCACTTCGCCACAACCGCCATAAATAAAAAAAAGCTAACAAATTAGGAATATGGGGCGACTGATGGGAATTGAACCCACGAATGCCGGAATCACAATCCGGTGCGTTAACCACTTCGCCACAACCGCCATTATTCAAGTTAACTGTAAAATTGGCAGGGGCAGTAGGAATCGAACCCACATCAAAGGTTTTGGAGACCTCTATTCTACCGTTAAACTATGCCCCTAAAATAAAAATGGTGGAGGGGGGCGGATTCGAACCGCCGAACCCTAAGGAACGGATTTACAGTCCGTCGTGTTTAGCCACTTCACTACCCCTCCACATTTCAGTGGTGCCGAAGAAAGGACTTGAACCCTCAACCTACTGATTACAAGTCAGTTGCTCTACCAGTTGAGCTACTTCGGCTAATTAATGGTGGCTCAGGACGGAATCGAACCGCCGACACAAGGATTTTCAGTCCTTTGCTCTACCGACTGAGCTACTGAGCCTACTTCGATTTGTGCTAAGCATCGAATCTCTTTGTCAGCTTCATTCGTTCATTCAGTTACGTACTTTAGTACGCTCCTTCGTTCACTCAATCGCTTCCTCGACCTTCTCGCTTATCTCAAATCTCTAAAAAATGGCGGTCCCGACCGGGATCGAACCGGCGATCTCCTGCGTGACAGGCAGGCATGTTAACCGCTACACCACGGGACCATTTGGTTGCGGGGACAGGATTTGAACCTGCGACCTTCGGGTTATGAGCCCGACGAGCTACCACTGCTCCACCCCGCGACAATATTATAATTACTAATTTAAATATTTTGAAACTTAATGGTGGAGGATGACGGGCTCGAACCGCCGACCCTCTGCTTGTAAGGCAGATGCTCTCCCAGCTGAGCTAATCCTCCTGGGTAAAATATTAATGGTGACCCCTACGGGATTCGAACCCGTGTTACCGCCGTGAAAGGGCGGTGTCTTAACCGCTTGACCAAGGGGCCATTTTATGTATTAAGAGAGTAAATATCTGGCGGAGAGCAAGGGATTTGAACCCTTGAGACAGGGTTAGCCGCCTACACGATTTCCAATCGTGCTCCTTCGGCCACTCGGACAGCTCTCCAAAAATGGCTCCGAAGGTAGGACTCGAACCTACGACCAATCGATTAACAGTCGATTGCTCTACCACTGAGCTACTTCGGAATATTATTAAGCCTAGCGACGTCCTACTCTCACAGGGGGAAACCCCCAACTACCATCGGCGATGAAGAGCTTAACTTCCGTGTTCGGTATGGGAACGGGTGTGACCTCTTCTCCATCATCACTAGACCTATTAACTTGAAAGACAAGATTAATTATACCATAACTAGAGAATATTTCAATAGTTTTTTAAAAATCTTTTTTATATTCTTTCAAAACTGGATAAAAGACATTGAAATGTGCAAATTCTATTTGGTTAAGTCCTCGATCGATTAGTATTCGTCAGCTGCACATGTCGCCACGCTTCCACCCCGAACCTATCTACCTCATCGTCTTTGAGGGATCTTACTTACTTGCGTAATGGGAAATCTCATCTTGAGGGGGGCTTCGTGCTTAGATGCTTTCAGCACTTATCCCGTCCACACATAGCTACCCAGCGATGCTCTTGGCAGAACAACTGGTACACCAGCGGTGTGTCCATCCCGGTCCTCTCGTACTAAGGACAGCTCCTCTCAAATTTCCTACGCCCACGACGGATAGGGACCGAACTGTCTCACGACGTTCTGAACCCAGCTCGCGTACCGCTTTAATGGGCGAACAGCCCAACCCTTGGGACCGACTACAGCCCCAGGATGCGATGAGCCGACATCGAGGTGCCAAACCTCCCCGTCGATGTGGACTCTTGGGGGAGATAAGCCTGTTATCCCCGGGGTAGCTTTTATCCGTTGAGCGATGGCCCTTCCATGCGGAACCACCGGATCACTAAGCCCGTCTTTCGACCCTGCTCGACTTGTAGGTCTCGCAGTCAAGCTCCCTTCTGCCTTTACACTCTTCGAATGATTTCCAACCATTCTGAGGGAACCTTTGGGCGCCTCCGTTACACTTTAGGAGGCGACCGCCCCAGTCAAACTACCCGCCTGACACTGTCTCCTACCCGGGTTACGGGTATGGGTTAGAATTTCAATACAACCAGGGCAGTATCCCACCGACGCCTCCTCCGAAGCTGGCGCTCCGGGCTCTAAGGCTCCTGCCTATCCTGTACAAGTTGCACCAAAATTCAATATCAAGCTATAGTAAAGCTCCACGGGGTCTTTCCGTCCTGTCGCGGGTAACCTGCATCTTCACAGGTACTATAATTTCACCGAGTCTCTCGTTGAGACAGTGCCCAGATCGTTACGCCTTTCGTGCGGGTCGGAACTTACCCGACAAGGAATTTCGCTACCTTAGGACCGTTATAGTTACGGCCGCCGTTTACTGGGGCTTCAATTCGCACCTTCGCTTGCGCTAAGCACTCCTCTTAACCTTCCAGCACCGGGCAGGCGTCAGCCCCTATACTTCACCTTACGGTTTTGCAGAGACCTGTGTTTTTGCTAAACAGTCGCCTGGGCCTATTCACTGCGGCTCTTCTAGGCTATACACCCAAAAGAGCACCCCTTCTCCCGAAGTTACGGGGTCATTTTGCCGAGTTCCTTAACGAGAGTTCTCTCGCTCACCTTAGGATTCTCTCCTCGACTACCTGTGTCGGTTTGCGGTACGGGCACCTATCACCTCGCTAGAGGCTTTTCTTGGCAGTGTGAAATCAGGAACTTCGGACTAAGTCCTCGCCATCACAGCTCAATGTTACAGAGTGCGGATTTGCCTACACTCACACCTCACTGCTTGGACATGCATAACCAACAGCATGCTTACCCTATCCTTCTGCGTCCCCCCATTGCTCAAACGGTGGTTTGGTGGTACAGGAATATCAACCTGTTGTCCATCGTCTACGCCTATCGGCCTCGACTTAGGTCCCGACTAACCCTGAGCGGACGAGCCTTCCTCAGGAAACCTTAGTCATACGGTGGATGGGATTCTCACCCATCTTTCGCTACTCATACCGGCATTCTCACTTCTAAGCGCTCCACCAGTCCTTCCGGTCTGACTTCAACGCCCTTAGAACGCTCTCCTACCACTGATACCATAGGTATCAATCCACAGCTTCGGTGATTTGTTTAGCCCCGATACATTTTCGGCGCAGCGTCACTCGACCAGTGAGCTATTACGCACTCTTTAAATGA